>JBBQTL010000100.1:0-19285 GCA_038213285.1 Chitinophagales bacterium
CGGTTTTCTGCCGGGCTAAATTTTGGGTCGTTTTGTGCATGGGCTTCCAGGCGCAATACCGAACCAGCAAACTGCCCGATGCCATTGTCCAATGCCTGCACTGCATACACCGGTTTAAAAACATAATGCCCGTAATGCCCGGCGTTGTGAGGATTTTGTGGTCCCTGGTTTAGCCAGGCCTGTCGCACTTCCTGCCTTGCTGTTTCAAACTGTTGTTCTTTGGCTTTTAATACCAAAACACTGTTTATGGCACTTACTATAAATGCAAGCAGCAATATGCCGGCAAATATTTGCAAGTGGCGGCTACGCCAGGCATTGGTAAGGGTGAGTTTGATGATTGTTTGCATAAAATCTAATTTAAAAATTACTTCAAAGAATAACCAATCGTTACTAAGTAATTCCTAGGCATACCCGGAAAAAAGCTACGGCTCCAATAACTGCCCTGTGCATAGCGAACATCAAAAACATTGTTGGCATTTATACCAAGTGTATATCTCTTTATTGAGTAGTTTACCATTGCATCGGTTATATTGTAGGCTGGCAAAACCATTGTATTAGTAGCGGCTACTTTTTTTTCTCTGATAAATCTGTCGCTGGTATGGCGATAACCTACACCTAATTTTAATCCTTTGAGTGGAGTATTGCTAAATTGATAGGTAGTCCAAAGGCTGGCAATGTGCTTTGGATTATTGTCAAACAATAGACCTATTTCATCGGGATCGTTACTCCTGGTGATCTTGGTTTCATTGTAAGCATAATTTGCTATTGCATTTAACCCTTTTACGATATTGCCTGTAAGTGTGAGTTCTGCGCCTTTGCTGCGTACTTGCCCAATTGTGGTCAACAATATGCCGTTAGGGTCATTCAGGTCACGGGTAAGTACATTATTTTTATTAATATGATAAAATGCTAATGTTGCATTCAATTTATCTTTTACCAAATCTGTTTTTACACCCACTTCAAATTGGTTCGTAATTTCTGGATCGAAAGGCCCGCCACTTGCTTTGTTATTTGCATACTGTGGCACAAATCCATTATTATAATCTGCATAAATTGAAATACCTTCAGTAGGCTGAAAGACTAAGCCCAGCCTTGGTATAAATGCCTTAGTGTCCAACGGATTCTCCTCATAAGTTTCAAAGTTGTTATAGCTTACGGAATCAGCACGGTATTTATTTTGATAAATATTGTACCGCAGCCCAACCAATGCTTTCAATTTTTGAGAAATAGTGATAAAATCCTGCACATACACACCAAAAGTTTTGCTGGTAAATACTTCGTAAGATGAATAGTAATAGTCGGCAGCCAAAGGACCGGGCGCAGGTATAAAAGGGCTGTAGTCTGGATTTACTACATTCAAAAAGCCAGCGTCAAATATTTGAAAACCTTTGGGGTAAGAGCCATTATTAAAATTGAAATCTATACCTGTGGTAATATTATTTTTTACTTTGCCTAAGTAAAAAATACCATTTGCATAAGCATTGATAATCTTATCTGGCACCACCATTGTGCTTACCGATTTTGTAAGGGGTATTTCATTTGTTGCCGGGTCAACGTAATCGCCAAAACTATATACTTTCCTGTCGGCTGAGGTTCGTGAAAGTCCCAATAATAAATTTAAGTTCCAGTTATTATTCAACTTGTGCTGTAGTTGCGATTGCAATTGAAAGGAATTGCCTTTGTAAGCAGCATCATTTTTAAAAATTGTAAAATTAGCCGGGACAGAAAACAGATCGCCTTCTTTAAAAGGCAGGTCAGCAGAATAGTTGCTGGTTGTTCTATCACGGTTATATACACTATTAAACTGCCAAAATGTATTAGCATTAATATCCCAGCGAAGATTGGCGAAAACAGATAAACTTTTATGATCAAAATTATTGGTAAAACGGCCACCACTTTCATAGCCATAACCAGCTACATAATACAACGACTTGTTTTTTGAAAGGCTACCTGTAATATCAAACTGTGTTCGCAATAAATTAAATGATCCGCCACTTATACTGGCATTTAAGGTGGTTAGTTTTTTGGGCTGCTTGGTTACAAAGTTGATATTACCAGCCGGTGCATTTTCGCCATACAGAATAG
The DNA here is from genome assembly GCA_038213285.1 of Chitinophagales bacterium. Classification (GTDB taxonomy): domain Bacteria; phylum Bacteroidota; class Bacteroidia; order Chitinophagales; family Chitinophagaceae; genus Ferruginibacter. The sequence goes on from JBBQTL010000100.1 coordinate 2,086, forward strand.
AAGACGGGCCACGAAGCACTTCAACTCTTTCAATATTTGCCAGTGAGGCTGTAATCCCTTCCGGGTTTGCGGCGCCTTTCATGCCATTGGTTAAAAAGGAAGTTCCATTGGTGATGAAACCCCTGAAATTATAACTGCCATACGATGAAGCCAGGTTTACCCCGGCAACGTTTTTTAAGGCATCATCAACCCGGTAAAGTTGCTGCTCGTTCATAACTTCCCTTGTAACTGCCTGTACACTTTGTGGTAAATCTTTTACCGCCACATTATTTCGGGTAATGGCTGAGGAGTTTTTAGCGATGTAGTTTTGTCGGGCACTAACAGTTACCGCTGTAAGTGTGTTGGCTTTTACATTTAATTGTAAAATAATTTTATTACTCCCGGTTCCCGCTACCGTAATATTTTCTTTTCTATTGATGAAACCAACGCTGGTTACCAACAGGGTATAGGTATCAGCTGGAATATCTGAGAACACAAATTGCCCTCCAGCATCAGTTGTAGTATTTTTTTTGAGACTTTCAATTTGTATATTAATTCCCTGAAGTTCCTGGTTGTTTTCGTCTATTATAGTACCACTAATGCTACTTTTAGTTTGAGCTAAGAGATTGATAGATATCAAAAGAATTAAAAGCGTAAATAGTTGTTTCATTTTTGTCTTTTTGTTGTTAATTAAATAGTTTCCAAATACAATGTCTGTAATTCATTAGCCGTAATATCAGTTGTGTTAACTGTGTGCACCAATTCCCCCTGCCGCATAATGCCAATTCGTGTTCCCACATTTACGGCATTAAAAATATCGTGCGTAGCCATAAAAATCGTTTTGCCATCGGCGGCTAATTCTTTACATATTTTGGTAAACTCGGCGGTGGCCTTAGGGTCAAGACCGCTGGTAGGTTCATCCATTAAAATCACATCGGCATTTTTTGCAAGTGCAATGGCAATACCTACTTTTTGGCGCATGCCTTTACTGTAAGTTGATAATCTTTTTTGATGAGCTTCGCTTTGTAAACCAGCTTTGGATAAAAAACCTGTCAGCAGTTCCTTGCTATATTTAAAACCAGCCAGGCGGCTAAAAAAATCTAAATTTTCTATTCCATCTAAATTGCCATAGAGCTGCACCACTTCGGGTATGTAAGCCACAAACTTTTTAGTGGCCACATCATTTAGTTGTACGGTTACATTATTTATTTTGGCTTCGCCAGATGTGGCGTTTGTAAAGCCGAGGAATAAATTGATGGTGGTGGTTTTACCAGCACCGTTCTGGCCGAGGAGGCAAAATATTTCGCCTTTATCAATAGATAAGTTGAGGTTGCTTAGTGCAGCAGTACCATTGTATTGCTTACCAAGCTGCAATGCTTGTAATACAGGCATACAGTATGTTTTGTAGTGAGTAAGAGAAATATATACTTCATTCAATGAAGCATTAAACCAACTGAAAAGTGTTAGGCTATGGCAGGTGGGCCCTTGTTAGATTGACTATAACCGGGGTTGGTTATAGTATTTATAAAGAAAAAAGTATTGTAGGAAGTAAAGAAACTTACAGAAGAAATATAAATAGTAATTGCATCGTTATTACCAATTGAATAATGATGTGAGCAAATTTTACAATTCGCATCTGTGGCAAGCGTAGATTTTTTTATAACCTGTGAATGTTGTTCTGTTTCAGTTTTATCGCAATTATTGTTGTGATGATGCCAATAAGAAACCGGCGTAGCCATAAAGGCATACAATGCCAACAGGAACGCAGTTATTATAGTTTTATGATTTCTTTTTAATTTCACTTTATTGCAATGGAGTTGCAAATATATAGTTTCCAGTTAAAAAAACAACAGGCCTTTTAAAAATACCTGATGCCAATCAGGTGATAATTGAGCTGTTGCTGGAATACATTGTTGTTGCTGATGAGCATTATGTCAGCCAGGTGAGATGCAATAATAAAACCGGAAAGTTGAGCTGCTAAAATATGTTCAGCAGGTTGCTTTTGGGTTACCGACAACATTACCAAAAATGGCAATTATTGCCCCCGGTTCCTGCCACACCATACATTGCCAGTTTTACCTTCACCTGATTACCTGGGTAGATACCCTTCATTTGCCCTACAGTAATGCCGGCCTCATTAAACAAAAGACAAACCACAACAGCTTTTTCGTAGTATTACCTTTATTATAAACAAAAATTTGAATGAAGGAAACTTAATTGAAATAAAAGCGTCATCTAAAAAACTATCGGAGAAGTTGCAACGAATTACTGGAGAACAGCCGTGTTTGAAAAGTCAACGCTATACTTTATAATCAGATATGAATCAGTTATATTAAAATGATGCGCAGGCATTACAAAGCAGGAAAAGCTAAACCAGGGCAGGCGTGTACAGCAATCACAGGGCAATAACTGCACCTCTATAATTTTTTAGCCCGCATTTCCTTATCTCCCTCCTTAAAATAAATACCGGTCACTTTCCCGGCGGCGTCTTTTTTAAACGTAAATTCAAGTGGCAGGTCTTTGCTAAAAAAAACTGCGGGAGCAGAAAAATAAATCTGGAAAACTTCGCTTCGGTTGACCGTTAAAAAATGGGCATTGGCTTTTCGGCTGATCGTTAATGTATCTCCCTCCAGCAAATAATCTCCTGCATAACTATCTGCCAGTGCAGCCGTTACCGGTACCAGTTTTTTATTAACGGGAGCATAGTACCCTTTCCATCCATACACAATGGCCACACTGTTAATCACTTCATTTAACAGCTTACCATTGTCAGAATTTACCATTACCACTACTCCGTTACCATTTTCAAAACTACCGGTATAGGCACTCAGGAATCCTTCATCCGCTCCATTGTGTCCAAAATATTTTTCACCCTTTTTCCGGTCAATAAAAACACCCAGGGCAACACTGCTGTCAATATAAGGTGTTAACCTCAGGTGGGTCATTGCGGTATTAAGCACTTTATTTGACTGGCCCTTCAGGGAAAGCTGCGTTTCAATAATATATTTACAAAGATCGGTTGGGTTGGTCCATAACCCCGCAGCAGCCTGTTCGGGATATACATGAAACCTGGTATCTACTTCTTTGCCATTGGCACGGTAACCGGTAGCCAACCATTGTTGCTGATCGTGAGCGGGCGGTTGGGTGTACGAACTCATTGTCATACCCAGGGGTTGCAACACATTTTGCCACATGTATTCATCGTACGGCATATTGGTAATATCCTGTACTATCATTTGAGAAATGGTGGTACCGCCGCCGGAATATTTAAAGCGCACACCAGGTTCAAAGGCGGAGCGTACCGCCTTTGTATTGGCAGGTGGTATACCGTCCAGCACTTCGGTTACCGAAGGGATAGTATCGCCATTTGCATAACCCGGGAATCCATGTACGGTTAACCCGGCCGAATGACTGAGTAAATGAGCCAGCGTTATCTTCTTTCCTTTTGACAAAGAATCGTAGGGGAAATTCCATGTTTGCAGGTACTGGTTGATGTCCTCGTTCAAATCTAATTTTTCATCCTGTACCAGCTTTAAAACCCCTACCGCATTTACCGATTTGCTGATAGATCCTGCCTGGAAGAGTGTTTGTGGAGTAACCGGCTTTTTTGATTTCACATCCGCCATGCCATACCCTTTTGCCCATACCATTTTATAATTTTCTATAACTGCAATGCTGGCGCCTTTTACGCCATAATAAGCCATTCGCTGCTGAATGTTCCAGTAGTTTAAGCTGTACTGAATATGTACCCACCCGCCCAGGCTATTTTCTACCCGGCGTATCTTATCTTCCAGCGCCTTATTGTAGGCTTGATTTAACTGTTGGGCAGGTGTTGCAAATGGCAACAAAGCGATCAGTAAAACAAGAAAGAAGCGTACTGATTTTTGCAAACACATACCGGATGATTTAGGATAACAAGCTACAAAAATAATCTGCTTAAAAATGGGAATATTTGTTTTGCCCACAGTTCTTTGCTCGTGGTTCACTTTCGTGGTGATTCCATAGCCGGGGCAAACCCGGGACAGTAGGAAACACGAACGGCCTGTAACGGTAGGAATGCTGTAGAGGCTATTAACGGTATGGTTGTTGAACAATTCAGGATATAAAAACAAATAACATGAGTAATCAAAAAAAATTTGGTGTTTGGATAGATACATCCACAGCGACTGTATTGGGAAATGAGACACCAGGGATGGAAACCATTTCAGTACTGGCATCTGTAAAAGGGGAAAAAGCTTCCCCAAACTCCAGTGAAAAAAACAGCAACAATCACGAAAAATCTTTGCAGTTAAAATTTTTCAAAGAAATTTCAACCTACCTGCAGAATGCTACCCATATACATGTAACCGGCACCGGCCAGGTACAGGAGCAGTTTATACATTACCTGGCAGACACTCCTCAATTTAAAAACACTAAAACAGAAGAATCTACTTCTAACAAAATGAGTGATGAGAAGCTGGTTGAGTTTATGGCGGACAAGCTGAATTAATTTTTACCGTACCATTATTTCCCGGTTAGTATAAGGCTGACCGGGATTTTTATTTTGTAAAATTGATGAGTTGGGATAAAACATCAGTGTTCCTGATAAGATTTGTGATGAATCCATGGCAGGAGGATTAATATGTAAAAGCAAAGCGCTGTATGTTGAAAATCAGTAATGATGAAAACATGCCTGGCCGGAGACGGTTGGCTTTGAATAATCCTTTTTTCGTCGCAGTTTTTCTTACTTTCGTCTCATTTTATTTAGATGGAAACGGGAAAATATTTTATTTACATTTCATACACAATCAATTAAAACTCCAAACTAAATGCGTAAAGTATCAATTGCCATCATCCTTTTTTTTACTGTACTATTGTTTCAGTTTTGTTCTTCCTCCAAAAAAGCGGCGGCTAAAATGCCTGTTGCGGTTACTTATGAAACCAATGTCATGCCCGTGATTCAGTCTAGCTGCACCCCCTGCCATATTGAAGGGAAAGGAAATAAAAAGCCCCTGGATAATTATGCAAGTGCCAGCAGTGTAGCCGATGATATAATTGCCAGGATACAAAAAAATCCGGGCGACCGTGGATTTATGCCGTTTAAACATCCAAAGCTGTCCGATTCAACCATCAATGTATTTTTAGATTGGAAAAAAGATGGATTGAAGGCGAAATAATTTTCTTTCGCCCGGTTTCAACCTTCCGCCTTATTTCTCCACAACGCTTCTTTTGCTGAATGATTTGGCAGCAGGGGCGTTGCGAATCTAGAAGCCAAAGTCCTTTAGATTTCCAACTAAAAGCTGAATGCTTTAGTTAGAATATTGTACGCAGATATTTTTAGGTAGCAGCAATCACGGCGGTAGTTGCGGCGGCGGCCCTAATTGCCGCAGCAGATGCCGCTTCGTTATTTACATTGGCCATACTTACAAACTGGAAGCCCCACCCTTTCAGTTCATTTTTCCAGATTAAAGAACCATCCTTTGTGCTCAGGCAAAGTAGTATGCCGGAGGATCCTACATATATTTTATAATCTTCTACACTGATTTGCCCAATGGCAAGCGTCATAGCGCTGCTCAAATACTGCCTGAGTTTTACTTCCCATACTATTTGTCCGTCTTTTTTATTAATTGCTGCCACCCGCCCGTTAGATAAAATGAATAGGTTGTTTTGTTTCATACTGTTTATTCTGCCATAAAAATACGCAATGCTGGTAACTTCTTTAATAGTAGTTCACTTTATCAACGGTTAAGTTTGAATTGGCATGAACATAAACCAGCATACCACATTTAGAATGTTCAACGTTGTACCAGCGGGGTTTACACCACAGGTGCAGGAATCCTTTCCTGTGCCATCTCATTATTAAGCTAAAAGTTTTCAGCGCCCGGTAAACTAAGCAGGCAATACTACAGATCAAGATTCCCCTGGCAGAAACCCACTATAAAAAACAGTACCAATCGAGCATCAGGCAGCGTCAGAATTCAGCATGCATTTTATGCATCTGACTTTCGCATTCGTTTCTTTTTTTATTGAAAACAGTTGCTTTAAAAAAGCGAACCATACAAATTAATATCAATAATATATCACAAATAATGGACGGATTCGATATATTTAATAGAGGGTATTATGTTTTGCCAGTATAAATTTAAATTTTACATTCGAAATGGTGAATAATATAGAAAAAGGCCGGCTGGCGCAATCAAAAAATAGCAAGTACTGGAAAAAGTGGGGGCCTTACCTGGCTGACCGTCAATGGGGCACGGTAAGAGAAGACTATAGCCCGAATGGAAATACCTGGAATTTTGTTAATCATGATCTGGCCCGTAGTTATGCCTATCGATGGGGCGAAGAAGGCATCGGCGGCTTTTGCGACAGTGACCAGATTTTATGTCTTGCCCCTGCATTCTGGAACGGAAAAGATTCTATTTTAAAAGAGCGGCTTTTCGGTTTGACCAATGAAGAAGGAAACCATGGAGAAGATGTAAAAGAACTCTATTTTCATTTGGATTCCTCCCCCACCCATTCCTATTGCAAATTTTTGTACAAATATCCACAGGAAGCATTTCCTTACATGGAACTCGTGCAGAAAAACAAGCGTGACCGGCTTAGCCCCGAGTATGAGTTACTTGACACTGGTATCTTTAAAGACAACCGCTATTTTGATTGCTTCATCGAATATGCAAAGGATGAGATGAACGATATACTTATGAAAATTACCGTGTATAACCGGGGCCCTGAGGCCGCTACTATTCATGTACTCCCTCACCTGTGGTTTCGGAATTTCTGGAAGCACAATTCCCGCTTTAGTAAACCAGAATTATTTTCGGTTTCAACCAATTGCATTCAAACAAGTTCCAAACGAAATGGCAATTTTTTTTTCTATCATGAGGGAGGTGAGCAATTGTTCTGTGATAATGAAACCAATAACCAGCGAATGTATCACAGGCCAAATGATTCTCCATTTGTAAAAGATGGAATCAATAATCATGTTATCAATAAGGAGCATACGGTTAACCCCAACAAACAAGGTACAAAAACAGCCATTTGGTTAAAGGAAAAGATTCAACCCGGAGCTTCCAAAACCTTTAAACTAAGGTTGAGCAAAAACCAGATGGATAACCCCTGGACAGAATTTGATACAATATTTGAAAAGCGACAGTTAGAAACAGATCAGTATTATGATCAGCTTACACTCAAAAAAATTTCCCCGGCACACAAGGCATTGCTCCGAAGCTCGGTAAGTGGCTTGCTGTGGACTAAACAATTTTATTACCTTGATGTATTTAAATGGTTGTTTGGAGAACCTGGAGATACAGCTCCACATCGAAATCACAAGCGGAATCACGACTGGCAACACCTCACCTGCCGCAACATCATTTCAATGCCTGATAAATGGGAATACCCCTGGTTTGCGGCCTGGGATCTCGCTTTTCATGCCACCACTTTTGTGCACGTTGATCCTGACTTTGCCAAGCAGCAGTTGTTGCTGGTATTACGGGAGTATTATATGCACCCCAACGGACAAATCCCGGCTTATGAATGGAATTTCAGCGATGTTAATCCTCCCGTACATGCGTGGAGTGTTTGGTATGTGTACCAGGCCGATAAGAAAAAAACAGGCGTTTCTGACTGGGATTTCCTGGAAAGATCCTTTCAGAAATTACTCATGAACTTTACCTGGTGGGTAAATCAAAAGGATGCAAACGGAACAGATATTTTTGAAGGAGGCTTCCTCGGGTTGGATAATATTGGGGTATTTGACAGGAACCACATGCCACCCGGAATTAAAAAATTGCAGCAGGCCGATGCTACCAGTTGGATGGCGATGTATGCCAGCAATATGTTGCACATGTCGCTGGAATTGGCCCAGCACAACCAGGCTTATGAGGAATCGGCGGCTAAATTTTTCCGGCACTTTCTCAATATCGGATGGGCCATGCACCATATCGGGAAGAAGGATATTTCTCTTTGGGATGAACAGGATAATTTTTATTATGATGCCGTACAATTTGCAAACGGAACCAGTCAGCGGCTGAAAATCCGGTCGCTGGTGGGCATCATCCCATTATTGGCTATTGAAATTATTCATAGCAGCGTATTTAAAAACCTGCGGGAATTTAATACCCGTTTAGAGGTGATCCGGCTTACCCGGCCTGATTTAACCCGCATTATTTCTGACATTGAAAAAAAGAATGAAGATGGCAATTACCTGTTTGCCATTATGGTGGATGACCGGCTGGAAAAACTATTGAAAAGGTTATTGGATGAGGCCGAGTTTTTATCAGATTATGGTATCCGTTCCCTCTCCAGGAGCCACAAGGAAAATCCCTATACTTTTGGATACCAGGGCACCAATTACAGCATTCACTATGAACCAGGAGAAAGTTCCAGTTCGATGTTTGGGGGTAATTCCAACTGGCGGGGGCCTATCTGGTTGCCATTAAATTATCTGATTATTAATACCCTCCGTAAATATTATGAATACTATGGCGATAAATATATGTTTGAATTTCCGACCGGTTCGGGAGATAAGCTGAACCTGAAACAAATCGCCAACCAGTTGAGCAAAAGAATTTTAAAAATCTTTGAAAGAAATGATAACGGGCAATTTCAATATCATGATGCTGGTCAGACTTGCTGGTCCGAAGATCATTTCAAAGACCATCACCTCTTTTACGAATTTTTTCATGGCGACACCGGCCAGGGGTTGGGTGCTTCTCACCAAACCGGGTGGACGGCCTTAATCGTTAATTTATTGTTGGAAATGGATGAAGAGTAAGATTTAATACACTGTAAGACAGATCCTATCGCCTAATTCCCCATACTGTCTTTCTGCCTGGGTTATGTGTGTGGGAGGACGTTGCCGCGTACAGGTATAAAAAAACGGTACAATCTGTACCGTTTTTTATATCGATTCAATTTAATCATTTCATCATAGCGGCATTGATCGGTACCCTGTCAAGGTATTGAATTACCCGGTCTATCTGGTCTGCATCATTAAAATGCATATCCGTATGTATCCATTGTGTCATCCTTTTACCGGTTTTGTATTTGGCAGAAGTCATATACCAGCCCAACAGCCAAACGCCGGGTTGCTCAATACTTTGTGGCTGATTTACCTTGATGGGCAGAAATACCTGGTTGGTGAAACTGATAGAGTCAATCGCCTCCGTTCTCCTTTTTTTCCAATAGTCAGTAATGGCAGTTTTACCAGCAATGCTATCCCCATTGTTCCAGAGAAACACCGCATTGTCGGCATAACCTGCCATCCAGCCTTCGATATCCCCGGCAGATAATGCTGCAAGTCCCTTTTTACCAATTTCACTGTATTTGCTGTCTGCAAATTCTGCCGGTCCTGATTTTGTTTCGGTAGTAGCATCCGGGGTTTTTTCTTTAGTTTCCGGTGCTTTTTCATTGTTACAGCCAAAGAATAAGGCGGAGCCCAGCAGGGCCCAAGTAAACATTTTTTTCATAATTAAAATATTAAAGGTTAAAAAAAAGGTAGTGGCTAAAAGCAAGCAATGTTAGCAAGGGGAAGAATATGAACATCAATATAAAGCGAAATTGGTGCTTTTGCAAGCGGTATTTTTGCAATCATCCACGCCGGGCTGCCTGGCCCTGGTTGTGTATCACGAATAACCCATTGCTTTCGTAATACCTGCCCTGCTAAGCACCCGGGGCTGGTAGCTTAACAGAAATATCTCACCGGTATGCCATCCACCTGGTAAAGAAGGGGAACATAAAATAATACCTGGAAAAAATCGTTCCCATTATATAACAGCAATGACAGGAATGATACTGCCGTCATTTATAATAACAATATCCTACATCCACAACAAATTATTATGAAAAACGCTCCTTTGCAACCATTTTATTACGGTGAAAAATATTTGTGTTTTGTTGGCAACGAATGTATTGGTATAGCCACCTATGTAGATGATCCGTATATCGGTGAAAGTTTTTCACGGCTTGTGGTGCATAAAAGACGTGGCCTGGAAGAAGAATTCCTAATGCCGGAATGGGCGCTGGCTATGCAATCCGATTGTTAACATTGTGCTGGGGTGCAAAAGCCGGGCGGCGGATTTTAAATACAGCCTGATATTAATGGTGAATAAGAAAAATCACAGCAGCGGCTAAAAGTTATACGAATGTCCACGCCAGGGGCAGGAATCCTTTCCTATGCCATCTTCTCACTAATCTATAAATTTTTAGGCCGCTGATAAATTCAGCAGAAAACAAAGAAACAATACCCATCGAATACCCGACAACTCTTACAGCCGTGGTTCGTCTCACGAAACACTGTCTTAATTCAAAACATTGTCGCCAGGGCTATATGTGTGCACAAGTTGAATGGAATTAAGTGCAGTTTCCTTGCAAAAGTCCAAAGGACTTTAATTTGAATAGCCCCGGGCGAATCCCGGGGACATGCAATAAAAGACAGATCAACCCAAAAAGGGTTGAATAATTTCCCCTCCTCAATTCAACCCCTTCAGTTTTAAATCTCCTTCCTTTAGCCCCTGTTTGCACCCGGAGCTACTTAAATTGTACCCCTTCCGGGATATTTCGTTTTACGTGATTATAAAAAGAAACTGGCCTTTATACAAACAGGCAATTTTGTACGAGGCAGTGGAAATGCTATGATGCCGCATGAGCAGTCTACTCTATGGAGGCTTGCATTATGGTATATTGACTTTTCAAATGAACGTGGACCATGATTCATCTTAATATCTTATTTATTGTTTCAGGGATTGGTAAAGATTTGACACCGGATGGGAGTCCGGCGGCTGGTGGATTAAAAATTAATCTGGTTCATATTTGGATAGTTTGCCTTGCCCTGATATATTCGTGTTGGATTTTGTCGATAATTTGAAAGCGAAGCTGGAACATTTTAATGCTATTATTGCATTTGGAAAAATAATATATTGAGGGAATATATTCCTTGTATTGGTTTTACCAGATTGGAAATGCGCTTGTGTATTAACTGCGGCAACTAAAAAAACAGGCAGGTTGACGCAAACCTATCCCTCCTGCCTTGTTTACAATAAGGCAATAGCAAAGCTGTTCAATTTTGCAGTTGGTTGTCATAATTGGGGTAAAAATTATAAGGGTACAGGTCTTCAATTTTATAGAGCGAATCTATAAGCAACACGGGGCAAAGTTTCCCTGTAACAAATGCGATGTTAAAATCCATTAACTTGAATGTAACCGGGTAAGGTAATTTTAATTATCAAAAATCAGGAGGGGATCTGGCGAAAGGGTTGCATTTCAAATCCGATAGCTATCGGATTATATATACACCATTGCTAGGTGACTGATAGCCAATCGAATGCAATTTCGAACTTTCAGAGTCAAGCTCCCCTCTCCTTGGGAGAGGGGTTGGGGGTGAGGTCAAAAGGGCGGCGAAATAAGCGAATGTTTATAACCTTTGAAAGTCCCTTTTAAAAAAAGTGTATACTGCTTTTGTTGCGCCCAGAGCAGGATGAATTTGAAATGCAACCGGCGAAATCTGGGCTTATGAAAGCATGAGAAAAAAAAATTAATTTTTCACCATGAATAACTCATCTACTGAACAGGAAACCGGCTTTAAGTTCCGGAAACTTAATCCCGATTTAACCATATCAAATCCTGATAATTTTCTTCCGCTTTCAGAATTTGTTACAAGCCCCCGATTAAGTTTTACGACTGCAACGAATGAAAGCCTGGCCTTAATTTCATATTTGCGGGCTAAACTCTATGAGCTGGGATATGCCACAGAAACTGTCAATCATAATGGTGCTGACTTCGGGCAGAACATTGAACGGATTCAAAAAATATTAAAGTCAGAGCGGGCTACCCGATATAAAAAGTACAAGGTAATATTGGATTTTACGGTAATTCGGAATTCAATTGATTTGCCTAATGTGGAAACTGTGCTTTCTGGCATTGAAGACTCTTTGGAATTCAGGGGGAAGAATGACTTTGGCGTTATCATGGTAGGATGGGATAATTTTTTGCAATCTGCTGTTTTAAATTATTCACCCGGGTACGAATGGTTTGATTCTTTACCTGTAGGTTACTGGCAAAGCTTTGTTACACTTAAATTAAAAAGCAATGGCGACCAGGTTAAGGAAATTCAGCATCTTTTATCAACAATGAAAAGGTTCAGGGGCGTTGCCGATGGTATGTTTGGCAAACAAACAGCTGATGCAGTTTTACAATTCCAAACAGAATTTGAATTGCCGCCTACCGGTGAGGTTGATGAAGAAACGTATTACCAGATCATGATGGCAGCTAAAGCAGGTGTAGCTTCAAAGCCAAAAACGAAAAGGTCCGGTCAGGGAAATAGCGAAGTAATATCTACCGGTAAAGTTGAAAATGCTTCTCCCGAAGTAATGGAAGCAAGCTACTGGATTCTAAAACTTAAAACGCCCACCTGGAACATTGAAGGATTGCAGCATGGTACTGAGTGCTGGTTCAATTCTTATACAGAAAAACAAAAGCGGCCTGAATATGATTTGTTTCAAAAAGTAAAACCGGGCGACATGATTCTTGGATATGCCCAGGGAATCAATAACGGAATTATTGGAACTTTCAAAGTGACGGCAGGCATTCATGAAGATCGGCAACTGGGCGAAATTATTTCCTTTAATTCAGAAGACATCCTGGAAAGTCCTGTTCATATTACAGGGCAGAAATTTGATTTTTATGAGGAACTTACCGGGAACGGACAGCTAAGACTGTTTGAGATTAGCAAAGACATTTTCGAAGAAATACTTTCACCGGCTCCCGGGCAGGAACAACTGGTAGAGGAAACCGAAACAATCCGCACAACACTTCCTTTTTTTTATACTGAAGGTAACCATGGTAATAAAGATCAGCTCGATTTCGAAAATGATATCGGGTCGCTCTCGGCTGTTATGTCACTGGTGAGTGTTAAACCTCCCCTTGCCATAGGTTTGTTTGGTAAATGGGGATCGGGAAAAAGCTTTTTCATGGAGAAACTTTATGAACGGGTGAATGAATGTGCCAACTCCGGAAAACCTGAGTTTGTAAGAAATGTTGTACAGGTAAAATTCAATTCATGGCATTATGCAGACACCAATTTATGGGCATGCATGGTCACTGAAATTTTTGATTCGCTAAGTAAATATTCAACCAATAAGGAAGATTTTGATGAGCTGAAGCGATTGAGAAGTACACTCGATTTCACCAGCAAGCAAAAGGAAGCAGCCGAAGTAAGAAAATCACAGCTTGTGTTGCGGGTCAGCGATATGGAACAGGAGAAGCAAATCAAGCATGAAAAACTGGAAGACATCACTGCATGGGATTTGCTCAAGCTGGTGATTTCTGATAAAAAAGTTGCGGATGATGGCAGACAACTTAAAAACAAAAAAGTAGAGGAAATCCTTGGTAATGCAAACGACATTAAAGCCAGTATGGAAGACCTTCATTCTTTTGGGAACAAGCTGACTGCTTCATGGAAGATGTTAAAAAGCATGAGGGGATGGAGATGGATGTATGCGCTTGGTATAGCAATCATCGTTGGCATGTTGTCATTGCTGTTGCCGGGTGTATTAAAAGATCAATTTCAGCTAGGGCTTGCTAAAATCAGTGCTGTTACCACTGCAGCGGTTACTTTTATTGGCTACTTCATGCAATTCTTCAAGCCGGTGAAGCAAAAATTCGAAGAAGGTTATGAGCGGCTGAAAAGCTTTCATGATACAATTGAAAACCGGCCGCAGCCTTTGAATTCAGCATTAATCGAAGGCCGGAATGAATTAATTGAATTAAAAAATTCTATCGCATTTTTAAATGAAACGCAGCAATCTACACAACGTGAAATCCGGGAAATCGTAGACGGAAAACGCCTCTTTGATTTTATTGAACAACGTATGAGCGATGCGCATTACTCGCAGCAACTTGGTATGATGTCATGGATCAGGCGTGATTTTAACCGGCTCGATGAACTGCTCCGGCTGCAATATCAGCAGCAGGATCCTAAAAGCAAGGAAGTTTATAATCCTGAAAATGTAAAGCTAAAGATTGATCGGATCATACTTTATATAGATGACCTGGATCGTTGCAACGAAGAGATCGTAGTAAAAGTGCTCGAAGCCATTCATCTTTTATTGGCTTTTCCGTTGTTTGTGGTGGTTGTAGGCGTTGATCCCCGCTGGCTGAATAATGCCATCAATGAGAAATACAAATTACTCTTCGGCGCCTTTAATCATGCAAATAAACCGAAAAGTGAACCGGATGAAACTGCACTTGCGGGTTCGGCAACCTCGTATGATTATCTTGAAAAAATATTCCAGATACCTTTCTGCCTGAAACCAATTACAAAAACCGGCAGGGAGAAACTGATAGGCTACCTGCTCAAAGATGAGATGGCGGAAGACAAACAACCTGGTGCCGAAAAAGAGACTTCAACGGTGGGGGAAGGTAGCAACCAGGAGGATAAAACAAAAGCTGGGCAATCAGGCGAAGGAAAAGATACAGATACGCCCCAAACTGCTGCAGAACCAGGAGCTGAAAATGTTTCAATTGTCGCCGTTACAGGTAAAAAAGAAACACTTTCCCCGCACGTAGCTGCACCGGATCATGAGCAGGACGAAGAAGAAAGGAAATTACAAATGACAGAGATCACTCAGAAGCTCACGTTTACAAATGGCGAGTTGGAATGCATGAAAAAAATAGCCCCGGTTTTCGGTTCTTCTCCCCGGACTATCAACCGCTTCATCAACATCTACCGGATCATTAAATCACATAAGAGCCTCGAAGTTTCAGCAGAATTTTCCCGGGACGACTATGGACCAATCCTTATTTTACTCAGTATAGTCGTTGGGTTTTCTGCGGATGCCCAGCCATTTATCGAAAAATTGACCAGCGCAAAAGGTGATCAACCCTTCAAAGCTTTCCTGGAAACAAAAGACATTGATATCGAAATAAAAAAAGGTTTGTCAAAATATGTGGATGCAGATCTGCTTCAAATCTCTAATAAAATTTACCAAAACAATTTAGAACTTATCTCACGGTTTTCATTTCGTACGTTGATTGATTGATGTTAATCGGAGGAGATTTCCTGTAATCATTGAGTTTAGGAGTGGCCGATCTCTTCATTTTATCAGGATGTACAATGATTGCATGTCTTACAAACGGTGACATTTAACTAAACCATTTCCATGAAAAGGACTATTTGTAATTTTCAGGCATTTCATACAACCACTTCATGGATAAAATGATTAACCAGGTGCTTTGCGCTACTCCATCGGCACCAATCCTGCTCTTAAGTTTGCTATATGAGCAGCAGCCTTTCATTCCGGAAATATGGATGCAATCATCTTCCTGCTCCAGCCCTGTGTATCTGGCGGGTATTATTCCGGTAATAATTGTGCGGCATATGCTGTGGACTAATTTACACAACCTGGCCGGCTTTATTATTTTGTGCTGGGGTTTGTTAAATGCAGCGGAGTAATAATGCCAAAATAACTACTACATCAACCTGTTTTTTTATTATGTGATTATCATAAGATAGGTGGTTTGATATTTGACACCCTTAAATAAAACATTCACTATGGACAGTATTAATCAAAATCAAACGGAAGATAATTACGAAGACTTAACCGGTGAAGCCGGGGTAAAAAAAATGAAAGAACTGGTAGACAAGTCGGGCTCCTGCTTTTTTTGTACCCGTATCACTACCAACGAAAGTATTTCTACCCGGCCCATGGCGGTTCAAAAAATAGATGACGGGGGCAATATATGGTTTTTGAGTGCCTCAGACAGCAAAAAAAATATAGAGATCGACGATGACCCTGCTGTACAATTGCTTTTCCAGGGCTCAGATTATTCCCACTTTTTATCTGTGTATGGTACCGCCACCATTACGCACGACCAGGATATTATAAAAGATCTGTGGAACCCGCTATTAAAAACCTGGTTTACCGAAGGCGAAACCGATCCCCGGATAACGGCGATTAAAGTAGTGCCGCTGGAAGCCTATTACTGGGATACCAAACATGCACAAATAGTGGGCTTAATTAAAAGAGTAGTGGGTGCGGCCATTGGGAAAACCCTCGATGATTCTATTGAAGGGGAAATAAAAATATAATATAAGCACCCCTGCTATCAGGGGTTTGTTTCTTACTAGTCCCGGCAATGTCTGCCGGGGATATTATTGTGGGAGGTGGTTGCTGCAAATTAATGTTGCTTAACCCAACACTATTATGTAGGCGGTGCAAGCCGGTGTGACTGGGATTAAAAAGACACATACAACGTTGTACGATCCGAGCTACTGCATAAGTTGAACCGGATCATTTATAAAAAGGGTATGAAAGACCGGTTGTAAAAACTGTCTTTCATACCCATCATTGGCCACTTTTTTTGCACTGCATAAAGGCCCTACGGCAGTTTCACCAGGCGGGTTACTACCCGTTCATTTCCCTGCATCAGTTCTGCCAGGTACAGACCGGCGGGGTAGTTTTGTCCTATCTGCAGAATACTATTAGCCGGTATACTGGTCCGTGTTTCCACTATCGTTCCCAATTGGCTGGTAACCCGCAGGCTAAGCTTTTCGTAGCTGTTACCACTGGTTTGCAACGTGAAATAATTGCGTGATGGATTGGGGAATGCTGTTAAACTTAATTGCTCATCGTCATCACCTTTCAAACGGCGGGGACCACCGCCATTGCTTTTTGGAACCCTTACCCTTACTTCGGCTGTATCCCTGTTGCCGGATGCATCCGTTACCAGGATGCGGATAGTGTATATTCTGCCCTGGCCCTTCCCTGCTCTTTCGGCCCTTAACCGGATATGGTGGGCATCCGTCAGTATCCAGTCGTTGGGCAGATCGCCTTTTACTGTGTTGATTTGCGCCTCATTGCTGGTAACGGATAAAATAGTGGTAAAAGGGATGCAGTTATCGGTTGCCTGGTATTTGAGTTGCACATCCACCATTTGGTGATTGGGTGGCCATAAACGATCGGGGCTGGCAGTTACGGTTGATATAACAGGCGCCTGGTTGTCCTGCACGGTCACACTGAAACCGGCATGTTTTGACGTGTCTGATACCAGTGTATACGTAACGAATGTAACTCCCTTATTAAAAGCCATACCGCCTGCACTACCGATACCGGTGCCGGTAGTTGCACCGTTGAGTGTGTAGCTGATATTGGTAGTATTAGTCAACCCGTTTATTTTGGCTGCTATTCCATTTACAACTGCGGTGCATAGTCCGCTGTCCGTGTTTACCGTGGTATCGGCAGGG
>JBBQTL010000101.1:0-19256 GCA_038213285.1 Chitinophagales bacterium
CGTATGTTATTTTTGGCCTACCATGATTGGGTTTGTATCTGAAAATTTACCAAAGACTGGTGCGGTTGGGTTAAACTTTATGGGAGCAGCAGGCATGTTTGCCGTATCCGTTTACATGATATTTATGGGAGGATACTACGACAGGTTGTTAGTGACTAAATTACCATCGGACGCTGATTTGGCTACCTATACAGGAGCCGATGCTACACCAGCCATGGCCAGTGCACTGATGGAAGCAAAAAAAGCTGCAGGCCCTGAAATAATAAATGCTACCCTGATTATTCCTGCTATATTGATTGTAGCTTTTACAGGGTTGTTTTTTTATATGCGGTCAAGAAAGCAAGAGCAGTCCAAATCATTTTCTAATTCAATCGTTTAAAAATTTCATTCTATGTCAGACCATCAAAACAGGCGAAGTGTTATCAAAAATATCCTGGTGGGTACAGCAGCCCTGGGATCATCTTCCGTATTATCATCATTTACAGAAACAGAAACAACAAAAAAAACTCCAGTTGCATTGAAAGGAAATATCAATCATTCGGTTTGCCAATGGTGCTACGGTTCCATACCGCTCGACAAACTTTGCCTGGCAGTAAAGGAAATTGGTTTTAGCGCAATCGATTTAATTTCCCCAAAAGACTGGCCCGTGTTAAAGCAATATGGAATATACAGTTCCATGTGTTATCATGGAGGTAAGGTTAGTTTAACGAACGGTTTTAATAATAAAACCTTTCACGAACAGTTGATCAAAGATTACGAGGAGGTAATTCCATTAATGGTAAAGGAAGGGTATAAAAATGTAATCTGCTTTAGCGGAAACCGCAATGGTATGGACGATGAAACCGGGCTAAAGAATTGTGTGGAGGGGTTAAAGAAAATTTTACCGCTTGCAGAAAAAAATGGCATCACGGTGCAAATGGAATTACTCAACAGCAAGGTGAATCACAAAGACTATATGTGCGATAAAACAGCCTGGGGGGTCGACTTGTGTAAAAGATTAGGGTCGGATAATTTTAAACTACTCTATGATATTTACCACATGCAGATTGACGAAGGAGATGTGATTCGTACCATACAGGATAATCACCAATACATTGGGCATTATCATACCGGCGGTGTTCCGGGCAGAAATGAAATAGATGATACCCAGGAATTATATTACCCCGCCATCATGAAAGCGATTGTAGCTACAGGTTATAAAGGACATGTGGCGCAAGAGTTTATTCCTGCCAAAGAAGACAAACTCAAGTCTTTAAAAGAAGCGGTATTGTTGTGCGATGTATAGGTTATAATACGGGTTGAGCAGGTATGTACCGTCAGTACATTTTAATAATACCAATTCTAACTATTGGTGAACATTAATTTAATATAAGTGTAATGCCTGTTACATTATTTTTCTAAATTAAATCAATAATCTTTCCAAATTGCCCTCTCCACAACTGCTAATTAAATTGGCTGGCCATACGGTTACGCTGCGGCAGAAACGGGGGTATTAAAATTTAAAAACGATGGCTGAAAATACGTATGATGCAATTGTAGTTGGCTCCGGAATTAGCGGAGGATGGGCAGCAAAGGAACTCACCGAAAAAGGTTTAAAAGTGATTATGCTGGAAAGGGGAAGAAATATTGAGCATGGAAAAGATTATATCAACGCCAATAAAGATCCCTGGGAATTTCCTCATGCGGGCGGGCGCACTCAACAAATGATCAATGATTATCCCGTATTGAAAAGGGATTATCCGCTGAGCGAAAAAAACCTCGATTTTTGGGTGAAGGACAGTGAGTGCCCTTACACGGAAATCAAACGCTTTGATTGGTTTAGGGGATATCATGTGGGGGGCCGTTCATTAACCTGGGGCCGCCAAAGTTACCGCTGGAGCGATTTTGATTTCGAAGCAAATGCAAAGGATGGCTTTGGTGTTGACTGGCCGATTCGTTATAAGGACATTTCATCCTGGTATGAATACGCAGAAAAATTCGCCGGCGTAAATGGGTCTAAAGATGGGTTACCCCAATTACCGGATGGTAATTTTTTACCAGCCATGGAAATGAATTGTGTAGAGAAAGATGTGACTAAAAGATTGAAGGACCATTATCAAAATAAGCGTACGATGATCATGGGGCGTTCAGCCAATTTAACGGAAGATCACAATGGCAGAACCAAATGCCAGTACCGGAATAAATGTTCGCTCGGTTGCCCGTTTGGAGCCTATTTCAGTACGCAATCAGCTACACTGCCTGCAGCAATGGCCACGGGTAATTTAACCGTACGTCCATTTTCAATTGTAACAAAAATCATTTACGATAAAGATACCAAAAAGGCAAAAGGGGTTGAAATACTGGATGCGGAAACCAACAAAACCTACGAGTTTTTCAGCAAGATTGTATTTGTAAATGCATCTGCTTTAAATTCAACCTGGTTACTGATGAATTCTGCAACGGATATCTGGCCCGACGGTTTGGGAAGTAGCAGCAATGCATTGGGACATAACCTGATGGACCATCATTTGGGTGTAGGCGCAAACGGCGACGTGGAAGGGTTTGAAGATTTTTACACTTATGGTCGCAGGGCCAATGGAATTTACATACCGCGTTATCAAAATCTTTTTGGTTACAACCGCGAATATCTTCGAGGGTTTGGTTACCAGGGTGGAGCAAGCCGGGATGGCTGGCAGCGGCAGGTAGCAGAATTAAGTATTGGTGCCGAATTTAAAGAAGCTATTTCAGAACCTGGTAGCTGGAAAATGGGCATTGGTGGCTTTGGGGAAATACTGCCTTATGCCGAAAACAAAGTAACACTTGATAAAACCAAAAAAGATAAATGGGGCCTGAACGTACTGGCCATCGATTGCGAGTTGAAGGAGAATGAATTGAAGATGCGGAAAGATATGATGAACGATGCGGTGGAAATGCTGGAAGCAGCCGGAATTAAAAACGTAAAAGGACATGATGGTGATGGTACGCCCGGACGTGGCATTCATGAAATGGGAACGGCACGTATGGGTAAGGATCCAAAGACATCTGTATTGAATGGCAACAACCAGGTATGGGATGCTAAAAATGTTTTTGTAACGGATGGAGCCTGTATGACATCTGCCGCCTGCGTAAATCCATCACTTACCTATATGGCGTTAACCGCCAGGGCAGTAGACTTTGCGGTTTCAGAATTAAAAAAAGGGAATCTTTAAAAAATAAATATGCCGGGCGATTCTCCTGATAGTAATAGTAAAAGATTTGGTGAATTATTATCCTATCACCAATAAAATCTCCCTGGATAAAATCAAAAAAGATAAATGGGGTTTGCCGGTGCTGGCAATGTATGCCGAATTGAAGGGGAATGAATATGCTATGGGTAAAGACATTATAAAGGAATCGGTAGCGATGATTGAAAATACAGGTGTTAAAAATGTACGTTCGTACGATAGCGGTCATGCAATGGGGTATGGTATTCATGAAATGGGAACCGCTCGTATGGGAAGGGATGCAAAAACATCTGTACTGAACGAATACTAACCAGGTATGGGATGCAAAGAATGTATTCGTAACGGATAGAGCTGCTAGGGCATCATCCGCATGTCAGAATCCATCGCTCACTTACATGGCTTTAACTGCAAGAGCCGCAGACTTTGCAGTAAACGGATTGAAAAAGGGTAATTTGTAAATAATAAAAAAATCAAACACATGAATATGACAAGAAGAGATTTGCTGCAAAACGTGGCAATTTTGCTGGGCGGTTCCATCGTAGGTGGATCTGTTTTTAGTATCTCCGGTTGCAAATCAACTGATAAACAAGTAAACGCTTTATTCAATGAAAGCCAGATAGCTTTTATGAATGAGATTGCTGATACAATTTTGCCTGCTACCAGTAGTCCCGGTGCCAAAGAGGCGAATGTTGGTAACTTCATGGCGGTGATGGTGTTGGATTGTTATGAACCAAAGAACCAGCAGGTTTTTATAGAAGGGCTGAAGAAGATTGATGAATTAAGTGAAAAGCAATTTAGCATATCTTTTGTAAAAGCCGATGCAAAACAACGCACCGAATTATTGACTGCACTGGATAAAGAACAAAAGGAATACCAGGCTAAAAAAACGAAGGATGATCCATCTCATTATTTCCGGATGATGAAGGAATTATCTGTTCTGGGATACTTCAGTTCAAAAGAAGGCGCAACCATGGCTTTGCGATACCTTCCTGTTCCTGGTAAATACGATGGTTCCTTTCCTTATAAAAAAGGAGATAAAGCCTGGGCCACATCATAGGCGACCATTGTTGAAAATAATCCTCCTTTACAATTCTTTCATTTTGCAAATGATGGATTGTGAAGCATTTTTTTTAGGCTAGCTTCGCCAATATAAGGGACTTGATCAGAAAGTTGAGCAGTAATTAAAGTTTACAACTTTCTAAAAAGTTGTAAACTTTATTAGCTAAAAACATCTCACATATCAACTGCAAGAGAACTGAAAGAATCCTTTTTACTTCTTATGAAGTCTGCCATGTTACCTGCTATTAACCAACATAGCTTCATTTATTGTTGATGAGGGCAACACAATTGCCTTACCGATCCGGTGAGCATGCTCCATTTTTTCTCCCAGCAAATTTTCAATGGTAGCTACCAACTGGTTGCCATAAGTTTGCTGATCTTCTTTCATTTCACCGGAAGGAATAATACCCGGCCCAATCATAGCCAGCCAGGTTTCACCCGAGCCTTTTGTGAACAGGCTATGAGTATGCCACGAGGTGGAATTGCGGCCCCTGCCATGATCAGTTGTAATAATGAAAGTGGTATTGTCTTTATAAAACGGATCAGTTTGAACGTAATACCAGAGATCCGCAATCATTTTATCTACCGAAGCTGCCTGTTGTAAATAATGATCATACCGGCTGCTATGTGCTGATTCATCCGTTTCGCCCAATCCAAGCAACATCACTCTCGGATGTTTCGACCGGATGTATTCTCTTGCAGCAAGGTAGGTGAGTAAATCATGACGGGTATGATTTTTTTCTGCAATATTTTCCTGCACTCCGTTGATCAGATGGTTATTGCTAAGGGTATCTTCATCCAGCATTTCGTACCCGCTGTTTACCGGAAATTTGCATCGATCTTCATTTAAAATATAAGGGAAAATATTCCAGGATGTAAAGGCGGCAACCTTCCCGCAATAAGCTGTTTGCCTGTTAAGGTATTCCAGGATATTGATGTTCCGGTTATTCACCGGTGTATTGGGAATGAAGTTGAGATCAGCATAACCGGTAAGTATTTCATTGTATCCCGGGTAGGAAATTTTGTACAGGTTCTTCATGTTCACTTTATTGTTGAACAAGCGGTTGCCATATAACTGGCCCTTTTTCGCAATCACATTCCAGAAAAAAGGCATCAGCTTTTTTCTGCGTATTTCAACAGCATCATCCCAATACATATCTTTTGTGAGGGAAGTGTCTGCTGTGTATTTGGTATTGTTGACGAGCAACGAATCCGCACCGGTAAATACTTCCTGCCACCGAAAGCCATCGGTGGTAATGATAAAGATGTTTTTTGCTTTGGGTGGTTGCTGGGCTACAGCAAAGAGGGAGAGCAGGATGAAGACAAGCAGGGAGGTAATTCTCATGTAATAAGGTTTGTCAAAATTATCCCCGGCATATCACCATAAGATTACCTAAAGATTAAGTTAGCATTACCAGTTGGGGGGAGCAGGATTGGATTTTATTAGCTCACCAGTTGGAAATGCAAGTGGCTCATGAGCCTGGTGAAGCCCGAATAGATTTGGGCTATTAGAAAACAATTGATGAAAAACCGTGGTAGTTGAGGATTCAATTAAATAAAAAAAGGGACTATCCCCCAACCATTTGCCGGAGAATGTGAATTTCTGAATCGCTGGGTGTAAGCGTATTCAGCCCTTCCAGGAAAGCTATATTTTGGCCATTCATTAAAATATCCAATGAATGCCTTAATTTATTATTTGATAAAATATCAGAACCAAATCCCGGGTATAATGAATCAGCTTGTTTTATTGCCTCCATTACATTCTTTGCATCTACCATAATTATTTTGTTTTTGCCTAACCGGCGCTGCAATGTAGAATCATCTAACGTAATTATAACTGGCATGTCATATTGGTTTATTGATTTACTTTTTTATATTGACACTCAAATTTACATCCTTAGCTATATTGTCAATTAATGTATCAACTTTTGTAGTGGCTTCATTAAATATAAGCACATTTAGATCAGCCAATTGAAGTACTTTTTTTATGGTATCCTTTTCATTTACAATATGCTGTAATTGCTTATCGAAATTGACAATCTCATAATAAAAAGCGATCAACTGTTCATATACCGCTTCTGATATCAGGCTGCGGGAAAGACTGGTCTGGTACCTAATTTGATTTAGTATATTCCAGATATCCGTATCATATTTATTCAACGCTTCCTTGTAACGGTCATCATTTTTTTGCCCGCCGTAATAAGCCACTTTCATAATCAGGTATCTCCAATCCCACAAAAGTTTGGATAAAATTTTAAATAATTCGGATTGCGCCTCAATGATTTTAGATTGACGTGACAGCACCGCTTCTCTTTCTTTTTGCTCACTTGCTTTTTGCTCATCAATTCTTTTTAATATAAATGGTATTAAAAACCCGGTGAGCATTCCCGTTACTAATAGAAGAATGATTTTTTCGATAAAATCCTTGTTGAAGTCCATAGTATTTTTTTAGCAGACTTTTTAATGAGTAAAGTTACTTGTATGATTGATTGTATTTAAAAATAAATGAAGGCTAAAAGACAAGGTTTTTTATGTGGGCAGTTTCCTAATGAAGGCAAAATTCCCGGGTGGTTATGCATTTGTCGGCTGATTTCACAACGGAGCCTGATACTTACAAAGTTGAAACTAAACGGGGCATTAGTTCCTTTTGTGTTCTGTTCCTAATACTTTGAATATTATTAATTAAACCGGTAGCTCATTTGTAGGCTTCCATAGTTATGGGTAAAACGTTGACTACTGGTTTCTTTTGACTGTAAAATCAATGCTGATTTTAATGTATAACGGTTGAGGGTAAATAAAGCACCTACCTGGTGCATTACTACAAAGGGTTCAATGGAAGACGTAATGGGGCCCTTATCTTTCCTGAACAATCCACCTTGAGCAGTTGCATTATACAATTGATACTTTATCTCCGGATGGTAATAGAAAAATAGTTCTGCCCTGGCAGGTGCTGTAGTTTGTTTATCCGTTACTGATGCATTCCAATAAGCACTCTGGTGCAGCGGATTAATTTTACCAATTTGTACCAACAAACCCTGGCTCAGATTGGTAAAGCTGGTTCCAACAGTTGCCTGTGTTACCGGGGTTATCTGTAAAAAGGAGGTTTTGTCATTCAACAAGCCACGGGCATAGCGGCCTTGAAGGTTGATACCTGGCTCGCTCTTCAATTGATGATCCCAAATCCATCCCCACCGGTTGCTGTTGATATCGATTATTTTATGAAAACTATTTTGCATGGCCTTGCCGAGAGATGCCTTGCCGATGGTACCGACCGATATGCCCCATTCGTAAAACTGATTGCGTGCGATAAAACGGGATTGTGAATAATGTGCATATAGGTAACCGGTAACCGGCCGGTCAATTTGCGATACGCTATCTATCTTACGGGAGAAAGGGGTAAAAATTTTTTGCCCGATTTCATACTGACTCACCTGCTTTAGAATAGCCGCATTTTTTGAAGGATGGACCCTGCTGTAGTTGATCATTAGGCCATTGGTGTAATATCGGTCCCTTCCCTGCATAAGGTACCGGTCATTATCCGTAATTACACTCAATTGTTTTAAAAAATTCTTTGGGCTGATAGATTGCTCCTTTGACGAAAAGAAGAGCAACAGGGAGACAATTAAACAGGCAACTTTTATTTTTAATAAACATCCGGGCATATTAATATTTTGAATCCTGTAACTAAATTAAATCCAAAAGTGGAATAATCAAAAATGTATTGTGGCTGCAACATTTAGAAAATTACTAAAATTGTAAAAATTAAAAACGTATGGAAACTGGAAAAATTCATTTGCCCCGGGTGGCTACTGTTAGCATTGAATTGATCATTGTAATAATGCTGAAGATTCACCTGCGTTAATAAAAAGCGGTAATGATGTTGTTTTTCGGGCGCTGGGCCATTGCCTTTTACTTCCGGATTGTATCCATGTCTTTACCAAAATCAATAGGGCTTCCAGTTCAAAAGGTTTGGTAATATAATCATCAGCACCCAGGCTTAATGCTTCTGCTCTATTAACGTTTTCAGACATGGAGGTACTAAAGATAAATGGTATTTCAAAAGTTTCGGCTGAATCTAATAATAAATGTAAAACCTCGTGACCATCCATGCCACGCATTAAAACATCACAGATGATTAAATCAGGAATCCATTCTTTTGCAAGCTCGATTCCCCTTTTACCATTGTTTGCGAAAAATATTTTATAGCCTTCCAACTCCAGGAATTCACTAATATTCTCAAGAATATCCTTATTGTCTTCAATTAATAAAATTGTTTTCATATTAGTTCGTTGATATATTTTCTCCTTACTAAAAAACAAATTTAGATTTAACAAAGGTCAGTGGTACAATGCTCATGAGTATTACATAATTAAATAAAAGAGTTACATAATTTACACATTGTCGGTTCGCTGGTAATTGTATACAGAACGTTTAAGCAAAGATGCCGCCATAGGTTTGCCGCTTTTGGTTTGCATCCATCATAGGCCGACTCCGGTGCGGTGAATCGTTGTTACTAATACCATTGTTTTCAGTTTTCATTTATAATTAAGAAGAGTATTAACAAGTGTGCACAGGAAAGGAGTCCTACGCCTTGTAAAAACAGTATCCCTAAACAGCGAGCGAAATGCTGATAGCAATTCAATAAAGAATGAGCTCCATTCTTCAAGGTAAAACCCAATTAAAATCAACAACCGGGGAGCTGGAAGGTTATCAGCCTACATGCCGCTAAAAAAAATGCAGGAACAGTTTTTGAACTGTTCCTGCATTCTAAAAATAGCCATCATAAAATTTATTTATACCCCCAGTTTCCAACCTTTCCTGTAAGTTCTTTTTACAAACTGGTTGGCTTCATCAAAGTTGGTAATCTTCATATTGGGGCCATCCCACAATAATTTAATACCCCGGCCCGGGTATTCCATTTTGTTAGGATCTGTTTTGCCGGCCTTTTGTATATCGAAACTCCGGATAGCAAGATTACCCATTAAGACAGTTTCTGTTAGCGGTCCCGCAATTGAAAAAGGAGAACTGAGGGTGTTGGCTTTTGCACTATTGTAACCGGCTATGGCAGCCTCTACCCATTGTGCATAATGCCCGCCTGCTCCGCCGGGTACCCTTGGCAGCGTTTCGGGTATGTTCACTTCGCTGTTGCGGGATAAGGGCAATAACTTTGGATTGGCCCCATAGGTTTCGCACATCATTTTACCCTTGGTGCCTACAAAAATAACGCCGTTGCCGCCATCACCCATTTTCTCCATAGGGCCCAATTCCTCTGGTCTTTCCGGTTGAATGCCACCATCCATCCAATGCATTTTCAACCCCGGTTTTGAGTTTTTGCCTGCAAATTTTAAAGTAACCGAAGAGGAGGCAGGTGCGCTTTCAGGAAAGTAAGCCCGTTTAAACGGACCTGTATATACGCTGCTCACACTACAGGCTGCTTCTGTTGGATAGCCAAGGTTTAATACCCGGAAAGGAGCTTCAAACAGATGGCATCCCATATCACCGAGGGCGCCGGTACCATAGTCCCACCAGCCACGCCAGTTAAATGGAATAATATTGTCAACATAATCTTTTTGCGGCGCTGTGCCCAGCCATAAGTCCCAATCCAGTTCCGCAGGAACAGATGCATTTGATGTTGGCCATGGTACGCCCTGCGGCCACACCGGGCGGTCGGTCCAGATAAACACTTCGGTTACATCCCCGATAACACCTGCATTGTACCACTCCATTAATTTCCGTACACCATCATTGGATGAGCCCTGGTTGCCCATTTGTGTAACTACCTTATATTTCAACGCAGCTTCTGTCAGCATCCTTGCTTCATAAATATCATGCGTTAATGGTTTTTGTACATACACATGTTTGCCCAATTGCATGGCAGCCATTGCCTGTATGGCATGGTTATGATCGGGTGAAGAAACAGAAACCGCATCAAAGTTTTTGTGTTCCTTATCCAGCATTTGCCGGAAATCTTTATAGTATTTAGCTTTGGGAAAACGCTCCCTGCTTTTTGCAGCCCTGCGATCATCTACATCGCATAAAAAAGCGATGTCGGCTTTTCCGCTTTTAAAAAATTCATTCAGGTCGCTTTCGCCTTTTCCACCTGCACCAATACCCGCTACTGTTAAGCGGTCGCTGGGAGCAGTAAAGCCTGCACCACCCAGTACATGACGGGGAACAATGTAAAATCCGGCCGCAATGGTGAGGCCTTTCTTAATAAAATTTCTGCGTGATTTCTTTTCCGATGCAATCTTGCTGTTGTTTTTTTTCATTTCATATAAGTTAATGAGTCCAAATTTTTTTGAAGTTGTAAATTAACTTGTTTTTAGGTAAGGCTGATAAAAAGTTTCAACTGTTTATTTTCAATTTGTATCATAGTAGCCGGGAAGATCGAAGAAAATAAAATGGATGATAGGATGAGCTGATGCTATTATTTTTTAATTTAATCCATCGGGCGGATAAGAGACCGGTAAACCCGTTATCCGTAAAATTTTATAATTTTCTGATGCGATAACAATCCGATTGAATTATCTTGCTTTCTTTAAATTTTGTTTTCTGAAATTATCAAGGCCATAAACTCCACACTCACTTAATAGAATATTGCCGGATGAAAAATAAATATGTATTGCTGCTGCTATTAACGGTTGGTTACTCCTCATTTTTATTGTTTGCACAAACCAGGGCAACAGGGCAATGGGTAAATCTTTTTAACGGGAAAGATTTAAAGGGATGGAAGCAGTTGAATGGCAAAGCAAAATATGAAGTAAAAAACGGGGAGATAATCGGCACCACGGTACTCAATGAACCCAATAGTTTTTTGGCAACAGAAAAAAATTATGGCGATTTTATTTTTGAAGTAGAGTTTAAGGTGAATGGTACCATGAACTCAGGCATTCAGTTCAGAAGCGAAATAAAAGATGCTGCCGACCAATGCCGGGTTACTGATAAAAAAACGCCTGAAAGAGTACATGGCTACCAAATGGAAATTGATCCGTCTTCCCGTGGATGGAGTGGTGGAATTTATGACGAAGCAAGAAGGGGCTGGCTTTATTCGCTGGAAAATAATCCTGCTGCGAAACCAGCTTTTAAAAACGGCCAGTGGAACCATTACCGCCTCGAATGTATTGGCAACAGCATTCGCACATGGGTAAATGGAGTAGCCTGTGCCCACCTGGTAGATGATATGACACCAAAGGGATTTATCGCTTTACAGGTGCATGCAATCGGTAGCGATAAAAAGGATGAGGGAAAAGAAATTCACTGGCGCAAGGTTCGCATACAAACAGATCATTTAAAACCCACACCAGCAGATGATATTTTTGTAATCAACACTATACCCAACGACCTTTCAGCCGCTGAAAAGAAACTGGGGATGCGTTTGCTTTGGGATGGCAAAACAACCAATGGATGGCGGGGTGCTTATAAATCATATTTCCCCGAAATGGTTTGGTATATTGAAAACGGCACCCTCAATGTGAAGGGATCCAACGGGGCAGAATCGTCCAATGGCGGTGATATTGTTACCACGGAAGAATTTGGAGCCTTCGACCTGCAGTTTGAATTTAAAATTTCGGATACGGCTAACAGTGGTGTAAAATATTTTGTAACGGAAAAGGAGAAAAATGATGGGTCTGCTATTGGATTAGAGTATCAAATACTGGATGATGATAAACATCCCGATGCTAAACTCGGTACAATTGGCAACCGCACCCTGGCCTCTCTATACGACCTGATACCTTCACTAAAAATTACAGCAGGCAGGAGGGAGAAATTGCCAGTCGGGGAGTGGAACCGGGGTAGGGTCATCGTTTTTCCTGACGGGAAAGTGGAGCATTGGATCAATGGCTGGAAGGTGGTGGAATACCAGCGGGGAACGCAGTATTTTTATGCATTGGTAGCCAGGAGCAAATATGAAAAATGGCCAGGCTTTGGCATGGCGGCAAAGGGACATATTTTGTTGCAGGAACATGGAACGCATGTGGCATACAGGAGTATTAAAATAAGGGAGCTTTGATGAGGTGAATGGTGAATGATGAGTGATGAATGATGAATTATGAGTGATGAATGATGAGTGATTTGTGGAGAATGTTGGAAGATCGGATTTGTTGTTAAAACTGGTGCAGTCAATGTTGGTTTCAGAATGCTTGCTGACAGCGAATAAAGCAACCTTCATCATTTTGAAGGCGGTTGTAAACTTCACAGTCAGTAACATTTTGTGCTTAGGATAATTGATTGAATTGTACGTCAATTCCAGATTCTAAGTAGTAATCTTCTAGTGCAATTTTTGTAGATAAGTTAATAATATACCGTCTGAATTGTTTTTGAAATGGTTATTAAAAATATAAATGCAACAAAGGATATCAGGAATGATTGTTTCATAAAGCTCATTCATCCATCATTCATAATTTATTACTTATCACTCATCATTCATCATTCATAACTCATTACTCATAACTCATCACTTACCATTCATCACTCATCATTCATACCTCATCACTCATTTCTCATCATTCAAAAAATACGCAATATGAAAAAAAATAATCGCAGGAATTTTCTCAAAACATCTGTAAAGGCGGCAGCCGGCACCTATATCGCCACCATGGGTTTCAGCGCCAAAAGTTATGCAAATATCATCGGGGCCAATGATCGTGTAAGGCTTGGTGTGATCGGTTTCGCTGACCGTTTCAGGCAATCGCACCTGCCTTGTTTTATGCAGCATTATAAGGCGCAAAACTTTGATATTGTGGCGTTGTCAGATATCTGGAAATTGAGAAGGGAAGAAGGCCAGCAGTATCTGAAAGAAAAAATGGGGCATGATATTACTGCCTGCCGGAACAATGAAGAATTGCATGCGATGAAAGATATTGATGGTGTATTTATCGCCACTTCCGATTTTCAGCATGCATTGCATGCTGTTGAAGCCGTAAAGGCGAAAAGGGATGTGTACTGTGAAAAACCTTTTGCCGAAACGATGGATGATAACCGGGTGGCATTTAAAGCAATTAAAGCATCGGACCGCATTGTACAAATTGGTTCGCAAAGAAGAAGTGGTACCAACTACGCTGCGGCTGCTGATTTTATACAGAGTGGAAAATTTGGCCCCATCACCATGGTAGAACTTACCTGGAATGTAAACCAGCCGGGCCGCTGGCGTAGACCCGACCTCGTTGCAAAATGTAAGGAAGAGGACCTGGACTGGAAGCGCTTCCTGATGAACCGCCCTTACGAGCCATTTGATCCCCGTAAATATTTGGAGTATCGTTTGTTCTGGCCTTATTCATCCGGTATGGCTGGTCAGTGGATGAGTCACCAGATTGATACCGTACATTGGTTCAGCGGCCTGCAACATCCGCGTAGTGTAACAGCCAACGGCGGTATTTACCAATGGAAGGATGGCAGGAGAAACTGGGATACCACTACGGCTGTTTTTGATTACGGTCTCAAGGATGATCCATCCACCGGCTTCCAGGTAGTATTTATGTCGCGTATGCATAACGGAGATGAAAATCCTGCGGAAATTTATTATTCCAACGGGGGAGAACTTAACCTGATCACCAATAAAATATCACCGAAGGGCGGGTTAAGTGAAAGGATGGCAAAAGCAATGAATATGAAAGCCAATTTACTGCCAGAAATTTCCCTGTCATCCATGGCTCCCGTAGCGGCAGGTGCAAATACCGGCGGAGATAATTTAACTTCTGCGCATGTGCTAAACTGGATGGAGTGTATCCGTAGCCGCAAGCAAACCAATGCGCCGGTAGAAGTGGGCTACTATCATTCCATTGCCAACATTATGACCAATGCCGCTGCCAGGACTGGCTTTAAGGCAACCTTTGATGAAGCTACACAGGAAGTGATGGTGAATGGGAAGGTGTTTAAGTATTAGAGATTATAAGGTTTTACAACCTGTTTTGGAATGTATTTTTTTGGAATTATATAAAACCAGGGCCGGGTATTTTAATTTATCCGGCCCTGGGTTTTTTACAAAATAAGGTGTGCTGAAATACCTTGCCGAAGCGATTGAATCGTATTATCTCCGGGCATTATTTTTTGCTCTTTTCATACTGTCTTGCCCTTTCATATAATTTTTCAAATTCATACGGAATGGCTATTTCCAGTTCTGTAATGTATTTACTAAAGGCTTCATTCGCCCTATCCCTGTCAACCCGGTTGATCGTATTATATGCCGTAAGCGAATCAGAGCCGGTTAATATTTCATCAATCAATGTTTTCGCACTCTTTTTCGCAGTTTCTTTTATTTCGGTATTGGGGTTGTTTAAATAGTCAATTGCGTGTATAAAGATGGTTATGCCCTGGGGCTCGCCATAGTGCGGTACTTTCTTTGCAGATACCTGGCAGTACTTCAAACAATTTTCTTTGTACCAGCCGGAGCCATCCAGCTCGTACAAATCAAAATATAAAATAGCGGCATTCATATAAGTCGTCACTTTAATCTCACAGGCCATTTCATTGGTTTCAATTAATTTTTCTATTTCCCTGGGATTTCTGTTACTGGAATATGCCACTGCCAAAAGATCCACAATTTCGGATAACAGCTCGGGATTGTTGAATCCCTTAATTTCTTCCAGCAGTTTCCGTGCTTCAATGATGTTCGCTTCTGTAATGGATTTCTCCATTTTTTTTCGGATTACTTCCAGGTCGCTCCGCAGCGTGTATTTCTTTGAATCCATCACATATTTTTTGATACCCTCCGTTTCTTTTTCCGATTGAATCTTTACCTGTTCCAATACCAGTTGTTTGATTTTATTGTTAAATGCATAACCCGCCAATCCTGCAACGGCGGTAATGAAAATTCCGATCACCGTAAACCAGAATGTGAACTTTTCGTTGATTGTTGCAGACACTTTTGTTTCCAGCAATTCTTCAAAATCCTTTGCCGGAATCCGGGTATAATTACTTTCTTTAATCATACTATCCAGGGCATTTTTCATCACCCTCCCCTGGGAGTCTGTTTGCGCAAAAGAAACCGGATAATGAAACAACATAAAACTGAATAATACGGATGAAAAGAGATTTGTCTTTTTCATAATGAAATATTTTAGGTAAAACATACATCGGGCTCTAAACTGTGAATGTTCAAAGGATATTGGCGGGCCTTATTAAGTAAGTTACAAAAATTATTTGCTCACGGGCTGAGTTTGAAACGGAGTTTAAGCAATATTTTTTTTCGTGTCAGTTTCCGGTACAGACAGCCTTTTTTCAATGGTGTACGGGGAAAAATATAAAGAAGTCTCACTAGCGTAACTTGCCGCTCCGTTTTTTTATAACAATCAAAATGATCACCAGCAATATCGTTACTGCAATTCCGGTAATCCACCACCACCTGTTTGAATCAGCAGATAATTTAAGTGGTTCGGTATTACCGATCAATATAATATTTGCCCAGTAATAGGGCAACGATTTCTCGCCGTGGAGGTTGCTTTGTAATAAATCAAGTTTAGCTTTTTGCAGGGCACTGTCCTTGCTCATTCCACTGGAAAGGTTTTTATGAAATTTTGCAGATATCGCATAAATTATCTCTTCATCCGCATTCCACAAAGTAGCGGCGATGGAAGGAATACCGGCAGCCGAAAAGCCCCTTGCCAGGCTGTAAATACCTTCGCCTGTTGCATTTTTGCCCACATTGGTTTGGCAGGCGCTTAAAACCACCAGCCTGGTGGCGGATTTATTTAACAACTGTAATTCGGAGAGATTGATGATGCCATCCTGCATATATAGCCGGGGTTCATTTTCAGTACTGTCTGCGCTTGCATGCGAAAAAATATTGGCGATCGTATAACCTCCGATATTTTTAATGAAATTGTCTTTTGTGGCGGTAGTATTTGTAAACAATAAACTGCTGCTGTAATTATCTGCTGATCTGGTCAATGCTGATGCGGAGTTTAATAAAGCGTTTACGTGCAGCGACGGCTGAAAAGAGACCGGTGCAAAACCTATAAAATTACCTCTTGCCTGGTACCCATTGTAAGGCTTAAGCAGGTTTGTAGCCGAGTAGGCATAGCTGAAAGTATAATCCCGGATAAGGAAATTTTTCCCTGCGGCATCACTGCATAAGGCTTCAAAGGGTAAGATGAAATTATCGGAGCAGATTACAACCCTGCCTTTTGGCAACAGCAATGACTGAAACAACGTTTTATACAATGTATTTGATAAAGCCGCAAATGACGAATACCGGGTGTTTAGCAATTCCCTGTTGGAGCTGTATTGTAGAAACTCAGTAATTTGTTGATAATTAAAATCCTTTTTTAAGAGCTTGATGAACCTGGTATTGTTTGCGGTAATGCTGAGTATGTAGGCCAGCGTATCATTAGTGAAATAGTGTATAAAACTTTCTTGGTTTACTGCAAGGTGTTTTTGTAAAGATTCCAGTGTGGGTACTGCATCTGCATATTTGTAGTTGTAATAAGCCGGGTATTTTGTTTCAAGTGATTTGATAAAGTGAAAAAAATCATCTTTGCGCCTGATAAGCCGGGATAGTTGTTCATTGTATGCCGCAGTATTTGGTGCGATGTTATTCAACTTTTGATTTTCAATTGCAATAGCGAATCTAAAATCCTGTTCTGCTTTTTCGTCCGGTTCAGCCAGGTGGGAGGAGGCGCCCAGTTCCTTCAGTTTGTCGTTCAATAATACTGCCCGACTTTTTTCCATAAAATAAAATGCTCCGCCAGCATTGTTGGCGAGGTAACAGGCTTCCATGGCCATAGTAAAAAAGCTTCTTGTTTGATTTCTCCAATATAGTTTACTCTGTTCACCATACTGCTCATTGCGGGTTTGTGTGATGATAGTATCTGTTAAAAAGGCGGTTTTTATAGCTGATTCAAGGTATTTTAACTGTCTGTTCTTTTTGTAAAGCTCAATTAATATCAGGGTTTTATTACTCATTAATCCTATTAAAAGGTCTGCGTTGCCAATCAGGTTTAATTGTTTGGAAGAAGGGTTTAGCAGGATATTTTCGGCCGGATTCAATTTTAAATACTGCATTGCTGTCTTTGTAAAACTAGCGGCTTTTGCATATTCCTGCTGCTTCAAAGCAACTTCCCCCATATTAATATATCCCTTCGAAATGACCATTGAATCTTCTACAAGCCGTGCATATTTTATCACATTCTGGTAACATTGATTCGCCTTTTCATTATTGCGTATGGTGTTGAAGTAGAAGTTGCCCCAATCAGTATAATCATTCGCAATCTGGCCATAATCATCGGTGCCCATTCGCAAGCTAATGCATTGCTTAAAACATTGTTCAGCATCGGCTATCTGTTTTTTTTCTTCGTAAACCTGTGCTTTTATTTTTAAGGCGGAAGCTATCTCATACCGGTATTTATTAATCTGTTTGTATTTCATTATGGTCATTATATCTTGCATAGCTTCTTCAAGCCGACCCAGGCAAAAATAGGATTGCGCCCGTTGATTTAAGAAAGCCAGATGATTGGAAGTATCATTTCTTTCTAAAGCAAGTTTTACGCCTTCGTGACTTTCTTCTACCGATTTTTGATAGTCACCCGTGCTGAAAAAAAGGTAAGAGCGCAATGATTTTGAATAAAGAAACACGGATGATAATCCGGGTATTCCTTTACTTAACTGAACGGTTGTATCAAGATAATTAAGGGCCATATTTAAGGAATTCAGCTCTTCATAATAAATGCCCAGGTGCAGGGAAGCATACACTGCATCTCTTTTTGAAGACGTCTGTTTACCGGAGGTGTTGATTCGCAGTGACTGGTATTTGAAAGAGATAGCGGTAGTATAATTGCGATTCACTTTCAATTCTAATGTTCCTAGCTCAAAAAGTATTCTTCCATAAATGGAATCTGTTGGGATATGCAGCGACACTGCTTTCGATTTTAAGTGATATAGTCTTTCTAATTTTTCAGGCTGACTGGCAAGTACGTCCTCGCGGATTTCTTTCAGAAGTTTTATTATTAAATTTTGCGAAGCGGTTTGTGGAAATAACATTAAAGGTAATGCAATTGCCATCGTTGAAAGGACGATGTATGTGCGGATAGTAAGTATTTTCCTTTTAAAATTTTGCCGGCATTTAATAGCTCGGGTAAACGTCGGATATGCTTTCACGATGTTGCGATATAGAATGAATCTAACCGCTGTAAATAACCTTGACCGGTTGATCCACCAGCCACTTTCAAAATCAGTCGGAACGCCGGATATCATTTTTAAAAAGCTTCTTGTTTTACTAATTTACAGAAGTTTGCTGTAACAATAGACCCATTACCTAAACCGGGTGAAACAACAATTCATAAAATGATCAATGTTAGCGGGAAGGGTTGTGTTTTTTAAGCAACTTGTGTCATGTAAACATCGATTTGCCTGGGATGAATTTTGTTAGTGAGGCACCCTATGGAGTGACTTACTAAGAAAATTTGCGACTTACTACGTCATATACTCTGTGAGCATTTTACTGGGGATTGTTTACGGTTTTATCTTCTTTAGGTTTATTTCCACCTCTTACGGTATATAATATTAAGCCTAAGGCACCTTCCGCCGCTATAACGCCCAATAGTAAATTGGTCAAATCTTCTGGATTCATAATAGTTTGTTTTAAATGGTTAAAAAATTATTCGAACTTTTGCACTATAGATTTCTATCGCTAGAATATCAGTGCTTTTGTTTATAACAACAGCGGTGCTTCGTCGTATTATCTTGTGAAAGGGCAAACAAATCCAAACAGTTTATTACTATTTTTTATGGAACTCTTTCAAACACTAATAATAACTGTGATCAGCAATCAACAGTCTTTCTATAAGATAGTTTTAGTAAGAGGATATTCTACAGGATATTGATTGTTTCGAATGGCACTAAAATAACATCAAAAATTTACAACTCATAATTTTATGTTCAATTAAATGCCTTCCGGCAAAAAATAATGGCATTATTTGCAACATCCGTCACCTCAACCATCAATAAACCCTTCCAATCATCGGGTGGTCCACAATTTTTTTCTTAAGAAACATGGTTTGT
>JBBQTL010000102.1:0-19089 GCA_038213285.1 Chitinophagales bacterium
GTAAGGCCGCTTTGCTGCCATTGAGTTATCTTGGTAAACATCTGTTGTTTTACTTCTTCTTTACTTTGCATAAATAAATTTTATGTGCAAAGCTATTTACTGTTTTAAGCATATACAAGATGGTGTTAGACGGTGGCTTACTTAGCAACGCCCGTAAACTGCTATTATCAGGGGATATTGAACCTGGTGAATATCGTTCCATAAAGTCAGACTATGAAATGAAAATTACAGGATTTGAATCAAAATAATATGAACTTTCTAAAGAAAGTAGCAATATCGAGCCGTTACTAAATAAAGCATTAAAAACACTGACAAACCTGGATGAACTTTATGAAAGGGCAGATAATAAAGGTAAACGGGAAATCATTGGTTCGATATATCCCGAAAAACTCGTTTTTGACGGATTCAATTATCGAACCGCTCGGCTCAATGAAGCTGTTGAGCTCATATACAAGCTGGGAGAGGGTTTTAATGAAAATAAAAAAGGACAAACCGAACCAAATTTCGATTTGTCCACTTCAGTGACCTGGATTGGATTCGAACCAATGACCCTCAGCTTAGAAGGCTGATGCTCTATCCAACTGAGCTACCAAGTCAAGCCAGTAAATTTTTAATACAAAATCAGAATCGCCTTAAGAGCCAATGACTCTCCCGATTAAAATCGGGATGCTCTATCCAGCTGAGCTACCAAGTCTTAATTTTTGCAAATATAAGGTAAATGGATTATTGAATGAATGCACCATATAGTAATTTCCATAAAACATTTCGGCATTGACTGCTTTATTGTATTTAACCCACTCCATCCTGACTCCCTTTTCAATAACCCCTTAGAAAATTACTCGCCTCGCAAATTATTTCTGATCAATCGATCCCAGCACCTTTTTCATAAAACTGTTGCAGGCATCTTTTTCCGGCATCCCTTCGGCTATCAACTGTTGTACTTCCAAAGCGCCGCACAGGTTGGAGATCAATTCGCCAATTACATCCATTTCCGGGTCTTTTAAAGAAGGTGCTTCTGATAAATTTTCCAGCACGCTGATCGCAGTATTGATTTGCTCTGTAGTGGCGGTACGTTGTATATGTCTAATTACTGGTAACTTCATTGAAAAGGTTTTTTAGGATTTCTTCTTTATTGGTTTGCACCTGGTTTACTAATACACCGCTTTTAAATCCGGCGAAAGTAGGCAGGTTATTTACATTGGCCAGCTTCCTGCTGTTAGGAAACTTCTCTGCATCTACCAATACAAATGTGATGGCTTCATTTTCTGTTGACATTCTTTTAAACTTTGGCTTCATCAGGCGGCAGTTGCCACACCAGCCGGCGGAATATTGTACCATTACTGTATCATTGCCTGCTATAACGGTTTCGAGGTTGTCTTCCTGTAATTCTATTAACATGATCTGTTTTTTTAAATAAAGCAGGCAACCATGATCGCCTGCAGTAATCTTAGTTTGTTGAAAAATATTCAGCAGCGCCTTTGTTGGTGGCTACCATGGCATCTTTACCTTCTTCCCAGTTTGCCGGACATACTTCACCATATTTTTCTACATGCAACTGTGCATCAACCAGGCGAATGTATTCGTCTATGTTTCTGCCCAGCGGAAAATCGTTGATAGATTCGTGGCGTACAATACCTTCCTTGTCAATCAAAAATGTACCCCTGTAAGCAATGGGTGCACCATTAAACGACCAGCTTTTGGTGTCATTGTTATACACATACTCACCGCCCAACACACCATAATTCAATGAAATAACTTTTGAATTGTCTGCAACCACCGGGAAGGTAACGCCTTGTATGCCTGCATTATCCTTCGGCGTATTTAACCAGGCCAAATGTGTTTCTTCTGAATCGGTGGAGCAACCCACCACGATGGTATCTCTTTTCTCAAATTCAGCCAGCTTTTCCTGGAAAGCATGAATTTCTGTGGGGCATACGAATGTAAAATCCTTTGGATAAAAGAAAAACAATACATTCTTCTTTCCCAGGTATTGATCCAAACTGAAATTATCAACTATTTCCTCTCCGTTTATTACCGCTCCCACTGTAAAATGTGGGGCTTTTTTTCCTACTAGTGTCATGATTTTTAAATTTTGCGCAAAGGTAAGGCAGGAAAGTTTGTTTAACCAGTTAATGTAAAAGATTTGACAACAAAATGATAATTATATCTGATATATGATTTTTTAATGTCTGATTTGAGGGCGTGGTGGCAAAATTAATTTTCTTCGGCCGGATTGCGGCCATTTGATGTCTGATGTCTGATTTTATTATGTCTGATATGAGGACCCTGCTATTCGCAGAATTTTGAAGTTGTAGACATCCCCTTTAAATAATAATACCCTTTTAATAAATTACAATCGAATCAGGTTTGCAATTTTTCCTGGAGAAGTAAAGAAGGTGAAATGGTATTTGGTATCTGACGCTTTAATAATAAAACAAAACGGACTAACATTAAAGTAGCCCGTTTTAAAATCTTATCTATAACTTAACTGCATAAAACAGGTATTTGAAAACCATTATTAAATCAGAAATCAGCAAATCATACATCAGGCATTACCAAATCACATATCAGCAAATCATACATCAGACATTACCAATCATACATCATACATCAGCCATCTATCCCATCTTCTCTTCCAGTTCCATCACTTTTTCAAATACCACTTCGTATTCTTTATTCAATGTCGTTAACTCGGCTGTTACCTTTTTATAAGCAGTTTCTGTTTGATGAAGTTGATCCTTATTGGCGTAATTACCGGGTGATGCCATCCGGGCTTCCAGGTTCAGTTTTTCTTTATTTAACTGCGCCAGCTTTTCTTCTATCTGCTGAAAACGGTTTTTATTTTTCTGGTACTCTTTTTTGATCTCTTTGTCAACCGGGCTGCGGTGATTGTTTACTACTACCGGTTCCGGTGCAACTTCTTTTTTTGCAGTTGCTGCTTTGGTATTTTTTTGCTCTGTATTTTTTGATGGTGGCTCCACATTCTTCCCTTTTACTTCTGCAAGTTTAGCGGCCGCCAACCTTCTTTCTTTCCAGTCTTCCCACTCGGTATAGCTGCCTTTAAATTCCACAATCTTATGGTCTTCAATCTCCCATATTTTATTGGCAATCTTACTTACAAAATGCCGGTCGTGACTCACAAATACAATACTTCCTTCATAATTATTCAATGCACCAATCAACAAATCGACCGAATGGATATCCAGGTGATTGGTAGGTTCATCCAGCATTAAAAAATTGGCCTTGCTTACAATTGTTTTTGCCAGGGCTACCCTTGCTTTTTCACCACCACTTAATACTTTAATTTTTTTATCTACATCATCCCCGCTAAATAGAAAACATCCCAACAGGCTCCTTAATTCAAGGTCTGTTTTGCCACTACGACTTTCCTTCATTTCATCCAGCACATTGTTTTCAATGTTGAGTGCTTCCAACTGGTGCTGCGCATAAAAAGATTCTTCTACGTTGTGGCCCCATACCCTATCACCTGTAATTTCTTCGTTGCCCACAATCACCCTCAATAAAGTTGATTTTCCTTTACCGTTTGCACCAATCAAAGCAATCTTATCGCCCCTATCTATCTCTGCGCCGGTATCTTCCATAATTACCAGGTCGCCAAATTGTTTAGTTACATGTTTCAGGGTACACAACACCCGGCCCGGCTGCTTATCAATTGAAAAGTTGATACGCATATTCGGCCTTTCAATTTCCACATTTTCAATCCGGTCTAATTTCTCCAGGCGTTTTACAATACTCTGTGCTGCAGCGGCCTTGCTGGCTTTAGCTTTAAAGCGTTCCACAAAACGTTCGTTCTGGCGGATATAATCCTGCTGGTTTTCGTAGGCCTTTTGTTGAATATCAACCCTGAGCGCTTTCTCCGTTTCGTAGTAAGAATAATTACCGGTATAAAAATGTAGCTTTTGCTGGTACAGCTCCACAACCTTATTTACCATCCTGTCTAAAAAATACCGATCATGGCTTACCATTACCACAGCGCCCTGGTAGTTCTTCAAATATTTTTCGAGCCATTCAATACTGGGCAAATCAAGGTGATTGGTAGGTTCATCCAACAGCAATACATCGGGCGCCATCAAAATCATTTTTGCCAGCAATACCCGCATGCGCCATCCACCGCTAAATAATTTATATGGTTTGTGCAGGTTTTCATTGCTAAAACCCAAACCCTGTAAAATCTCTTCTGTCTTATGATGAATATCGTAACCACCCAAAATTTCCAGCTCATGCAGTTTCTCGCTATAATCATGCGCCAGGCTTTCATCGCCGGTTTTTTCCAGCTCATGCCCAATGGCTTCTATTTCCTTTTCCAATTCTTTCACCCTTTCAAAAGCGCCCATGGCCACTTCTAATATAGAATCTTCGGTGTCAAAGCTCAACAGGTCCTGGTGCAGAAACCCGATGGTGGTTTCCCTTCCCTGTTCTACAGTTCCTTTGCTTGGCAAATATTGCCTGGTGAGTACTTTTAATAAGGTAGATTTACCGGTGCCGTTATATCCAATTAAGGCAATTCTTTCGTTGGGTTGTATATGCCAGGTGGCAT
This sequence comes from Chitinophagales bacterium, assembly GCA_038213285.1. Lineage (GTDB taxonomy): Bacteria > Bacteroidota > Bacteroidia > Chitinophagales > Chitinophagaceae > Ferruginibacter. Next base: position 4,559 of record JBBQTL010000102.1, read on the forward strand.
CTTCCACAATGATACGGGCTCCAAACTCAAATGTCACATTCTGTAATCCTAAAAGCATGATTTGTTTTATTTTCTAAAAGCTAAATACTGATATATTTTGCAAAAGTAAGTTATTTACCCCTATCGGCTGAATGGAACCAATGCCGGTTGAGCTGAGTAGGGTTAACACAGAGCAGTCAGCCGTAACAAACAATCGTGGCAAAATCAATATCTTAATAAAAGCTGACGATTTTTTATCGTATTGTTTAGCTTTAAACTATTAACATGATTGTTAGTTAAGATGTAACTTTGGCAAAATATTAAAAAATGAAGAAAATATTGTTATTGGTAGGGCTATTGTTAGTAGCTTTTTGTGCTTATTGGTTCTTAATAAAAGGAAAATCAGCCGGGGTGGAAGAAGTGAAAGCAGAAGCCCTGCTTGCAAGAAATCATTCTCCGTCATTTAACAATAGAATAGATAGTTTGTTGACTGCCTATTTCAGCATGAAAGATGCATTTGTAAATGCAGATACCAATATTGCAAAAATGGCATGTACCAAACTGGTTGCATTGGCCGACACCGGTAGGTTAGCCGAACTAAAAAAAGACACGACCGGAATTTACGAAAGTGCCATTATGCAGTTGAATGATGTAAAACTAAACGCAGAAAGTTTATTAAAGCAGACCGATTTAACAGAAATGAGGCAGGATTTTAGAATGATTGGTGAAAGTATTTACCCGTTGCTGAAAACCATTCATTATGATGGCAACACATTGTACTGGCAAAACTGCCCAATGGCATTTGGAGAAGACAAGGGAGCCAATTGGATTAGCAACACAGCAGAAATTATCAACCCATATCTCGGAAAAAACCACCCTGAATTTAAAGGTACTATGTTGCATTGCGGAGAAGTGAAGGATAGTATTAAGGCGAAATAGATGGTTGAAGGTTTGGGGTTGATGGTTTGGGGCTGAAGGTTGATGGTTGAAGGTTGTTCTTTGATGATTTGGGGTTGATCATTAATGGTATTGCATTCATAATAAAATGCAGAAATAATTATTCATCATTCATTACTCATCACTCATCATTCATCACTCATCACTCATCACTCATCATTCATCACTCATCATTCATCATTCATCACTCATCATTCATCACTCATCACTCATCATTCATCACTCATCATTCATAACTCATCACTCATCACTCATCATTCATCATTCATCACTCATCATTCATCATTCATCACTCATCATTATCACTCATCATTCATCATTCATCACTCATCACTCATTATTCATTTTATTCAAACCCGGCTAACTGCATTTTCAATCCCGCTATTCTTATCATAATGACAAACAAATCTTTTTTAATCATACTCTTCCTGCTCCCCGCCTTGTTAACTGCCCAAAAAAAATATACTGTAAGCGGTTACATTAAAGATGGTCAAAACGGCGAAACGCTGATTGGTGCCAGTATTAATGTAAAAGATAAAACCAAGGGCATCAGCAGTAACCAATATGGATTTTACTCACTTACACTTACAGAAGGATCGTATGACCTGGTTGGTTCCTATGTAGGTTTTCAGCCCCTGACCATCTCCATAAAACTGGAGGCTGATCAGCAACTGAATTTTGACCTGGTACCCCGCTCTTCCCTTGCAGAAGTAATTGTTACCTCCAAAAAAAGAGATGCCAATGTTAAGAATGCCCAGATGGGAAAATTTGTATTACCCATTGAACAAATAAAGGCGATACCTGCTTTTCTCGGTGAGGTGGATTTATTGAAGACAATACAATTGTTGCCGGGTGTTCGTAATGCAGGAGAAGGTAGTGCAGGCATTTATGTACGTGGCGGCGGACCCGATCAAAACCTGATTATGCTGGATGATGCCATTGTGTACAATACCGGCCACTTATTTGGGTTCTTTTCCATATTCAATTCCGATGCTATTAAAAACGTTTCTTTAATCAAGGGGGGAATGCCGGCACAGTATGGCGGCCGTTTATCGAGTGTACTGGATATTGCCATGAAGGAAGGAAATGATAAAAAATTCCAGGTAGAAGGCGGCATTGGTTTAATTGCATCCAGGGTATCCATACAGGGACCCATCAAAAAAAACAAAGCATCTTTCATCATTTCTGCCCGGCGTACCTACATTGATGCCTTAACCAAACCCTTCATTAAAAAAACTAGCCAGTTCTCCGGTTCCGGCTATTATTTTTATGATTTGAATGCGAAAGTCAATTATAAGTTTTCCGAAAAAGACCGCCTGTATTTAAGCGGCTATTTTGGGAGAGATGTATTTGATTTTGTAAACGGGCAAAGAAGCCTGGACGTAAATATTCCCTGGGGAAATGCGACAGGTACACTTCGATGGAACCATGTTTTTAATAACCGGCTCTTTGGTAACACTACCGCCGTTTTTAATAATTATAATTTCACCTTCCAGGCCGAACAAAATAATTTCAATATCAAACTGGCATCCGGCATACGTGATTTTAGTTTAAAGCAGGATTTTGACCTGTACCCTTTTACCGGGCATAAAGTAAAGTTTGGCGCTCTGTACACCTACCATCGCTTTACCCCCAATGTAGTAAGTGGCAACCAGGATTCTGTAGTGTTTAAGCCATTGAATGCACAACCCAAATTTGCGCATGAAGCAGCGGTTTATATACAGGATGACTGGGAACTGAGTGACAAAATAAAGATCAATGCGGGTTTACGTTATAGCGGCTTTCAGCAAATTGGCGCATATAAAATTTACCAAACCGATGCTGATGGAAACAGGATGGATAGCTCGGTATTTAAAAAAGGCCAGCCGGTAAAAACCTACGGCGGGCTTGAACCAAGGTTCACCCTGCGATATGCCATCAACGACGAAACCTCCATCAAAGGATCAGTAACCAGGAACTTACAATACATTCACCTGGTAAGCAATTCGGGTACTACGCTCCCCACCGATCTTTGGGTGCCAAGTACCTACAAAGTAAAGCCACAAATAAGCTGGCAATATGCAGCAGGTGTATTCAAAAACTTTAAAGACAACATGTATGAAACCTCAATGGAAGTATATTACAAGAATATGCAGAACCAGATAGAATATGAGGAAGGCTATACACCCAATACACTGGAAGACACCGAAAATTCATTTACGTTTGGAAGAGGCTGGAGCTATGGCACCGAATTATTCATCAACAAAACAAGGGGAAGACTGACAGGATGGATAGGCTACACATTAAGCTGGACCTGGCGCAAATTCCCCGAGCTTAATTTTGGTGAAAAGTACCCGGCCAAATACGACCGTAGAAATGACATGAGCGTAGTAGCCATCTATGAATTAAACAAACGGTGGAAACTCTCCGGCACCTTTGTTTTTGGCACGGGCAATGCCGCCACTTTGCCGCAGCGTTTTTATGTGGTGAACGGTACACTCACGCAGGAATATAGCCGCATTAATGAATACCGGCTTCCCTCCTATCACCGGATCGATTTTGCAGCAATCAATTCACCAAAAAGAAATGAACGCAGGAAAAATTTTAAAACGGAATGGGTATTCAGCATCTACAATGTATACAGCCGAAAAAATCCTTATTTTATTTACTTCGATCAAACAGGTAATCCTTTTGACGGTACATTAAAAGTGCAGGGCAAGCAGGTAAGTTTATTTCCAATTATTCCCGCTGTTACCTGGAATTTTAAGTTTTAAAAAGAGGCCCCTAAATTCCCGAAGGGGACTTTCTACTCTGCTAACAGGAGGTGATTTTCTCTTGAGGAATAGTGATATCTAAAGATTTATTAAGAAAGGATTCGGAAATTCTAAATTGTATTTGTTAGGCCAGTGCATAACGTGGTATTCCATAAAAGCGCCGCCTTTTTCTAACTATCTACAACCTAATTTCCCCCTTTGAGCGATAGTGGGCCTGGTTTTCTTATAAACCGTATTGTTCCACTTTTTTTGAGATCAGATGAAATTCTTACCTCGTACCGCTTTTCCCCGTCTGTCACCACCATCAACGCAGTGTTGGGCGGTATAGTCCCTAAATTTTCTGCATACATAGTTAATTCGTTTACCTCGTTTCCGGTGGTTGCATCAAGCGTAAGTGTGATGGGTTTATCCGTTAATATTTTATGTGACAGTATTAATTTGCCATTATAAAAAACGGAGATGCTGTCGCCGTCTATGTCACCGTTATCGTACAGGTCTAATTTAAAAGTGGGGTTAGTTATTTCAATTGTCTTAATAATATCATTGCTTCTTTTTTCAAAATTTCTACCGGATGGTAAAATTGGCACCACTTGCTTTTTTATTTCCGGAACAATTATTTCAGGTGCATTTCTTTCTATTGGATTAGCCTTTGCAATCGGTGGCGCAGGTGCTGCGTTTGGTTTTCTAGGCACTATCTTAGGGGTAGGTTTTACAACCGGTGGTGTTAGGGATTTCTTATTTTTATCAGCCAGGTAGGGCGACCTGGCAACAGGCTTCTGTGTTGAAAAAGGAGTACCGCTTTTAGATTTATTGTAAGATGATAAATTCTTACTGACTGTTCTACGGGTTAATGTGGTATTTCCTCTACCACAATCACCTAATTGACCTGGCGCTGTTACCCATCTGCCAGTTAGTTCTTCTGAATCGCCTTCTTTTTGGTAGGTTAAAATATGTGTTTGCAAACAGTCATTCCAGTCGGGCGGTGTTAACCCTTTAATGCGGGCCGTTTCAGTAACTTTCATGCTTTTGGTGCTTTTGTAGTAAGTGCCGGATAGGGAACAAATTACAAAATATCGCCTGTTTTGGAAATAACTGTAAGAATAACCACTTACCTGCGATCCGTTGATTTCAATTTCCAGTACATATTCGGTATTGTCTCCACCCGAAGAAAGTACGATATCATTCTTGCTATTGAAATATCCCCGCCACTGCCCGTTTATCTTTTGAGCGAACATATAAGAAGAAAGTAAAAAAAAGAGTATGGTAATAATTGTGCTTTTCATGATCACTTTTACATTTGCTTTCAAACAAAGTTCATTTTCCCGTTCAAAATTTATCATCTGCAAAGATATTTTAGTTATGTACTTCCTTAGATAATAGTTCGTTAAATTTGCATCTCAAAAAATAAAGGAAAGTTGGTTAGGCAGCCGTTGGCAATGTACTACCGATGGCAGCTTTAAAACTAATCGTTGAATTTACAAAAATTATGATAAAGATTACATTGCCGGATGGGGCAGTTAGGGAATATGAAATGGGAGTTAGCGCAATGGATGTAGCAAAATCCATTAGCGAAGGGCTTGCAAGAAAAGTATTGGCTGCAAATATTAACGGGGAAACATGGGATGCTTCCCGCCCAATTAACGTAGATGCTTCGCTGCAATTGCTTACCTGGAATGATTTAAACGGAAAATCTACCTTCTGGCATTCTTCCGCCCATTTAATGGCCGAAGCGATTGAAGGAATGTTTCCCGGTGTAAAATTTTGGGTAGGCCCACCATTGGAAACCGGTTTTTATTATGATATAGATTTAGGTGGTAACCAGATTGGTGAAGAAGATCTTCGCAGGGTGGAAGTAAAAATGGCTGAACTGGCCAAACAAAGCAATGCATTTGTACGGCAACCAATTTCCAAAGCGGATGCCGTAAAATATTTTGGAGACAAGGGAGATGAATACAAGCTGGACCTCTTAAGCAACCTTGAAGATGGTGGAATAACTTTATATACCCAGGGCAATTTTACCGATCTTTGCCGGGGCCCGCACATACCCAATACCGGTTTCATTAAAGGTATAAAACTAACCAATATTGCCGGCGCATATTGGAAGGGTGACGAAAAAAATAAAATGCTCACCCGCATTTACGGAGTCACTTTTCCATCTGCCAAAGAATTGGATGAATACCTGGTATTGCTGGAAGAAGCAAAGAAAAGAGACCATCGCAAATTAGGTAAAGAACTGGAATTATTCGCTTTCTCCGAAAAGGTGGGCATGGGGCTTCCCTTATGGTTGCCAAAAGGCGCTATGCTCAGGGAAAGGCTGCAACAGTTTTTACAAAAAGCGCAAATTGAAACCGGATACCTGCCCGTTATTACACCACATATAGGGCACAAGAATCTATATGTTACTTCCGGCCACTACGAAAAATACGGCAAGGATAGTTTTCAACCAATTAAAACTCCACAGGAAGGCGAAGAGTTTTTCTTAAAACCGATGAACTGTCCGCACCATTGCGAAATTTATAAAACTTCGCCCCGCAGTTATAAGGATCTGCCCCTGCGCTTAGCCGAATTTGGCACCGTGTACCGGTATGAGCAGCATGGCGAATTGCATGGCCTTACCAGGGTAAGAGGATTTACCCAGGATGACGCCCATTTGTTTTGTATGCCTAACCAGGTAAAGGACGAATTTAAAAAAGTGATTGACATGGTGCTGTATGTTTTAAATTCATTAAGTTTTACTGATTTTACGGCACAGATTTCGCTGAGAGATAAAACCGACAGAAGCAAATACATTGGCAGCAACGAAAACTGGGAACTGGCAGAACAGGCCATCATAGAAGCATCCGCAGAAAAAGGATTAAGAACAGTGATTGAATATGGAGAAGCTGCTTTTTATGGTCCCAAGCTGGATTTTATGGTAAGAGATGCTATCGGCAGAAAATGGCAGTTGGGAACCATCCAGGTAGATTATAATTTACCGGAACGTTTTGAACTTACTTATATCGGGGAAGACAACGCCAAACATACACCAGTAATGATTCACCGGGCCCCGTTTGGCAGTTTAGAGCGTTTTATCGCCGTATTGATTGAACATTGTGCGGGTAAGTTTCCTTTATGGCTGGCACCAACACAAGTGAAAATTTTGCCAATCAGTGATAAGTTTTTACCATATTCAGAAATTGTATTATCTGAGTTAAAAAAAGCAGATATTCGTGCTGAAATTGACGATCGGAATGAAAAGATTGGCAAAAAGATACGAGACACCGAACTGGCAAAAGTACCATTCATGCTGGTATTGGGCGAAAAAGAAATGAACGAAAGCAAGGTCGCCATCAGGAGGCAGGGAAAGGGAGATTTAGGCGTAAACACCATCCCCGAATTCATAGCCATGGTAAATGAAGAGGTAACCAGCAAAAGAGCATTTGAATAAAAATATTTATTAACTTTAAATCAAAACCCGGGCGAAAGCCCCGCATTATAAATCTAAAATCAATTAATGGCATTTCCACCCAGGGCACCCAGAGGTGCATTCAACCCCCGTTTCAGAAAAGAACAACAACAGGAACATCGTACCAATCACATGATCAGAGTACCCGAGGTACGATTGGTAGGTGAAAATATTGAACCAGGCATTTACCCCGCGGCAGATGCATTAAAAATGGCGCAGGATCAGCAATTAGACCTGGTAGAAATTTCTCCCGGTGCCAATCCCCCGGTATGCAAGATCATCGATTACAACAAGTTTTTGTATGATGAGAAGAAGAAGAAAAAAGAAATGAAGGCGAAGTCCAAAACCAGCGAGGTGAAGGAAGTTCGTTTTACTCCCAATACAGATGATCACGATTTTGAATTCAAATGTAAGCATGCCGAAAAATTTTTACTGGATGGCAACAAAGTAAAGGCGCATGTACAGTTTAAAGGCCGTGCAATTATGTTTAAAGAGCGAGGCGAATTGTTACTATTGAAATTTGCTGACCGGTTGAAAGATGTTGGTGCGTTGGAAGGAATGCCTAAAATGGAAGGCAAGCGGATGTTGGTAATGTTTGCTCCCAAGAGCCAGAAGAAGGTGAAGAATTCAGATAAATCATAAATACAAAGGATCGTTTCGCTTCCTTTTTAAAATACCGGGAGATGCTTGTGCATCTCCTTTTTTTATTGCCGGCTTTTAACAATTTGTTCCTTTTTCTTTATTTTTACCGGAATGAATTTCAGGCCATTGTTGGTGTTCGGTGGTTGACATTATAGCCGTTGCTACTCCTTCAACCTGCGAAGTGACAGCATTTTAAAATTACCAGCAATACCATCGTGATTTATTAAGTAGTTCAAAGCCTGTTCGCAAGAGGTGACACCTTTGTGAAAAGCTTTTAGAAAAAGAGCAGGGTTTACAAAAAAGGTGTCACCTCTTGGGTAACCTATGCGAAAGTAGTCACCGCTGGGGAGGGCACTTCAAAAACTATCACAGAACTAAAGTAAGGTCATCTCTGTAACTCCCTGCCAAACGATTCATAATCTTGCTGTAGAGATTTTACATGTTTTCAAATGATTTTTAAATGTCCGTAACATGATATACTTTTTTCTGATTTTTAAAATATTGGCAATCGGTATAAGCCATGTTGTTGGTGAAGCCCCTGCTTCAAAAGCTACCGCACAAATACCAACAAGGCGGAATTATTTAACGAGGCGACTTTGATAAATTATAAAAACGACATAATTTTAATCCGTAATTATTTAACTCCTTACAGAAAAATAAAACAACATGGCATTCGCTCCAATAACAATCAACAAGTATGTAGCAAAGCATTTGAAGGACAATCCGTCCGCCAAAGAAGATGATTTAAGAAAACAGTTGAAATCTGCCTTAGATGCTTATAACAAGGGGATTAAATGCTCTTGTGGAAATGATATTTGGGTAATTGGATCCGCATCCGTTGGCAATAGTTGCTTCACCTGCATTACAGGAGAAGGTTTCCCGGAAGATGATTACGAAATTGATTCCGCAGTAAAGAAAAGGGAAAACAAAAAAGGCCGCAGGCATATTAATGATATTGACCCAACTAAAATTGCGGGATTTTTCGATGATGAAGGATATGAAATTATTTCACACTTAATAAAAAAGCCGTCGTTGTGCTTAATTTGTAAAAATGACGACAACTCCGACGAAGAAATGCTCTGTAATATGACCCGGCACGACCAAAAAGATGAGATCGAATTTAAGTGTTTTGCTTTCAGAAAAAAATAAATGGACATAATAAGTATTATGAAAATACCCGGCAGGTTTCCTTCCACTCCCATCTATCCTTTGTATGCACACGTTTTTTGTGTACGGGGTTTGGCATTACTACCGTGACAAATCCAACAACCTGTGGAGTGACAGCTTTATAAAGTATCAGTAGCAATGTTGTTGGTGAAGCCCCAGCTTCAAAACCTATCGCACGAACACCAACAACGGCGGAAAGTTTGCATTACTTTGCCGTGGCCGCCAAACCTTATTTTTAGCACATTGCAATGCACATAAAACCCATACACATAGCCAACCTTGCAAAGAGCTAAAAATGCCAACACTCAGCCCACCCACTTTGGTTTAGTTGTCCATACCGGATATCCTGGCGGGCAGATAAGACATTCTGAATAAGCGCTGGTGCTGTTCAAAATAATGGGGGCAGTGAAACCGAAAAAAAGGATAATGATTAATAGCATTTGTAATTCTACAGCAGATTTTCTTTTTGATACTTCCGCAAGCATAATGAGGAAGTATTTTGGGTAATTACAATCAAGATTACAACTGACCGGTATCATATTTCTTATTGCAATAATTAATAACCTTTATACCAGTGTTCGACTTAGTTTCGGGATAAGGATTGTAGTAAAGGATAATGATTTAAATAAATCATTGTGAACAAATAATAACAATAAAATGAAAACATCCTGTTTGTTATTCGCAATATTTACAATACTGCAGTTGTCCTGTAATAATCATTCATTACCACAACCAGTCAACAGGATGATGTAAGTCTAACAAAGAAACTTCTACAAAATCATCAAATGATGGCACTACTAATGTTAATCAAAAAAACTACAATTATGAAAGGATTTAAAAGCGACATCCAAAAGGATGCTGAGGAAAATAATAATTTCCGAGAAGTATTGTATACAAGTAAGCATCTTCAACTTGTACTCATGAGCCTTAAGGTTGGCGAAGACATTGGAGAAGAAACTCATGACAGCATTGATCAGTTTTTCCGGTTTGAAGATGGTAGCGGCAAATGTGTAATTGACGGAACTGAATACGATATAAAAGATGGTGATGCGATTGTAATACCTGCCGGTGCAAAGCATAATATTATAAATACGAATGCTACAAAAGCATTAAAAATGTATACTATTTATGCTCCCCCAAATCATAAAGATGGTATAATAAGGGCTACGAAAAAAGAGGCGGAATCCGATCAGCCCAAATTTGATGGAAAAACCACTGAATAAATTTTCCAATTCAATAATATAGCCAGAACAAAAAAATATATTTTTTGAAAAATAATACAAATAAAAATCTTCAAACAGAAGTTGATGCCAGCTTTTTATATAACAAACTGGCCGAAGGGGAGCCGGACAAAACGGTTGCTAGTGTATTCCGGCAAATGAGTGAAATTGAGAAAGGCCATGCCGAAGCTTTTGTAAAAAAAATAACTCCCGGCAAAACAGTACCCATGCCTGCCCCGTCTGTTAGAGCAAAAATGCTCAACCTGGTGGGTAAAACTTTTGGGTACGATTATGTGTTGGGTGTTTTGATGGATACAGAAAAAACGCTCTCCACATCCGTCATCAATGCTAAAAATAAAAACAAACTACCTATAACCGGTACAGAAACAAATCATGTAAAAATATTACGCTCCTTACTGGAGAATGAAACAAAAGTTACCGGCAGCAATGTTGCTAAGTTTGAAAGCAGGCACCGTTCTGTTGGCGGTAATGCACTAAGAGCAGCGGTGTTAGGAGGCAATGACGGCTTGGTTTCAAATTTTAGTTTGGTAATGGGTATAGCTGGTGCAACAGCAGGTGGCGCAGGTGTGTTGCTGGCCGGTGTTGCAGGATTACTGGCCGGTGCATTATCCATGGCATTGGGCGAATGGATCTCTGTAAAAAGTTCGCAGGAGCTGTACGAAAACCAGATGCAGCTGGAGATGGAAGAACTGGAAACCAATCCCGAAGGCGAAGAAAAAGAACTGGCATTAATTTACATGGCTAAAGGTATTCCCGAAGACCAGGCGCATGAAATGGCTAAGGAAATTATGCTGGATAAAAACCATGCACATGAAGTTTTGGTAAAAGAAGAACTGGGTATCAATGCCGAAGAATTAAAGGGCTCGGCAATGGAAGCAGCTATTTATTCTTTTATACTATTTGCCATAGGTGCAGTAATCCCTGTTATTCCATTTATGTTTACTTCAGGGGTTACAGCCATTATCATTAGCGTTATCAGTAGTGCTACCGGTTTATTTTTGATCGGTTCTGCTATTACCTTATTTACTGGCAAAAGTATCTGGTACTCGGGATTTCGCCAGGTTATATTTGGCCTGATAGCTGCTGCCATCACATTTGGTATTGGAAAATTGATCGGGGTTTCTTTGGCAGGCTAAATCGTTTCCCAAATACGAAATGATAAAGATGATAAGCGAATAATCAGACTAAATAAATTATCTATACAAACTATCTTTAATTCCACAATAAAGGCACATACACCAAGTGAGGCACATTTGCAGGGCATACAAAGCCAACACAAAAGCAAACCTTTCAAAAGAGCCTGCCTTGTTCCCATGCGTCCTGGGACACATCCGAACTAGTAGGACACAGTACGCAGTTGGACACACTCCTACGAAGGGCGAACGTATAATATTGGGTTTGCTGCAAGGTTGGTGTACGGAAGAGCAATGAACATTTTATTGACCTGGCAAGAGTGTTTCGTGGCTAGACCTTTCCAATTGAACTTCGGTTTTAAACTTGTTCTGTAGTTTTACAATTTAGCTATGGTGCCGGGCAGTACCAGCTATAAATTCCCTGCCCTGCGGCAATGCAAACCGTTATAGCCAATGGTAAGACGACAAAAGACTACTACCCTTTGTTAGAAAAAATTACACCAAGAACTTAATTACCATGACAAAAAAGGTAGAGAAATGGGCACTAAAGTTAATAAGTGCTAACAAAAAAAATCGAAATCAATCTGGAGAACTCCTCCAGAATAATTTAAAGGAACTATCCGATTATAAATATGCTTTGGATGAATCATCCATAATAGCAATAACCGACCAAAAGGGAACTATTAAAAAAGTAAACAATAATTTTTGTAAAATCTCAAAGTATAGCGAGGAAGAGTTAATCGGACAAGACCACCGCATTACTAATTCGGGTTATCACGCAAAAGAGTTTATCGGCGAATTATGGGCAACTATTTCCAACGGCAAAATATGGAAAGGTGAATTAAAAAACAAAGCAAAGGACGGCACCTATTATTGGGTAGATACTAACATTGTTCCTTTTTTAAATGAACAGGGTAAACCCTATCAATATTTGGCTATTCGGTCAGATATTACACTTCGCAAGAAATTCGAAGAGGATTTAATAAAACAAAGTCAGGAACTTGAAAAATTGATTTTCATATCAAGTCACGATTTGCAAGAACCCCTGCGAAAAATACAGACTTTTATAGCTCTCCTCTTAAAAAGAGAACATCTAAACTTACCCAATAATGACAAAGATTATTTGAGCAAAATACAGCAAATGGCCGAACAAATGAGAATACTCTTAGAAGATTTAGTTTCTTTCTCACATTCCAAAGACACTATACACAAGTTTGAAAAAATAAACCTTAATATAATTGTCGAAGAAGTCATAAGCGACCTAAAATATATTATTAAAGAAAAACACGCAACCATAGAAGCTACCGAACTCTGCTCTGCAAAGGTCATCCCTTTCAAGTTTCGTCAGGTCATGCACAATCTTATAAGCAATGCACTAAAATTTTCAAAACCAGAAATGACACCACACATAATAATTAAAAGCAGACTTGTAAACGGCAGAGAGGTAACTTTCAAAAATAGTTTACCTGAAATAAATTATTGCCATATAACTGTAACTGACAACGGCATCGGTTTTGAGCCTCAGTACAATGAACTCATTTTTGAAATATTTCAGCGATTAAACAGTAAGAAAGAATACGCCGGGTCAGGTATCGGGCTTGCCATTGTTAAAAATATTATTGAAAACCACAATGGTATTATCACTGCAACAAGTGAATTAAATAAAGGGGCAAAATTTGACATTTATATTCCTGCAAACTAAAGCAAATCATATTTGTTCAAACACCGCTTGTTTTTAAGAAAACTAACAAGAAAAACGATAAATAATTAATCGTGTGGACAATGACGACAAGAACCACTGGCTGCTTGAACAAATGCATTGTAGCAAACAAATTACACTAGTTTATTTCAGACAGACGTTGGGATTATTTTCATAAAAAACATGACCATTTTTTTCACTCGCTTCTGAAAACCATCTTAATAAAAAACAATACCATTTGTCTTATAACGTAGCACACTCTTGCGATGAATTGGATGGAGGTGGCGATTTAATTGTTTTCATAAAAACAAATGGTAATTGGAAATATTACTCAGAGATATTTAGTTGGATGAGTTAAGAAACCACCGAAAATCAAATCAATCCTTAAAGCTTATGATGAATGCACTACTTTCAAGCCATTGTTGGTGGTCGGACGTTGTAATGAGAGCGGTGGCTACACCAACAACCTACGGAGTGACAGCGTGATAAAATTACCAGTAAGCGATATTATTGGTGAAGCTCTTGCTTCAAATCCTGCCGCACGAACACCAACAACGGCGGAAGCGATGTTGTTTTCCCGGGTTCATTTCAGCAATTCAACTTAAGAACCAGGGATCACCAATTTATTAAGCGCATTTTAATGCTCAAAGATGAATATATTACATAACCTATCGATATACTAAACGGCCTAAAAGGCCAACTTAACTGGCAGCGACAAATAAGATTAATAGCCCGGAAATTAAATAAAATCAAATCATTACTAATTTACTATAGCCATTGACGGCAAAGTTTTTGCTAAATAAAATCAATCCTTAAAGCTTATAATGAAATCACTACTTTTCCTGCTGCTGCTTGTCTCCGTTAAATCGCAATCTCAAAACGTAGGTATTGGTGTAGCGGCACCTACCAATCAACTACATGTTTTATCTGTTACTGATCCCTTGCGGCTGGAGGGGCTTCAAGCCGGCGCTGTCACTGATAGTTTTGTAACCGTTACTGTATCGGGTGTAATTAAACGAAGATCCATTTCACTGGGAGGAACCGGGTGGGCCGTTACCGGTAATGCAGGTATCATTCCCAGCAATAATTTCCTGGGAACAACGGATTACAATCCGTTGGTTATCCGGACAAACAACCAACGCTCCGGCTTTATTGATCCCGATTCTTTGAGGCGAAACAATTCAATCGGTTACCGTGCTTTGAATGCCCCCAGTTCCGGAACCGGAAATAATGCGATTGGGTACCTTGCACTGTCGAAACTAACTACCGGATTCAACAATATTGCATTGGGCGATTCTGTTGCTTTTAATATTATTTCCGGCGCAGACAATATCGGCATTGGGGCAGATGCACTCGCTTCCATCATTTCAGCTACCGGTAATGTGGCCATTGGCAGCAATGCGTTGAAAAACACAGTTTCATCAGAAATTATCGCCATAGGCTATCTTGCCGCCACCAGCAACAGCACCGGCAGTAATGTACTTGCAATTGGCGCAGGTGCGCTGCAAAATAACC
>JBBQTL010000103.1:0-18697 GCA_038213285.1 Chitinophagales bacterium
ATTTATTAGCTTGTGCCATGAAACGCCGAATGGTAGGGGAGCTGCTTCCAATCTTTTCTATATAATAAAACACCTTCCAGTTGAGTGAAAAGCATAATGTTGATCTACAATGGCTTTTATATAATTTGAAACTAAATACAGGCAAACTCAGGCAATCTATCACATTCACCAAATTTTAAAAAAATATTTTATGGCAGATGAAACAGGTAAAGTACAATCGAAAACCACATGGCCAATTGTAAAATTTGCGTTCAATGTTAAAATTGGCGAAACAGAAATTCTATTCCATGAAGTTACGGGCCTTAACGCAGAAACACAGGTTGAAAACCGGGCTGGTAGCAATAAAACATTTTCAACCGTTAAGATGCCGGGTATAAAAAAGTATGGAAATGTTACCTTGAAGAAGGGCATATTTAAAGACTATAAAGCCTTATCGCAAATGTATAACCTGGTGGTGATGAATACTTTTGAAAGGAAGACCGTTACGATCAGTTTACTGGATGAAAAATCTGACGTAGCGATGTCCTGGACATTGACCAGTGCCTTCCCTTGCAAGATGACCGTGACGGATATGAAATCGGATGCTAATGAACCGGCAGTAGAAACCATGGAATTGGCACATGAAGGATTATCTTTTGATGGTGCTGATAGGTAGCATTGTTAGGGCTTAGTGATATTTTCACGGTTGCGAATCGGTGAAGTAAAATACCAACCTGCTATATCCGGTGAAGTGATAAAAAATAATGAAGTTAAAGCAACAATGTAATTGCTAATAGGTCCTCAATTCTACGATCATTGAGCAAAAGATGACATGGCAAGCCAATGCTAATAAATGAAAACGGCCCACTACGGCCTGTAAGACATCTTTGTTGAAATGCTGGTCAACCTTTTCGGGAATGATCATTATTGAGCTTATTTATTTTTCTTCACTGTATGCAAAATCATCTTTCTTTAAACCACCTTATCTTTACGTTTCTTTTTTAGTAACGAAATTTATTTTGGTGGCGCCAATAAAATATTTGTATCAAACAATCATTCAATACCTGCGCACAAAACTTAGCAGGATGCAATTTATGATGGTGATTGCTTCGCTGGTGGGTTTGGCTTCGGGCATGGTGGCCGTATTGTTAAAAACCCTGGTGCATCTGATTCAACACCAAATAGAACAAATTCCTGTTACCAGGTTTGCTTATCTTTTGTTTCCGGTAATCGGGCTGCTCATCACCGTTTTTATAGTTCAGCATTTTTTTAGGGGGCATATCGAAAAAGGTATCGCAATGGTGTTAAGATCCATTGCTCGAAAGGCATCCTTTATTCCGTTAAATCACAGCTACCTCCATATTATTACCAGTTCTGTTACGGTGGGCCTGGGTGGCTCTGTAGGTTTGGAAGCACCCATTGTTGCAACCGGTTCTGCAGTAGGATCCAATATAGCCCGTATAACGGATTTGAATTACCAGGAGCGAACCTTGTTGATAGCCTGTGGTGCTGCAGCAGGCATATCCGCCGTTTTTAATGCACCCATTGCGGGAGTAATGTTTGCCATTGAAGTATTGCTTGCCGAAACAGTAGTTAGTTATTTTATTCCGTTAATCATCGCTTCCGTAGTGGGCGCTTTGTGCTCCAAAATTATTTTGCAGGAATCATCCTTGTTTAATTTTGTTTTAAAGCAAACTTTCAATTATGAAAATGTTCCCTTTTATATTTTACTCGGAATGTTTGCGGGATTTATTTCTCTATACTATGCCAAAACTTTTAAAAACACAGAGCAACGATTTCATGAATTAAAAATGAATATTTACATGAAGGCTCTCGTTGGTGGACTGCTTTTAATGGTCATTTATTTTGTATTTCCACCATTATTCGGCGAAGGGTATAATAGTGTTAAGCTGGTATCCAATGGAACCTTTAACCAGTTTATGGACAATACCACCGTGTTTTCGTTAATGAATGAAAACTGGGCACTTGTTGTTTTTACAGCCTTAATTGTTTTAGTTAAACCAATAGCGGCTGCGGTAACTATTGGCGGTGGTGGCAACGGAGGTAATTTTGCACCGTCCTTATTTACCGGCGCCTACCTTGGGTTCTTTTTTTCCAGGTTGGTTAATACCACACCCTTTGTAAAAATACCGGAAAGTAATTTTAGTTTGGTTGGCATGGCAGGCGTTTTAAGTGGTGTAATGTATTGTCCGCTTACCGCTATTTTCCTGATTGCTGAAATTACAAACGGGTATGAGTTGTTCATCCCGTTAATGATCGTTTCGTCTATTTCCTTTTTCATTGTAAAAAGTTATGAACCATTTTCAATGGACACAAAAAAGCTGGCGCTGGAAGGCCAAATATTTACACATAAAAAGGAGAAAAATATTTTAACCACCATTGTACTCGACGATATGATACAGGATACGTATGAGACAATCCAGACGGATAAAAAATTGATGGACCTGATCGAAATTATAAAAAGAAGCGAAAAAAACATTTTCGCTGTAATAGATTCAAAGGAAAGATTTACGGGTATTATTGAATTGAATGATATCAAACAAAAATTGTTTCAGCCCGATCTCTTTGATAAGGTAAGTGTGAAGGCGATGATGAAGAAGCCCCCGGCGATATTGTATTCAGACCAGGACATGCATAGTGTAATGGAAAAATTTGATGTTACCCAAAGTTGGTACCTCCCTGTTTTAAATAAAGAAAAAAGATTTATCGGCTTTATTTCTAAAACAAAACTCTTCAACAAGTACCGGGAAATTCTTGCAACACAGGGCGATTTATACGAAGAGGAATAAAATAGTTTGTTCATTCAGGCGCAGGGCTTCAATGCTGTGTTCCATAGTTACAAGACACACAGGCACGAGTCAGCACCCCCTCCAATTGTAATGTGTAAATTATGTAACATATTTATTTAATTTTGTAACATTTTTTACTAAAAATAGGGGCATCTTTATAGTCCTTTAACTATTGTCAAACGGCCTGTTCGGTGTTAGGATTTATACTCTCCCTCTCTGAAGCGGCTGAAGCATTTAACCAGGTAATAGTTAAAGAAGAATTGCAGGTATCCTTTGAGAAATTGTTGAATGAATGGCAGGACTACCAAAACAAAGCCGAAACGATTAATAAAAGTAACAATTACCTGTAAGCTGTTGATAAAGCACTTCACCTGTTGAAACCGAATGGAGAATTATGCAGGATCAGCGGGCCAATGAAGTACCGGACTACAAGGAGCCAATTACTGTATCCATTGTGGAACCTTTAATGGTTCAGCATGAACATCCTTCATTAAATAAATTGTTTTACAAAATGAATGCTCAGAAAATACAATTGCTCCTGGCAGATGACGACCGGGAGGATCGCCTGCTGTTCAAAAAGGCGGTGGCCGAATTGCCATTAAATACAAATCTTGAAATAGTGGAGGACGGAGAAGAATTGATGGAATTACTGGCGGGTAAAACCGGGGAAGTTCCCACTTTACTTTTCCTGGACCTCGATATGCCAGCTAAAAATGGTTTTGAGTGCCTTACCCAAATAAATGAAAACGAAAAATTAAATAACCTGTCCATAATCATTTTCTCCGGTTCCGTTGAAGCCGGAATGCTACAGGTGATTCATAAGAACGGGGCGCAACGATATATTCGTAAGCCTGCCAATTTTTCGAAACTTAAACAGGTAATTTATAATGCAATTAACGAAACGATTGCACCGTCATCGGCGAATGCTGAATTTTTATACCAGTTTTAAAGGGAATATCCAATGAATGGTAAACTGCTTATTTTACCTGTTAATTGCAGGTGGAACCTGAGCATGCACCAATACTGGTTACCCGTATTCGCCGGGTTTTTATTGCACCCACATGAGGAGATTAAAAAAATATAAACAGTTAGGCAAGTGATAACCCGTTTACGGGAAAATGTAGACAAGGGCCGGAAATATTACAATTAAAATAGGGTTTAAAAAATTATGAATACAGCAGTCAATAAAAAACAGCAGGGTAATACAAGAAAAGATTTGCTTAAGACACGCACTGGTATAACTGGCCTGGATGAAATTACAGGTGGCGGCATTCCCTCAGGAAGGCCCACCCTTATTTGTGGCGGCGCCGGATGTGGAAAGACTTTACTATCCATTGAATTTATAGTAAGGGGCGCAATGGAATTCAATGAACCCGGTGTTTTTATGGCATTTGAGGAAAGAGCCGAAGAATTAACTATGAATGTTACTTCCTTAGGTTTTGACCTGGCTAAGTTACAAAGGGATAAAAAAATAAAGATAGTTTATGTACGCATTGACCGGAGTGAAATTGAAGAAACGGGGGAATACGACCTTGATGGTTTATTTATCAGGTTAGGGTTTGCCATTGACAGTATCGGCGCAAAAAGGGTAGTATTGGATACCATCGAAAATCTTTTCTCTGCTTTGGGAAATCAAACGATTATTCGAGCAGAATTGAGGCGGCTTTTTGAATGGTTAAAAGGGAAAGGAGTTACGGCAATCATTACCGGTGAGAGAGGTGAAGGCTTTTTAACCAGGCATGGTTTGGAAGAGTATGTTTCTGATTGCGTCATATTATTAGACAACCGGGTAACCAATCAAATTGCTACCAGGCTGCTACGCATCATCAAATATCGCGGATCCATTCACGGCACCAATGAATATCCATTTTTGATTGATGAAGAAGGCATATCCGTATTACCGGTTACTTCGTTAAAACTTGGAAATAATGTTTCTTCAGCAAGAATATCTTCCGGGATTCCTTCTTTAGATAACATGCTGGGAGGAAAAGGATTTTTTAGGGGCAGCAGTATCCTGGTATCAGGAACGGCAGGCACCGGAAAAACCAGCATTGCCGGGTATTTTGCCAATGAAACCTGCAATAGAAAGGAACGCTGTATTTATTTCGCCTTTGAGGAATCGCCACAACAGATCATGAGAAATATGCGGTCAATTGGTATCAACCTTCAGGAACATGTAGACAGCGGGTTATTGCAATTCCAGGCTTCCAGGCCCACCCTTAACGGGCTGGAAATGCACCTGGTAGCGATTCATAAAATTGTTAAAAAGTTCAAACCCAAGGTAGTCGTATTGGACCCGATCACCAACTTCGTTACAATTGGCTCTGTAGGCGAAGTGAAATCTATGCTGATCCGGCTGATTGACTTTTTGCAGGACGAACAAATAACGGTGATGATTACCGCGCTTACCCTAAATAATATCATCACAGAGCAAACAGATGAGGGGGTTTCGTCCCTGGTGGATTCCTGGCTGATGGTAAGGGATATTGAAACAAACGGCGAACGAAACCGGGGGCTATACATTATGAAATCAAGAGGAATGCGTCATTCCAACCAGGTAAGGGAATTTATTATCAGGGACAGTGGCCTTGAACTGGTGGACGTGTTTCTTGGTGCGGAAGGAGTGCTAATTGGTTCGGCGAGAGAATCTCATGAATTAATGGAAAAAGCAGGCCTGGCATTAAGAAATAACGCATTGAGCAGGAAGGATCGGGAAATTCACAGAAAGGGCATGGTGCTGGAAGCAAAAATCACAGGGTTAAAGGAGGAGTTTGAGTCGTTGCAGGATGAACTCAATAAGAGTTTTATTGAAGAGGAATTAAAGAACGAAATCATTGGAAAAAACCAGGCCCAGTTATTATTAAACCGCCATAATTCCATACCTGGTAAAACTGCCAAAATCAAATAGCAGAACATCATTATGAAAGCAACAGTGAAAGAAGAAAAATGGGAATTAAGACTATATATTGCCGGTAATACAGCAAAGTCGAAAATTGCCCTTTCAAATTTAAACCGGGTTTGTGAAAAGAACCTGAAGGGTAAGTATGTGATTGAGATAGTCGACCTCATTAGGCAACCACAATTAGCTGAATTGGACTAGATTTTTGCTATCCCCACTTTAATAAAAAAAGTTCCGGAGCCAATCCGCAAAATCATCGGCGATCTTTCAAACGAGGAAAAAGTATTGGTAGGATTAAATATTCGCCCTGTAAAAATGACCACATGAATAATCAAAAGGCAACCAGGAAGAACTCGGGAAAAAGAGGAAGCGGGAAGGATGGTTATTATGTGCTCATGTTATTTGTAACAGGTGCGTCGCCCAATTCTATCAGGGCAATCAGTAATATCAAACAGATCTGTGAAACCCATTTTAAAGAGCACTACTCACTTGAAATTATAGATGTGTATCAAAATGCGGCCCTTGCGGAAACTGAGCAGATTGTAGCACTTCCATTGCTTATAAAAAAAGGGCCTTCTCCCGAAAGAAGATTGATTGGAGACATGTCGGACAATATTAAGGTGCTCCGTGGCCTTGGAATTACATAATAAAAAAAATGGAACCCAATAAGAAATCTTATCATCAATTAGTGCAGGACCTAAACGCATTGCGTTTGCAGTTGGAAGAAGCGAATGATACAATTGATGCAATCCGTACAGGGCAGGTAGATGCCTTTGTTGTGAAAGGTATTAACGGCCATGAATTATATACCCTGAAAACTGCCGATCAAACGTATAGGATTTTTATTGAAAAAATGGCGGAGGGTGCGGTAACATTGAATGAAGCGGGTATTATTGTGTATAGTAATTCGCAGTTTGCTAAAATGATTGGGCTTCCATTAACCAAAGTAACAGGAACAGCCTTTATCGCATTTGTTATTCCGGGCGATATCACCAGTTATGAAGCATTGTTTAAATCCGGTTGGGAAGGGGATATAAAAGGAGAAATTAGCATTGTTGGAACAGACGGCACCATACCGGTTCAGTTATCCCTGACTACACTTGAATTAGATGAAGGATATGCTTTAAGTATTATTTTAACTGATCTTACTGTTCAAAAAGAAACCCAGCTCCTGTTAAAATTAAACAATGAGCAATTAAGCCAGTTGAACAACGCACTAGAGTTAAGCAATCATGATCTCCAGCAATTTGCTTCAGTTGCATCGCACGATCTCCAGGAACCACTGCGAAAGATCCTGATATTTTCCAACATCATCAGCGAACGGTTTTCCGGTGAACTCTCTGAGGAAGCAACTACCTACTTTCAAAAAATTATTTCTTCTTCGCAACGGATGAGGGCGCTGATTATTGATATCCTCGATTATTCCAGGCTTTCAGCGCAGGACAATCGGTTTGAATTAACGGATCTCAATTTATTAACCGGGGAACTACTGGAAGATTATGAGTTTGTTATTAAGGAAACGGGGGCACAAATAATTGTTGAAAGCCTCCCTTCAATAACCGTTAATCCGGGACAAATCCGGCAGGTATTTCAGAATATGATCAGTAATGCGTTAAAATTTGTCAAACGGGGTAGGGTACCTGCAATTGTTATCAGTTCAAAATTTTTATCCGGTACTTCATTTGACAGCCCCGAAGAAAAAGACGGTCCGTTTTGTTCAATCAGCTTTAAAGACAATGGAATCGGTTTTGATGAAAAGTATGCTGCCAGTATTTTCACCTTGTTCCGGCGGTTACATACCAAAGATAAATTTGAAGGTGCCGGTATAGGATTGGCGATATCAAAAAAAATCATCGAAAAACACAAAGGGATGATAATGGCAACTGGCAAAGATGGAATAGGTGCGGAGTTTAACATTATACTGCCGGTATCACAAAATGCTCAATAAAATGAAGTGTTAAATGAATGTAAAAACAATCATGCTTGCGGAAGATGACGAAGATGACAGGTACCTGTTTTCCGGTTTTGTACTGGAGCGGAAAGATATCATACTATTACATGCTACCGAAAACGGAATGGAGATGATTGATTTTTTGAACGATATGCCGAATGAAAATGATTTTCCGGATTTGATCGTATTGGACCAGAACATGCCTAAAATGAGCGGCATTGAAACATTACAATCATTAAAATCGAATGGCCGTTATTCCCGAATTCCCATTGCCATTTACACTACCTATGCAGATAAAAAATTGATACAGGAATGCCATGACGCAGGCGCAATGATGATTGTTGAAAAGCCCTCGTCACCCCATGGGTACCGCGTAATGATTGATCAGTTGATAAGCCTAATCATGATTGAAGCATAAATTCAAAAAACCGGTTTTATTATTGAATCCAGTATCAAAATGTCAGGCACATTCAAGCGCAGGACTCCCATCCTGTGCCCCATAGTTACTATCGGATTTAAAAGCCATCCAATATCAAAATGTCAAGCCTCTTGACTGTAAAATAATCAGGACATCGTTAAACAACAAATGCCATTGCAAATGTTTTGATATACTTTTAAGAATAGATATATTTATTTAATTTAAATCATCATGTTCAAGATTGTTATGCCTTATCGGGCAGGGCTGGTTTTTAATTCTCTTTAAAAGTATTTTCAACTTTGTTTCCTTTTAATCCTTTTATCCGACTATTATGAGCAAATGCGGCTTTAGACAGATATCTATTTGTATGGACTTTCTGCCGGGGAGTCAAAATTAGCATGCAGCAGTTTATGGCCCGGCATTGAAAACCCGACCATGGACATGAATGTTTTTTGATGCTTTAAATGGGATGGCAATACCAATGTCAACAAGCCATAATAATTAGTCCACCAATTTGGTAGATAAATAAAAAATTAGAAAAGATTAACTTGCAATTATCAAAAAAGCCTTCTATCTTTCGCAGGCTAGTTTAAACGAGCGCTTGCCGGGATACCAATAAAGCAGGTAATAGAAAACGGTTGCATTTTTAATGCAATCCAATCTTTCCTATTGATTGTACCTCAAAAATTAAGCTATGAAATTAGTGATTCAAACTGGTCTTCAATCGCCCTTACCCTTGCAGGATTCCCGGGCTGTCTCTTATCTTCACAAGGTACATGCTGTTGAAGATGCTCCCATGCTTGAAATGGGGGAGGTGCGATATCATTACCTGCAGATAGATGACAATGCCGATCTTGCTTGGCTCATCCCAAAACTAATGGATGTGCCAGGAATAGAAGCAGCATACGAAAAGTCTGGTGACCAACCGGCCGGATAATTAACCAAAGCAGTCCCGAACAAATCAAGTCTTTTTTTAACCAATCATATTGGGCTGGCTTCGCCATGCCTATGCCTGGAATTCATTTTTTAACAGCGGTATTGAGCCTTTCATTGAAGGATGCTGAATGCCATAAACAACAAATCCCCTCATGAGCAAAAGTAAAAAGCAAAAATTGCCGGATCTGCAATTTGGCTCTCCCCCGGAGCTGATTGTAGTATCCAAAAGTGTAGAAGCGCCACACGCAGAAGAAGTGGCAAATGCACTGAGAGCCGAATCGAAACCGGCTGTAAAATCCCTGGCTGGTTTTATTGTAAGCAAAGGACTCAATCTAACCCCACTCTTTGGAAGTACAGATGCAGAAGTTGCTACCATTGTGTCGAGGGCTGCTTCGGGTAGCCAGGGAGAAGATTTTAGCACACTGCAGCAATTTTACAAAGTGGATGCACCGGAAGGTAGCGACCTGGAAGCACTGGCAACTCAACTAAACGGACTTACCGAAGTGGAAGCTGCCTATGTAAAGCCTTTAACCCTGCCACCCGTATTTTTTGAAGATGATGAAAGTAATAGCGTGCCCGGTATTGATGACCAGGCTCCCATAACGCAGGACTTAACGCCTAACCAGGGATACCTGAATGCAGCGCCACAGGGGGTGGATGCCCGTTACTCATGGACGATACCAGGTGGACGTGGCAGCGGTGTACGGATTATTGATATTGAAGGCGGCTGGAACTTCGCCCATGAAGATTTGCGCTTTAATGTAGGCGGTTTATTGGGTGGCACAAATTCCGCTGACATGAGATGGAGAAACCATGGCACTGCGGTAATAGGAGAAATTATCGGTAATACCAACAGCTTTGGTGTTACAGGTATTAGCCCTGCAGCCAATGTAAGAACTGTTTCCATATTTAATGGCGGTTCTGCCAATGCCCTACGCACAGCCGCCGACAATTTATCAGCTGGGGATGTAATCCTGATTGAGTTGCACCGTGGTGGGCCACGTTATCCGGGTGGCGATACCCAGTTAGGTTTTATTGCAATAGAATTTTGGCCGGATGATTTTGAAGCCATTCGTTATGCCACTTCCAGGGGAGTGATTGTAATAGAGGCTGCCGGTAACGGTTCTCAAAACCTGGATGACGCCATTTACGATACCAGGCCAGCCGGTTTCCCGGCTTCATGGCGCAATCCTTTCCGTCGTGCGGCGGGCGTAGATAGCGGCGCTATTTTAGTAGGCGCAGGTGCACCACCGCCGGGTACAAATGGCGGTAATTGGGGTGCAGACCGTAGCCGCCTGGGCTTTAGTAACTACGGTGCAGCGGTGGATACACAAGGCTGGGGTCAGGGTGTTACTTCCACGGGGTATGGTGTTGTAACCGGTACCGATCCTAATAACCAGAATGAATGGTATACCAACTTTTTTAATGGTACCAGTAGCGCATCGCCCATTGTTACCGCTGTGGTGGCCAATTTACAGGGTGTACAAAAAGCTGCCGGCCGGGCACTGCTTACCCCAAGGAGGGTGAGGGAGTTGCTGCGTTCAACAGGATCGCCCCAGCAGGCTGGCGCTAACCCGGTGAGCCAGCGAATTGGCAACCGGCCAAATTTAAGGGCGCTGATCCAGGCAGTATCCGCCACACCTTCATGGGTAGGTGTGCAATTTACAGGAGTTATAGCTGCCAATGGCACCGGACGCTGGTTTACCCATAGCTGGCCCGATCACTGGCATGTGATATGGACAGTGGTACCAACAGCCCCGGCAATTGACGGCCCTGCGCAGATAGAATTTAAAGTGCAAACCACCCGGCAGGCTTTCGGTCTCATCAAATATTTTATTGAAATTAAAAACCTGCGAAATTACCAGGTTACCATCGAGGCCCGGTTTGCAGTGCTGGCTTCTTAAAAATTAATTATTATTCAAATTTTTTCATTGGTCAATGCATAAATGCAAAGGCTTACAAAACAAAAAACATATTTTATGGCAGTATCAGTAGGAGTTCAATTTTCAGGCGCAGTAGGCGCAGGCGGTACCGGACGTTGGTTTACCCATAGCTGGCCCGCAGCCTGGCATGTAACATGGTATGTGGTTCCCACCAGTCCTATTGTGGATGGTCCGGCACAACTTGAATGGAAAGTGCAGGCCACCCGGCAGGCAGCAGGCCTTATCAAGTACTTCATTGAAGTAAAAAACCTAACCGGCGTAGCAATCAATATCGAGGCCAGGTATGCTATCTTAAACCGGTAAATGACCAACATTTTTTAATCATTTCTTAAATAAAAAACGAATGGCAACAATAAATATTTCAATACACGATACAGGATCGCAACAGGAGGTAAGTAGCCCGGTAAGTATAGTGACCGCTGAATCGCAGGCACCAGCCAATGGCGGCGGAGCCCCCGGCGATAGTGGGAGTAACGGCGATGGTAGTGGCACTGTTTCCCTGTCTGGCGCTCTTGCAGCAGATGGCCTGGTAGATATTGGCTCGCCCCCGGCCTGGCTGTTTGATGCGATTGCCGCCAATAAAGTGTCGGCAGCAATTACGGATTCTCCTGTTGGTGACAACACCGATGGAGGTTCAGCACCATCCGAATAGCATTGCTTCATTACACGTAAAGTTGGCGGCTTTATCACCTAATGATTTAGCCGCCAACATTTTTTGTTGGTTACAAGTGCGGCATTTAATGCTTATAAAAATTTTAGACAGGCATCGCCGGGTTGCTTGAGCGAAAAGCAACGCTTAATTGCTGGCCCAGCCTGCCTTTGCAGGGTATAATTAATGAAATTAATGGTGCTTGTAAAAACGGGTAAACGGAATATCTTCCTATGCCGCAGTATCTCAATCAATACACATCAGAATCGGGCATATACGGCACGGAAGTGTTGCGCATGCACGAACATTGAAAGCAGTATTGGTGCAGGGTTTAAATGCGCTTGATGCAGAAGCAGCTTTATTATATTCAAAGTAATACTGTGACATAATGATTTGTGATCCGATAGCTATCGGATGGTGAATGGTGAACAGAAATCAAAGAATGCAGACTTGTCATATTTTGCCCATTGACCATTTAATACTTGCAATCCGATACTTATCGGATCACGCTTAACTTAACACCAGAACGCCAGGTGAGGGTAGACCTGAATGTACATTGGTTATTCAAGAGGTAACAAAACTTCCGGCTCCGCAGTTTCCCTGGTATAGATCTTTAAATAAAAATACCCCACAAGCCCCGCCACTACCGAAGAAATTAACACAGCAATCTTTGAACCTACAATGATTTCGCCATCATTAAAGGCAAGCAGCGTAATAAATATAGACATGGTAAAACCTATGCCTCCCAGTATGCCTGCACCAATGACATGCTGCCAGTTGATATCTTCTGCAAGGCTGCTGATTTTTAGTTTAACCGCGGTAAACGCAAATAGGAGTACACCCAACGGTTTACCTGCTATAAGGCCAATCATAATACCAATGCTGTTTTTTGAAACCAGTCCATTATACCAACCGGTTGCAAATACAATTCCGGTATTAGCCAGTGCAAATAGAGGAAGTATCACAAACGCCACCGGCTTATGCAGCAGGTGCTGTAATTTATACGAAGGTGACTGCTCATCCCCATTACCAAAGGGCAGCGCAAAAGCCAGCAATACACCACTTACCGTAGCGTGTACACCCGACTGTAACATACAGTACCACATCACAACCCCGGGCACCAAATAGAATAAAAGATTATTGATTTTTAGCCGGTTAAAAACCAACAGTAAACCAAATATCCCGATGGCTATTCCGAAATATAGCAGCGAAAAAGATTGTGTATAAAAGATGGCGATAATTATGATGGCGCCCAGGTCGTCAATGATGGCGAAAGCCGTTAAAAATATCTTTAATGAAACCGGTACCCGGTCACCCAGAAGGGAAAGAATACCTAAAGCGAATGCGATGTCAGTTGCCATCGGTATGCCAAAGCCCGCTTGCGTAGCGGAGCCGTTATTGATGATATAATGAATGAGTGCGGGTGCAAGCATACCGCCAATAGCAGCGAAAAATGGCAGGGAAGCATTTGCCAGGGTGGATAATTCCCCGATATAAATCTCCCGTTCAATTTCCAGCCCCACCAATAAAAAAAAGATCGCCATCAGTCCATCATTGATCCAGTATTCTACCGGGTGCAGTAGATGAATGTTTTCAGTTTCAAATCCAATGTCCTGGTGCCAGAAATGAAGGTAGCCTTCGCCGATGAAACTATTTGCAATTAATATTGAAAGCACAGTACAGCCTATTAAAATAAATCCGCCCGCCTTTTCACTATTAAAAAAATCAGTAAATAATCTGGAGAGTGTTGGTTTCATTTGGTTGGTGATTTGATTTTTTAAATGCATTTTCTGCCGGTGTTCAAAATACAAATATCAAGTTTTATCTGCTACCGGTTGATAATAAGTAATAAGAATTTTCCAATACATTTACTTCAATGATATCTTTGCGTTTTTCAATAGCAGCGAAAGTGATAACACCAGTACCGCAGGTGTAGTTTTTTTTGCACTTCTATTGCAACGTTCCGTTCTTTACCTGCAACGTCTGCCATCCTCAAACTCCCTCACGATAAATTATACGATTTCCAGCAATGTCTCTTAACGGGCAATGAGCAGAGCCGAGGACGTTGCGCCATTAAGGAAGATTACCGGCAATCTTATAAGCCCACAACTTGCATTAAATTTATGGAAATTGAAGAGTCAGGTCTTAATAAAAGCAGGCAGTAATTGTTGTAGGCGCAACGGCCTACACAAGGTTATGAGAAAGTCATTGCCGGGAAACAAAATGGTATATGGTATATCACCACTTCCAGTATCCCAATGGAATCTGTATTGGAAGGGCCGCAAGCTATACGCCGGGGGGTATCGACAAATTGGAATTTAATAAAAACGGCAGTATAAAACAGGCAAAGCCAACACATCCCGGCGTTAAGGCGGTTAGCGTGTTATACTTCGCAAAAGATAAATTGGTGACAATTCAATTCGCTCCATAAAGATTAAAAGTATCCGCCTCGGCGGACGACGCCACCAAAGCTGGATAGCAGTACTTTTGCCTGGCTCATAAAAAAAATACCCAACAGGACAATTGAATTACAATCAAATTCTTGACAACAGGTTTCTATATTTTAATCCCCAACTTTTCTCGCAATAATTTTTCATCATTGGCTTCAAATAAAGGCTTGTGAAATTCATGCAATTTCGAGAGCATATTTAATAACATCATTTTTTCCTTCCCGCTAAGATTACCTGTAACAAGGGCCCCCATTTTTTCTATCTGCTCCCAAAGTGCATTCATTTCATTCATTCCATCGGCAGTGATTTCAAGCAGCTTACTGCGTTTATCATTGGGGTTGTTGGTTTCCTTAATTAGCTTTTGGCGCAGCAACCGCTTTAATACCTCATTACCAGATGATTTTTCAGATATCGTTTCACGGATAACATCCGCTTTTTTTAATTGCTTGTCAGGTAATAATGTTGCTAATACACCAAAGTCTTCTATAGAATAAATGATGGAATGTTTAAAAACTTTCCTGGAATAAAACAAGGCATATTTATACATGAAGATAATGTACATGCTAATGTCTCCATCGGTATCTGGAGTCAATTCGATTGCTGTGGTGTTGGTAGCATTCACTTCAGCAGAAAGCCAGCTGGCGAAATGTTTATCATCCCATTGCTGCCCATCTGCTAGCTTGCTTTCAAAATTTTCTGCCCAGTCAATCAACCTTTTTACGTTGGAATATGTTTCCATTTTAGTATTTTATAAAACAAAATTAATTATTTATTGTTTTTCATAATGAGAATTACGCCTAATTTCGCCCATTAATAGTATTAAATAATACTAAAAAAGAATTATAAATGTATAAAAGTAAACTGGAACTCTGCACAATTTATGTTAAACCCTTCATGGTTTCTATTGCCATTTACTTATTGACCGGTGCTGTTTATGCACAAAAAGAGGGTAGTATCAGCGGAACAATCCTTCAAAAAAGTACCCAGCAATCTCTGGCCGGTGCAAATCTTAACCTTGCCGGCACTAACTTAACTACTGCTGCTGATTCTAATGGAAGATTTAGAATTATGAATATCCCGGTTAAAACCTACAACCTTGTAATTAGCTCTATAGGGTTCAAAACATTTACGCTCTATAATATTGTTGTAAACAGTGGCAATGAAAATGTTTTTACTATTGAACTTGAACAAGATGTAGCAGCGTTGGGGGAAGTAATTGTAAAGGCCAACAAACGAAGTGTTCGTGCTGCCTCATTAGAAACACCGCTCAGTGTTCAAAGATTGACCGCAGAAGAAATTAGAAGCAACCCCGGAGGTAATTTTGACATTAGCAAAGTAATTCAAACGCTACCCGGGGTAGGAGGTGGGCAAGGCGGAGGTACATTTCGTAATGACATTATTATTCGGGGTGGTGCATCCAACGAAAACGTATTTTATTTAGATGGCATTGAAATACCGGTGATTAATCATTTTCAAACACAAGGCGGTAGTGGTGGTCCGCAGGGTATTTTAAATACATTTTTTATTGAAGATGTAAAACTAAGCTCTTCTGCCTTTGATGCCCGGTATGACAATGCACTAAGCAGTGTATTTCAGTTTAAACAAAAAGTTGGTAATGCAAACAAGTTTCAGGGGAATGTACGGGCAAGTATAACCGAATCTGCCATTACATTGGAAGGACCCTTATCTAAAAACAAAAAAACAACTTTTTTAGCATCTGCCCGAAAATCCACATTTCAGTTGCTTTTTAAAGCGCTTGACCTACCATTTCTGCCAGATTTTTGGGATTTTCAGACAAAAATTACGCATCAAATAAACAACAAAACCACCCTCACTTTTATTGGTATTGGTGCTATTGATGATTTTAGATTTCTTGCCATAAAAGATGCAACACCAGAAAAATTATATAATCTCAATTCAGCGGCAAGTATTCAGCAATGGAATTATACATTGGGCGTATCTCTTAAAAGAAGCCTCTCTGATGGTTTTTGGAATTTGGCTTTGAGCCGGACAAGGTTTAATAATAACCTTCAAAAATATGAGGATAATGAAAACAGGTCAGCGGCAAATCAAACGCTGGATTTTGTAAGCAATGAAACAGAAACCAAACTGCGGTTTGATATCAATAAAAATAAAAACGGCTGGAAGTTGGCTTATGGTGCTTCTACCCAACTGGCAGAATATGACAATAAAACTTTTGTAGTAATACAAAAAGAAGTTAGAGATGCAGGCAACAATATTATACAGCCTGAGGTAGAACAAAATTTCAACAGTCCGTTAAATCCATTTGTACGCTTAGGTGCATTTGTACAGGTGGGAAAAAGAGTAATAAATAACAGGTTGGGCATTAGTGCCGGTGTTCGTACAGATATGAACACATTTACTTCAGAGGGTATGAATGGCTTACAAACTTTGTCTCCAAGAATTTCATTTAGCTATGTATTGGCAGATAAATGGACATTGAATGCTTCAACTGGTATTTACTATAAATTGCCGGTTTATACTGTTTTGGGTTATGCCGATAACAACAATGTACTGGTAAATAAAAATGCTAAATACACACGGTCAACACACTATACAACTGGTGTTGAATTTTTACCCAATGACGGATTGCGTTTTACAGTAGAAGGATTTTACAAGAAGTACGGCAATGTAGCTGTATCTGCAAGAGATGGCATTTCATTGGCTAACCTCGGAACTGATTTTACAGCACTAGGCAACGAGGCAGTTAACACAAACGGAAAAGGAAAAGCCTATGGCATTGAATTTTTTGTACAGAAAAAATTGACCGAAAAATTCTTTGGTATTCTTTCCTATACCTTTTATCGCAGTTTATATAGTGGTGCTGATAACAAATTTGTTGCAAGTAGCTGGGATAATCAACATTTATTATCAGTTACATGGGGTTACAAGTTTCCAGGAAACTGGGAACTGGGTTTAAAATTCCGTTACCAGGGTGGGGCTCCTTTTACTCCATTTGACGAAACTGCTTCCAGATTAAATTACGCATCGCAAGGAAGAGGCACTTTAGATTTTGCAAGACTGAATGCACAACGGTTGGGTGGCTTTAACAGCAGTGATGTAAGAATAGATAAAAAAATTAACCTGAAGAAAATCACCATTGATTTATTCTTAGATGTTACCAACTGGTACGTAGCAAGAAATCCGGTGATACCAGAATATACCTGGCAAAGAACAGCCGACAACAGGACTTTTAAAACAACCGATGGTCTTGCCATTAGAGCTGATGGAAGTAATGCCATACCCACCAGGGTGAAAAATGATGACCCAAGTGTGATTCCTACCCTTGGTGTGATTGTAGAATTTTAATCTATATTTAAAGGTATATAAATTAATAAACAAAGAACGCCAACAACTGGTTGATACGGAGACCCGATTTTCTCTAATCCAGCACTTGTAGACAAATCATATGTAGACAAGTAATTGAAGAATCAGAAAAATTAATAAGCAGAGTGACAAGAGTGCAAACTGAAAACGAACGCCTAAGGGGTTCGCCAAAATGAGGTAGACGGAAACCGTGTTTCATCCGCCGCAGCGGATTTTCAATTTGACCCATATCGGGCAGGAGGTTATTAATTTAGTTCAGAAAGCTACCGGGAAGTAAATCATCAAATTTTATTTATAAATTTAACTTCAGTGAGTCGGGGTGGACCAATTCTATTACCCTTACTTTGACAAGCTCAGTTCGAACATCTGATTGGCATCATAAGTCAGTTTTTATCACCATAAACAATTGTAAACACTATTCTAATATCATGTTTAAACAAATTTTAATTGCTGCAATCAGTATCCTAACAATCTCATGCAATCAAAAAAGCGGCGGTGATGAAAAGGCGGCAGCGATTGTGAAAGAATGTATCAGGGCGCACGGGGGAGAAAATTACCTCAATATGGATATCTCGTTCAGCTTTCGGCAATTCAAAGTGCACCTGAAACAACAGGATGGTATTTTTATATATGAAAGAACTTCAAAAGATTCGTTGCATAATGTATGGCATGATGTGCTTACCAACGATTTTTTCAGCAGGGAATTTAACGGGAAAAAGCAGGAGTTAAGTGATAAAGAAAAGGATAAATATAAAGAAGGTTTGAATGCCATCGCCTACTTTGCCTTACTTCCATACAAGCTTTCGGAACCGGCGGTAAACCATAGCTACTTAGGCGAGATTACCATTGATAATAAAAAATATTATAAAATTGCTGTTTCATTTGATGCAGCAGGTGGTGGGAAAGACCACCAGGATGAATTCTGTTTCTGGATAAATCAAACCGGTCACACAATGGACTTTTTATCTTATGCCAATGGTGGGCCCAGGTTTAGAAAAGCGGTAAAAAGGGAAACTGTGGATGGGATCGTTTTCCAGGATTATGACAACTATGAAGTAACAGACAGCACTCTTTCTGCAAATAACTATGATTCTGCTTTTATGAAAGGTAAGGTTAAACTACTTTCAAAAATTGAGCAGGAAAATTACACCTCGAATAAATTAACCCGGCAGTAGACTTAAGAAAACATTCACGCAAAGAAAAAAAAGATGCAAAGGCTCAAAGCTGATTTTGTAATTTCTTAGCGCCTTATTTTATTCCTTTGCGTCTTTGCGTGAAAAATAAAGCCCTAAGTAAATGACATTCATTCACCAT
>JBBQTL010000104.1:0-18489 GCA_038213285.1 Chitinophagales bacterium
AACCTTACAGGTTGGCGATCCTTCCCTGCGTAATCCTCCGCACAACACACAACAACGGCAATAGTGGGCTTTCGAAAAGATTGGTACCGCTATATTGTGCGGAGATTCAGATTAAATTTACCAGAACGAAATTCAGCAATTATCAGTACAGCGTTGCCCCATATTAATTTACCGGTACCATAACCGGAAAGGGCGAATATTCGAACGCAGCATTGCTTCGTTTTATTAGCTTTGCAGCCTTATGACTTTGAAAAAAGAAGCATGGAATACCTGGAAACTATCCGGGCCAATCATATTGGGAGAATTGACACAAATGGCATTGGGCATAATAGACAGCATCATGGTAGGTAAAATCAGCTACCAGCATCTTGCCGCCGCTGCACTGGTAAACAGTGTAATGAATATTCCATTTGTACTTGGTTTCGGCATGACGATGTCGGTGTCGCAAACGGTGTCGATGGCAAACGGAAGAAGGGATAGTCTAAAAGTATCCCATTATTTATACAATGGCTTTTGGCTATGTGTGATTGCTTCCCTAATTATCGCCCTGGTATTAAATTTTAGTAAAGGCATTTTATTTCACCTGGGCCAGGATGAACAGGTAGCTTTACTGGGAGTACCTTACCTGCAGATCATGGGATGGTCCATAATACCCATGATGTTGTTTATAGGCATCAAACAATTTACCGACGGGCTGGAACGAACCCGTACCGCCATGTTACTTTCCATCGCCGCATTGCCTATCAATATTTTCATCAACTGGCTACTGGTATATGGTAACTGGGGTTTTCCCAAGCTGGAATTGACCGGTGCAGGGTATGGCACTTTAATAACCCGCATCCTGATCTTATTGATATTTATGGTGGTATTGTTTGTCCACCCTTTTTTCAGCAGGTATGTGGCAGTGAGAAAAAGCCAATGGAACCTGCAAATGCATACTATCAAAGAGTTACTGCATATCGGTGTGCCCAGCAGCCTGCAGGCAGCGATGGAATCCGGGGCATTCGCTGTATCCGGTATCATCATAGGCACATTGGGTGCGGTACAACTGGCAGCGCATCAAATAGCGTTGAGCTGTGCTTCCATGGCATTCATGGTTTCATGGGGACTGGCGCAGGGCGGTTCTATCAGGGTGAGCAATGCCTGGGGAAGAAACAACTGGAAAGACATTTCAATCATAGGTAAAAGCACTTTGCTGAGCGGGGTATTTTATGGTGTATTGGGAGTGATTATTTTTGTTGGATTCCGCAATTTATTACCACTTGCATTTAATAACGATGCCACAGTAATGGCACTTGCATCGGTATTGATGTTGTATGCCGCCATATTTCAAATATCAGATGCCACCCAGGCAATCGGGGTTGGTTTGTTAAGGGGAATCAAAGATGTAAAAGTACCCACCGCCTATATCGCCATTGCCTATTGGGTGGTGGGTATACCCGTGGGATGCTTAATGGCATTTACTTTTAAAATGGGTGCGGCTGGTATGTGGATCGGCTTTGTAAGCGGGCTTACTTTTTCTTCTGTTTTATTGAACAATCGTTTCTTTAAAATATTGAACCGTAAGTTAGGTTAAC
The DNA here is from genome assembly GCA_038213285.1 of Chitinophagales bacterium. Lineage (GTDB taxonomy): Bacteria > Bacteroidota > Bacteroidia > Chitinophagales > Chitinophagaceae > Ferruginibacter. Next base: position 1,578 of record JBBQTL010000104.1, read on the forward strand.
TGAAAAATGCTTTTTGTTAATTGCAAAAAAGGCAGCGCCGGTTGACGCTGCCTTTCATTTTAAAATAGCAGGAATAAAAAATCATGAACAAGAATACAACGGGATAATCAAATAAATGGTGCAGGATGCAGGCAACCCATTATTAAGTTTACAACTTTTTAGAAAGTTGTAAACTTAATAATGAATGACAGGTACGACCACCAACTAAATCCTTTTTATCCTATTTTATAAACTGTATTGTTTTTCTTTGAGTACCCATTTCCGTGAGCAGTAAGTAGGTTCCCTGCGGAAGACTGTTTGCGGGTAAACTAATTTGCCCGTTTATTGCGGAGAACGAATTGGCAGATAATTTTTTACCACTCATATCCAGAATGCTTAGTTGTACCCGTTCTGTAATACCAGACAACATTAGTTTTAAATTATCCTTTACCGGGTTGTTGAGCAAGCGGACACCCCACGGTCCATTGTTTTTAATCTTCAAAGTAATCACCGGACTGAGTGTTGATTTACCATCTTTATCGTTTGACCTGAGCCGATAATAAACCGTAGTTTTCCCGCTATTCATTATTCCAACATCAGCAAAGGAATAGGAATGGCTGACAGATGATGAACCAAGCGCCGCCACCGCACCAATATCCTGGAAATTAACGCCATCAAAACTACGTTGAATGATAAAATTATTGCTGTTGATCTCCAGCAAGGTTCGCCAGTTGAGGATGGCATCCGGAGATTTGGAAAGAACCGTAAAATCAGCCAATGATATGGGTAATGGAGTAAAATTACCATCTACCGCAAACAAATCCCGCTGGTTGGGATCATCTCCGTCGGTAGCTTCGAACAATATTTTGCCGTTTACAATAAAAAAATTGATTTGAGGCTTGGAACTATCAAGGCCCAGGATAATATCCTGCACTATGGATGTACCAAGGGATGTGCCATCCGTCTTCCATAACTCAACTCCATTTGTTCCGTTACTGGCAGGAAAATACAATGCACCAGTGGTATAAATGTAGGAAAGGTATTCCAGCGAGAGACCATCCGATGAACCCCCATTGATATCCTTTACCATATGAGTATGACCAACCGTACCATCTACGCCGTCCGATATCCATAATTCATTTCCTTCAGCAACTGTGGCCGCTGAAAAGAAAAACTTATTTCCCTGGAACAATGGCTGGCTAAATGAACCGTTGACAAAAGCAAAGTTGGCAAAGGTAATCGGAATATTGCCTGGGTTATTTTGTACAAATGCTTTGAAAACTTTGGTTCCCCCGGTTGTTCCGTCTGACTCCCATAGTTCGGCCAGGCCCGCATCACCAGCAACAGAAAAAATAAATTTATTTGGCAAATTGATGGAATTGAAAATAGATATACTCGTAGCAAATGATGCCCCGGGAACAATGTCTTTAACAACTGCCGCACTTCCAACAGTTCCGTCAGTGCTGTATAACACTCCGGTATTTGCTCCATCGTATGCCCTGAAGTAAGCCCGGTTATTAAAAATATGAAAGCCTTGAAAAATAGACACGTCAAAGCCTGGAAAAAGAGTAATCCCGGTAGAACTACCGATCCCGTTATTTATATCGGTAAGCATACCAGTTCCTCCTGCTGTACCATCTGTTCTCCAGATTTCCTCACCGTGAGTAGCATCGGTTGCTTTAAATAAAACGACATTATTGAATGGATAAAAGGAGCCAGGGTTTGAAGATGCAGCTCCGCCACTGCCTGTATGGATGTTCACCAATACATCGGTTCCAGGGCCAGTTCCATCTGATTTCCATAATTCTACACCCGATGCAGGAGTTTGCGCTGCAAACAACAGGTAAGCACCATTTGAAAAAAGTCCATATTTTCCGGGTGTATTACTTCCGTTCGTGCCGGATACAATATCTTTTACCAGCGTTGTGCCTATATCTGTTCCATTTGTTCGCCATAGCTCCATGCCCTCAGCGGGTCTGGAAGCGGTAAAATAAATAAAGCCATTTAGTATGGCCACATCATTCCCTGGTGAGGAACCATCAACGCCCGGATTAATGTCTTTCATCAATGTTGTTCCACCTGCGGTGCCATCAGTTACATACACTTCGGTACCAGTTGCCGGAGTGCTGCCGGCAAAAATTAATGTACCATTTAAAAACCCCGTACTGCCGATACTTATCTCCCATTGAATAGTTGTAGATAACTGGAAAGTACCGCCCAATGTACCATCCGAAACCCAGGGAGTATTATCAATATCAGAAAAATAAATTGCCTTGCTGCTACTCAATGGTGCAGCAAATCGTAAGCTTTTATTGGAATTGATCCGGGTAACCTGGGCATTTAGCCCGAGCGAAATCATTACAATAAACAAGTGGATTAGTAGTTTTCTTTTCATGTGTTATATTTTATTTTAAACTGTTGCAAAATAAAAAAAAGTGCAAATAGAAACCTACCACATAAATAAGTGTGATTTTACTGCCTGAGGGATCTAAGAAATAGGATAATGAACACCAGGTATTGGTGTATTCCTACACTGAATGCATGTTTTTCATCAGAAATGTGATTTCCAGGAAAGCCGATGGTAAAAAATAGTCACCGGAAATAAATGGGAAATAAATTTAATCCATTTTTCCTGAAATAGCTATAGCTGTTTATAAAAAAATACAAAATATGGTGTCAGGTGTTAGTCAGTTGAATTGTAGAGAGCACCTTATTATTTTTAATATGGTAACTACAAACAGGAAGCTCCATGCAGAGCATAGCCTAATGATACCTGCCACTACAACGCGGTAATCAAAATAAAAAAAGAGAGAAAGCGATACGATCAACTTTCTCTCTTTACTTTATAGACTTTATCTACTTTTTAAACGCTATCTGCTTTTTAAACCAAACTTTAATCCCGCTCAAAAATATCTCAATATCTCAATATCCAACCTACTTGCCCTTCCCCCATCCAAACCAATCATTTCCATTGGCAAAAAGCATTAAACCCAGTAATAAAACCATTCCCACCACCTGTGCATATTCTAAAAATTTGTCACTTGGTTTTCGGCCGCTTACCATTTCCACCAAAGTAAAAACCACGTGCCCGCCATCCAGTGCAGGTATCGGCAACAGGTTCATAAATGCAAGTATAATCGATAAAAAACCGGTTATCTTCCAGAAAGATTCCCAATCGCCCCACTCGGTAGGAAAGATAGAACCCATTGATTTAAAACCGCCCAGTCCTTTATAGGCTCCTGTAGATGGTTGAAAGATTAATTTAAACTGATCGATATAATATTTTAATTTACCCAAAGCCATTGATACTCCGGCAGGAATGGCTTCAAAAAAGTTGTATTTTTTCTTATCTACTTTAAACACACCCAGGCTATCATATTGCTCAAACGATAATATGGGAAGACCAATTTTACCTTCCCCATTTACCTGCGCCACTAAGGTAACAGGCATTCCTTTCCTGTTTATTTGTAAATTAACCGGTTGATTTTTTTTTGCTGCGAGAATGGCGGGCATGTCATCATAAAAGGTAACCGGTACCGAATCTATAGCTGTTATTCTATCCATCAACTGAATGCCGGCTTTCTTCCCATTTGCAGTATCCTTTGGCCCGTACTCGCCAATATATGCCGGCATCCTTGGCATTAATAACATCCCGGTTTTGCGCTTGCTTTCAACCAACCGCTCTATAAAATTAACAGGGAATGGGATTTCACTCACCTGGCCATTTCTTTCAATAGTAACAGTTTTTGCCAGTAATAATTTGGGTTGAATGTCTTCAAAATACACGATGGGCTGGCCGTCAACCGCTGTAATCTTATCCCCATTACGCAACTTCAAATCGTACAAAACACTATCCTGCAACCAAATCCCGTTTTTAACGGAGGCAACCGGCATTTTTTGCTCACCCCATACGAATAATATCATTGCATAAATAATAAAGGCTAACAATACATTTACGATGATACCTCCCAACATGATGATTAAACGCTGCCAGGCCGGCTTGCTTCTGAATTCATAAGGCTGCGGGGGCAATTTCATCGCATCTTTATCCATGCTTTCATCAATCATCCCGGAAATCTTTACATAACCGCCCAATGGCAACCAGCCAATACCGTATTCTGTTTCGCCAATTTTCTTTTTAAACAGTGAAAAATACGGGTTGAAAAAGAGGTAAAATTTTTCTACCCTGCAACCAAACCATTTTGCGGTGATGTAATGCCCGAATTCGTGCAGAATCACCAATATTGATAAGGATAGAATCAGGTAAAAAACCTGCATTCCCACGTTGCCCCAGTTAATTGCTAAAATTGTCATATAGTCGCTACCCAATCTCCGCTACAGCAGAGTGTTATTTTTAATGTATAATAAATTTCAAGATAATAATGACGCAAAACCTACAAATCTCTTTAGGGAAAAGGGTTTACATTTTTATTAAGGAAGCCGCAAAATTACGGGCTTCGGCATCGCTTTCAAAATATTCTTCCAATGTAGGTTGCTCGATAAAACTGACCTGTTGCATGGTTTTTTCCACCACCGCAGTCATATCAAGAAAGCCAATACGGTTGTGCAGAAAGGCCCACACTGCTATTTCATTGGCCGCGTTCAGAATGCAGGGCATGTTACCACCCTTGTACAGGGCATCTATTGCCAGTGCTAAATTTCTGAAAGTCTTAACATCCGGCTCGTCAAATGTGAGAGTTGGATACTTCCTGAAATCGAGCCGGGGAAAATCATTTTTGATCCGTTGAGGAAAAGACATGGCATACTGAATGGGCAGTTTCATGTCCGGCAGCCCCATCTGGGCTTTAATACTACCATCTTCAAATTGTATCATACTGTGAATAATGCTCTGCTGGTGTACCACTACCTGGATCTGGTCCGGGGTTAGGTTAAACAACCATTTAGCTTCAATCATCTCAAGTCCTTTGTTCATCAGCGTAGCAGAATCAATGGATATTTTAGCGCCCATCTCCCAGTTTGGGTGCTTGAGAGCGTGATCCCTTTTTACATTCACCAAAAAATTAGGCTTTTTACCTATGAATGGGCCCCCACTTGCTGTTAAGATGATCTTCTCAATTTTATTTCTTCCCTCGCCTACCAGGCACTGGAAAATGGCGGAGTGCTCGCTGTCTACCGGGATAATGGGGGCACGGTTTTCAAGGGCCTTCCGCATTACGATATCACCAGCCACTACCAGGGTTTCTTTATTGGCCAGTCCTACCCCCTTCCCTTTTTCCACGGCTTTTAAAGTGGGCTTTAACCCTGCAAAACCAACAATGCCCGCCAGCATCATATCATAGCTGTCAAAATCCGCTACCTCCACCAGGGCTGCTTCACCAGCAAAAACTTTTACACCTGTAGATGCCAATGCATCTTTTACAAAATTGTATTTTGATTCGTCGCCAATCACCACGGCATTTGGACGAAACTCCATTGCCTGCTTAATTAATAGCCCGGTATTGGTTTGGGCAGTTAAAATTTCCGCCTCAAATAAGTCCGGATTTGCCCGGATTACTTCAAGAGCTTGTGTACCAATTGAACCGGTAGAACCAAAAAGAGCAATTCGTTTTTTTTGAACGGCATCAGCCATAGGATTAAATTTTTTTCCGCCTCAGGGGCAGTATCGTATTGAATATTTTAATTATTTTATTTCAACAAAGTGATCAATTTTATTGAAACAGACTTTTTTTTCATTGCACCAGCATCAAATCTTTACTCTATATCGTTGCGTCGCACACTTGTACAAATTAGCAATATGGATCGTCCCCTGCAACTTAAGGTGATGCGAACAGGTACATTTCAAATCTGATAGCTATCGGATCAACCTGCTTAGGACCTAACAAATGCAGCATGCACTTTTTTAAAACGGATTTTTATACCTTATAAAACATTCGCTTTTTTCGCCGTCCGTTTGACCTTACCCCCAACCCCTTTCCCAAGGAGAGGGGAGCTTGACTCTGAAAATTCGAACTTGAATTCGATTAGCTATCTGTCAAGCTTACAATGGTGTATATACTTAATTGTCGCAGCATCCACGGGATACCCAATTTTGCCGTTAAGGCGTTCAGACGTTTTTTTCATATAATAACAAAACGCTTTAAAGCCTAAACGGCGATTTCCTAATTCTTGAATTCTTAAAGAAAGAGCGACATCCGATAGCCATCGGATTTGAAATGCACCCAAGTAAACTAACACATTAGCCAACATGATGTCATTCCGTCTTTCTGGCTGCCGCAATTTAATGTAATAATTGGTGTAAAGTGATTTTCGCTTTATATTATTGAACTGCCTCAATAGTTTATTCTTTTTGGTTATTAAATGAAGGTTCGCTGTGTTAGTAAAGTAAGCAGTTAAATAAAGTAAAGTCGAAGACATTTTGGGCTAGTTTATTGGGGACTAAGGACTTTACTAAATAAGCGAAACGTCTACAAAATTATGTTTCAAAGCTGGTATCAATAACAATAAGCCAAAAGGGTTAAATGTGAGTAGCCCCGGGTAAATCCCGGGGGAATCAATACGATACGGCAACCAACCCCGAATGGGGTTGAATGTAATTGCTTTGGCAAATTCAACCGCATTCGGGGTTGGGGGAAATTTAGAATCTGTTTACCATGGGTTGCACCCACGGCTATTCATATTTAAGCCTTTCAGGCTTGTGATCCGAAGTTTGCTTTTGTAATAAATCACATATTCACCCGAATGAAAATGTACAGGAGAGCGACAACACTCAATTCCGAATTTCTTCCTGGCATCCAGTATCCAGTATCGAGTATTCAGTATCAAGTATCCGGTGTCCAACCTCCTCCCTTATCCTAACAAACTCCCTGTAAACTGCATTCTAATCCGCAACTGGAAATTTTCGATGGTTTTAAATATTTCCTTTAAAGTGAGCTGGTCTATTTTGGATAGCTTTTGCGGCATGATATAATTATCCGGTGGTAAATGGTCGTGCATTATTTGCTGTGACTGAGTTTTTAGCCGCAGCCCCATTAAATAATAATAAGACTGCAGCAACTCGGTTGAATCCTGCTCGGTAAAAACATGATTGTCTTTCAATGCTTTTAGTCGCTCACCGGTATTGGGTTCAAATATCTGGTTCTTTAATGCGTATACCCTCACCAGGTCTACAATGGGCGTCATGGCTTTTTTTATGTCAAACACTTCCTTTTTATCTACTTTAAAAGTCTGGATGTTTTTAAAGAGTGGAGTGAGTGGCGGCTCATACTGCAGGGCATTTTTTGCCATAAAATGAAATAGCCGTTCCATTGGATTCTCCAGTTGTTCACTTAAAAAAACCTGTAGCTCCTTTATGATGGACTCTTCCCCATAAATATAACGGCAATCGAAGAAGGTGGAAATTTGCATCACCGTTTCGGGCACGCTTTCATGCATCCAGCTTTCGTAATTTTTTTTCCAGTGTGATAAGGAATGAGTCCACTTTGGATTTTGCGCCATATAACCACCGGTGCAATAACTAAAGCCAATGGTATTTAACTGATCAGAAACCTGTGTGGCGAATTGCAGGAAATATGCTCTTACTTCTTCCCGGTGTTCGTTGGCCTTGTCTTCATAAATGATCGCATTGTCCTGGTCGGTTTTTAGTGTTTGTTCCTTGCGTCCTTCACTGCCCAATACCATGAATGCAAACTTTGCCGGTGGCGGGCCCATTTCCCTTATTACACTTTCAATTACCTTAATGGCAATGGTATCACTTACGGTGGTAATTACCTGGTTTACGATGGCGGCATATACCCCACGATCTAACAGTTGCGCTACTATTTGTGGCACACTCTCCCACTTGCGCTTTAATTCGTCTGTTGAAAACGCCTGTTTCACCGAGAGTATAAAAAGCAGCGGGGACTGTCCCTGCTCACTCAACAATTTATTACGACTGATGAAGCCTAAATATTCACCGTCCTTCTCAATTAAAAGGTACCTCGTTTTAGTACGAAACATGCTAAGGATGGCTTCGTATACGAATGCATGTACATTAATGGAAGCAACCGGGTTATCCATGATGCTGCTAACCGGAGTGTTGTAACTTAATTGTTTTGCCACCACATTATCACGTACAGTGATATCCGTTACAAAACCAATGATTTCGCCCTGCTTACCTTTTACAAACAGGCAACTGGTTTTTTGCCGGCCCATAACAATCGCCACTTCGTTTACTGGTGTATCGCCACTGCACCACACGATGTCGCGGTACTCAATGCTTTCAATCCGGCGTGAATATAATTGTTCGGAACTTATAAAACTGCTTTCAAAATTAGTAGGGTTTTTATAGAAATTCGCAAACTCTTCATTGAGCATTTTGTGCCCAAACGAATCTGTAAAGTGCTGGTAAAATGCCTCGTACTGTTTACATAAATCGTTGAAAATTTTTCGGGGTAAAATATAAACCATCGTGCCCTTCTTTGCAATGACGGTACGCAATGATTTCTTTTGAATCAGCAGCTCCGATATGCCTCCATAGTACTCACCGGTATGGTATATTTCTATTAATCGTTTATTATTACTGCTATCATAAAAGAAAGTTTCGTACTCCCCTTCTGCAATGATATCTATACCTTTCAGTTTGCTTACACCCTGGCGATAAATAATACCGTCTTTAGGATACCTGACTTCAATAAGTAAGTTGGCCGTGTTTTCCAGCGATGCATCCGGCAGTAAATTAAACGGCACTACCGTTTTTAAAAAAGCGAGGCGATTATCCATTGTAATTGGCGATTAATAAAGCGATTAATAAAATGAGGACTATGACAATGATCCAGCCAGCAAGTCCGGAAATCCTTTCTCTTTTTTGAAATACGATGAGTGGCTGGGTAAATGATTTAATCTCATTTCTTTTAACCAGCTCAAAAAAACAATCCGCAGTAGCTGATGCATCCACCATAGCATTGTGCTGGTGTAACAATGGCTTTTTAAACAATAATTCATACAAATCGCCCAGCCTTAAATATTTACACCTGGGATTTTGCTGCAGGTGCCTGGATGCAATCATGATACAAAAAGTGGGTAAGTTTTCCATGGGATTATCAATGGCTTCCCTAAAATAATCAGCCCCAATAATATGATAATCCAGTTCTGTAAAGTGCCCCACAATCATTGGGTGGTATTCATTCAAATCCGCTGAAAGTATTGTTAACAAGTGCTTTCGGGTAATTCCGTTATTTTGTAAAAAATCCTTATCGAGCCCGTGGATGCGCAAGGCAGTTTCAGTAATTTCAAGATCATTGTTACTGATATAATAATTTTGTTCTTTTACTTTCTCTCCTTCCCTGCTATAAACTACCCATGAAATCTGCACTGCATTTGGCCAGTTGCCGGGCACGTTGTAGGGCAGGTACCATTTTTTGGGTAAACCGGTTGCTTCGGTGTCGATAAATAAAAGGTATTCGTTCAATAGCGATTTGGTTGTTGTGCAAATATATTAAATTGGGGGAAGGGATGAGGTGCTGGTTTTTGAAAATTGGTTGCTTGTACGATCTTACTCCAACAACACTTTCCCGAAATAATCGGGAGCTAATATAAAAATGAGTGGAGCCTGGGAATTTGAATTTGAATGCCTTTTAGCAGATTGTTTAGTGGCTTCTTATCTATATGCGATCATGCTGACAACTGATGATATCGTGCGTTATTTTAAAAGATCCTCTATCGCCTTATTTACCTTTTCAAAATTAAATTTCTTTATAACGGTATCCATCATTCGCTGTACCTGGTCGTTGCAGAGGTTGCCAATGGAACCTTCGTGGGTGTGGGCGGTTGTTGGCGTGTAATTAAAGTTACCGGCTTCAATATCCATTCCTACTTTTTTATAAGCATCCCTGAACGGTGTGCCTTGCACTACCAGCTTATTCACTTCTTCCACGCTGAAAAGAAATTTATATTTTTCGTCTTTCAACAGGTCTTTTTTTACCTGTATATTGGTGAGCATGAGCCCCGCCATTTGCAGGCACTGCTGCAAGTTTTCCAATGCCGGGATGATGTGTTCTTTTAATAATTGCAGATCGCGTTGATAACCAGATGGAAGGTTGGTGGTCATCAACATAATTTCGTTGGGCAATGCCTGTATGCGGTTGCAATGTGACCGGATGAGTTCGAATACATCGGGATTCTTTTTGTGCGGCATGATGCTGCTGCCGGTTGTTAATTCATCGGGAAAGCTGATGAAGGCAAAATTTTGATTGAGGTATAAACAGGCATCCATGCTCAGTCTGGAGAGCGTAGCTGCAATATTAGCCACGGCCGATGCTACAATGCGTTCGGTTTTCCCTCTGCTCATTTGTGCATACACTACATTGTAATTCAAATCCTCAAAACCAAGCAATTCAGTGGTCATTTTCCGGTTAATGGGAAAGGATGAGCCATAGCCTGCCGCTGAACCGAGTGGGTTTTTATTCACTACTTCATACGCCGCCTGCAGGGTGATTAAGTCATCCACCAAACTTTCAGCATAGGCACCAAACCACAAGCCAAAGGAAGATGGCATGGCGAGCTGTAAATGCGTATATCCCGGGAGCAAATCATCTTTATACTTTTCGCTTTGCAGAATAAGTAAGTCAAATAATTCCCTTGTAGTGCCTGCCAATTTTTCTATTTCATTTCTCAGGAATAATTTTAAATCCACCAACACCTGGTCGTTCCTGCTGCGGGCACTATGTATTTTTTTACCTACATCGCCGAGCTTTTGAGTCAGCATTAATTCTACCTGTGAGTGTATATCTTCTACCCCTTCATCCAATGTAAAAATGCCTTGTTGTATTAGCTCGTAAATACTTTTCAATTCCACTTCCAATAGCGATAATTCATCTTTCGTGAGCAAGCCCACCGACTCCAGCATTTTGGTATGGGCGAGTGATCCCAATACATCAAAGGGCGCTAAATAAATATCCAGTTCACGGTCGTGGCCGACGGTGAATTTTTCCACTGATTTTAGTGATACTTTGTCTTTTTGCCAGAGCTTCATGTTAGACGGTTGATGGATTGGGGTTAAAGGTTGATGGTTGAAGGTTGATGGTTTATGGTTTGGGGTTGAAGGTTAATGGTTTGGGGCTAAAGGTTGATGGTTTGGCTTTATAGGTTGATGGTTTGTGGTTACAGGTTGATGGTTTGGCGTATGCTTCCTCCAAATTCATTCTACTAAATAAAACATGCATTGATGCCTTTGTTTTATTACGCTGACTTTTGACGAGACTTACCATTTTATTCTTCTATTAAAAATGTTTGAGACGGTTTGGCATTATAGAATCCTGCCAAAAAATAATTTTTGAAATGAAATTTAATGAGGCTAAAGTTACAGACTGAAACAATAAGGATGTTATGAAATTGCCTTACGGATTCAATCACCCATATTAATCCTTAAGCTACTGACCTCCCTTTTTGTGTTCAACCTTTTGCCTTCCGCCTTTCACCTTCCGCCTTTCACCTTCAACCTTTTGCCTTCAACCTTTTGCCTTTTGCCTTCAACCTTCAACCATCAGCTTTACACTATTTGTTGCACCAATTTAATATAGGTTTCAATACCGTCTCTTATTTCATCCAGGTAAATAAACTCATCCGCAGTATGGCTTCTTGCACTATCGCCCGGTCCCATTTTTAACGTGGGGAAGGGCATCAATGCTTTATCAGATGTGGTGGGTGAACCATAATATCCTTTACCCAACTCAATTCCAGCCTTTACCAACGGATGATCCAGGGAAATGGAAGTTGATTTCATCCGGGTAGTACGTGGCTTAAACTGGCTCTTTAAATTTGCTTTTAAAGGTTCCAGTATTTCTTCAAAACTGTACAGTTCATTCACCCTTACATCCAATACAAATCTACACTGTGCAGGTACTACATTGTGTTGTTTATTATCTGTTTCAATAACCGTGGCGGTTAACCGTGATTCGCCCAGCAACTCACTTACCTTTTCAAATTTAAAATTCCGTATCCAGTTGATATCATCGACTGCTTTGTACAAAGCATTTTCCCCTTCGTTTCTTGCAGCATGTCCTGCGCTTCCCTGTGCAATGCAATCAATAACCAGCAGCCCACGTTCTGCCACCGCCATTTCCAGTTTTGTTGGTTCGCCCACTATACCAAAATCAATATTACCAAGGTGTGGTAATACCATTTCAATTCCATTTACGCCGCTTATTTCTTCTTCGGCACTTGCTGCAAAAACAACATTATACTTTGTACCATATTGCTCATAAAAATGCAGGAAGGCTGCGATTAATGAAACCAGGCAACCGCCGGCATCGTTACTTCCCAGCCCATACAATTTGCCATCCTGTTCAATGGGCGAAAAAGGATCTACTGTATAACCTTTGTTGGGCAACACGGTATCGTGATGCGAATTTAACAATACGGTGGGCTTACTGCTGTCGTAAAATTTGTTCCTTGCATATACGTTGTTACCAACCCTTGTATAGGCAACCCGGCGATTGTCAAAAAATGCAGTAATTATCCCTGCTGTAACATGCTCTTCTTTTGAAAAGGAAGGCGTGGCAATCAATTGTTTTAGCAATAACACCGCATCATCGTATAAATTTTCTTTCATGCTATTTTATTAAGGTTCCGATGGTATTGGCTGTTACATTTTGCAACAGGTCATTTGCATCTCCAATTAGTACTTCGCTTACGCCATTGTCAATAGCAGCAAACGCATTGTCAATTTTTGGGAGAATGCCATCGAACAATTTGTTATCCTGTTTCAGTTGTGCGTACTTTTCTTTTGTAATTAACCGGATCACCGAATTTTCATCATCCACATTTTCCAATACCCCTTTTTTCTCAAAACAGTAAATCAGTCTAACGTTATAATTCTTAGACAATCCTACTGCCAGAGAGGATGCAATCGTATCTGCATTGGTGTTCAGCATTTGCCCCTTGCCATCGTGCGTTAAAGGAGCGAATACTAAAGTAAGGTTATTCCCGATCAATACTTTTAAGCTTTCAATGCCCAACTCATCCGGTGTAACATCGCCTACAAAACCATAATCAATTTCTTTAACCTGTCTTTTGGTAGCGGGAATAATATTGGCATCGGCACCGGTTAATCCAATTGCATTACACTGGAGTGCCTGTAATCTGGCTACGATTTTTTTATTGACTAATCCCCCGTACACCATGGTTACAAGGTCAATAGTGGCTTCATCCGTAATCCTTCTTCCATTTACATAATTGGATTTTATACCCAATTGATCTCCTATTTTAGTGGCGATTTTTCCGCCTCCGTGGATAAGTATTTTATTTGCGTTAATGGACGCGAAATCTTTTAAAAAGGAATTTAAGTTTTCCTCATTGTCTATAATGTTGCCACCTATTTTTATAATGAAGAGTGGAATTAAAACCCCGCTGTCGCCCCCGGTCCGCCGCGGCGGAGAGGTCTTCGAACTGTCTGCTGCTTCGGCAGGATTTAAATGAAGTATATTTAGAGCCTTTGATTGTTCCATTTCAGTGTTGCTATGTAAAGCAATTGTTTGCTTAATTTTAATAAGAACGTTTTCAATATCACCAATTACTTCTTCATTTTTAAACCTTATAATTTTAATTCCAAAATCAAGAATATACTTTTCTCTTATCGCGTTATTAATTTTCACGTCTTTATTTTCGTGAAAACCCCATCTAATTCAATTACCAATTTAACTTTATGGCAATAAAAATCAGCGATGTAAATCGACAACGGATGTTGTCTTGAAATTTAATTGCCAATCATTTTTGCGCAAAATATTCCAAAGTATTTTTTCCGCCTCCGTCATCCTTCCTCTTAACTCCTCCGCCAATTCAAATATTATCGGGGAGGCTCCGTAATGCATTCCCCATCTGCCATTTTGGTAATTGTCATCTTTAAAATCTTCACTATTCACATTTTGAGTTTATGAATTACATTTTACTGTCCGAAGACCTCTCCGCCGCGGCGGAGAGGGGGCAACATTTTACTCCTGGAAGACCTCCCCGGAACAAGGTTCTGATTTTTTATCGGGAGGCGACGGGGGTGGTATTTTTCAATATTTCAGCCAACACCGCCTGCGCTGCCCACACCCTATTCCCCGCCTCCAGGGTCACTATACTATTACTACTATCCAAAACTTCATCGCTTAACTCAACATTTCTTCTCACCGGCAGGCAATGCATCACTTTTGCATTATTGGTTAATTTCAACTTCTCTTCCGTCAGCATCCAGGCCGGATCATTGCTGTATATCTTACCGTAATCCGTAAACGTACTCCAGTTCTTTACATACACAAAATCCGCATCTTTCAATGCTTCATCCTGGTTATGGGTAATGGTGGCTCCTTTGGTATAGTCGGTTGACAATTCATAATCTTCCGGATGTGTTATTACAAACTCCGCTTCTCCCCACGCATTAACCCATTGCGCAAAACTATTGGCAACGCATTGTGGTAAAGGTTTTACATGGGGCGCCCAGGTTAGGACTACTTTAGGTTTGCGTCCCACAACCCCTCCCGATAAAAAATCGGGACCTTTTTGAGGGGAGTTATTCGTCGTTCCTGCTTCATTTTGTATATTGTTTAAAGGCTGGTTTATTAAACACTCTTCAATGGTTATGATATCAGTAAGAGATTGCAGCGGATGCAGTGTAGCGCTTTCCAAACTTACTACCGGTATCCCTGAAAACTGCTTGAATGAATTGATGACAAGTTCACTGTAGTCATCTTCCCTGTTCTTCAGGGAAGGAAAAGTGCGGATGCAAAGAATATCAAAATAATTACCTAAAATGGGTGCGGCATCTTTTACGTGCTCTACTGTATTGCCACTCATGATGGCGCCGTCCTCAAATTCCAATGCCCAGCCTTCCTTATCTACATTAAACACAATGGCTTCCATACCCAGGTTGACTGCTGCCACCTGTGTGCTTAACCTGGTTCTCAAAGATGGATTCAGAAAAAGCAATCCTACTCTTTTGTCTGCACCCAGGTGCCTGTCAGCAAAAGGGTTTTTTTTATACGCCAATGCTTTTGCAACCAACATATTGATGTCTGACACATCATTTACGGAAATAAAATTTTTCAATTTTTATAATTGGTTTTAGGTAATTAACATTTGTATTTAATGGCTGCATTGTTGTGTTATAATAACTCCTTTTTTTCGGTGCTCACTTGTACGATATACCAATTTTGAACGACCTTATATTGTTAAAACCTTTCATTAGTTTTCCAGAGATGAAATATGTAATAGTAATGCTGTTTAGTTCAGCGGACTTATGCAGAAACAGCCACACTGTCCAATTCTTTTTTGAAGGCATCTAAAAAAATATCCGCTTCCACTCTGGAAATATTCAGCGCAGGCAATAACCGGATAACATTGGGCTTTGCTTCACCTGTAAAAATTTTGTGGTTGAACAGGAGATTCTTCTTTACCATTTTCAGTTCTTCCGGCAAATCAATTCCTATCATCAACCCCTTACCTCTTACCTCATTTATATGTGGTAATCTTTTCAATTCTTCTATTAAGTAATTACCCACTGTAGCTGCATTTTCTATCAGTCTATCTGTTTCAATAACCTCCAACACAGCCAGGGCCGCGGCACAGGCCAAATGATTTCCGCCAAAGGTAGTACCCAACATGAAATGTTTAGGCTGAATTTTTGGTGCAATAGAAATACCTGCTACCGGGAAACCATTTCCCATTCCCTTCGCCATCGTATAAATATCCGCCTGCACACCGCTGTGATCATGGGCATAAAATTTACCACTTCTGCCATACCCACATTGTACAGCGTCCGCAATATAAACAGCATTGTATTGATTGCAAAGACTTCTTATTTTTTGCAGGAAGGAATCGGAAGCCACATTAATACCACCTACGCCTTGTATACCTTCAATTATAACAGATGAAATATCGTTGTTTTTAAATGCCTCTTCGAGTGCAACCTCGTCATTAAATGGAAGAAATATTACATTGTCGGTTTGGTTAACAGGCGCAACAATATTTGGGTTATCCGTTACCGCTACCGCCAGCGATGTTCTGCCATGGAATGCTTTTCTAAAGGCGATGATCTTCTTTCTGCCATTGTAAAAAGAAGCCAGTTTCAATGCATTTTCATTGGCTTCGGCCCCGGAGTTACACATAAATAACTGGTAATCTTCCTTACCAGAAACCTTCCCTAACTTTTCAGCTAATTCAACCTGCAAAGGAATCTTGACGGAGTTAGAATAAAATCCAACCTTATGCAACTGGTCTTCCAAACGCTTTACATAATGCTGATGTGTATGTCCAATGGAAATAACCGCATGGCCACCATATAAATCCAAATACCGTTGATCTTTATCGTCCCATACATACGAGCCTTTGGCTTTTACAATGGTGATGTCGTTGAGTGGATAAACGTCGAAAAGTTTCATACAATCAGGTTTAAGGTGTAAGGTGTAGGGTTTAAGGTTTTTCAATTCGCTACCTGTTTTTCAATAGGAATACAAATACAACCTTATGTCCTTTACCTTTTAACGATTAATTACTTTATGCTTCAATTTAAATTATATTAGTTGCATACATATTTTACTTCAAGCGAAATGCATTTCCGTCCTTTCCTCTTCCCTAAACCTTCTACCTTCTACCTTCTACCTTCTACCTTAAACCTTCTACCTTAAACCTGCTACCCTAACCCTTCTATCACTGCCTGAGAAATTTTAAAAAAGAAATCAGCATGGCTCTAACTTCATTTACATTTTTATTGATACAATCATAGTCTTCTTTTGAAATATAATTGAGTTCAAATGCTGCAAAACAACAATAGTCAGTTTCATTTATTGAACCCAACGAGTTATCTAAAAAATGAGCAAAGTCTTTATCTGTAAATCTTCCGCAACCTTCAACAATATTTAAAGGAACGGAAAGTGCTGCACGCTGTAACTGAGAGGTTAACTCATACCTTTCTTCTTTAGGAAACTTTATCGTTATATTTCTTTTGATATACAGGTAC
>JBBQTL010000105.1:0-18416 GCA_038213285.1 Chitinophagales bacterium
CCACCCTCGCCGTTGTTGTGTGTTGTGCGGAGGATTTTGCAGGGAAGGATCACCAACAACTTTGAATGGTAAGCTTCGTTGTTGGTACGCTCACATACGGCCTGATCTGAATACCAACAACGACGAAACCTGTCTTCGAACTAAAGCGGTGCCAACTATTTCGAAAGCCCACTATTGCCGTTGTTGTGTGTTGTGCGAAGGATTACGCAGGGAAGGATCACCAACAACTTTGAATGGTAAGCTTCGTTGTTGGTGCGCTCACATACGGCCTGATCTGAATACCAACAACGACGAAACCTGTCTTCGGACTAAAGCGGTGCCTATTATTTCGAAAGCCCACTATTGTATGCGGGCTGGATCACCAACAACTTCTAACTTTGTTAGTAAGCATTGTTGTTGATACGCTCATTCACAAGCCTGAACTGCATACCAACAACATCGAAGAGAGGATTTGATTTCATTTATTTCTAAGACGTATACATCATCATTATGAACTGGATCATATTAATTATCGCCGGGTTGTTTGAAGTTGGTTTTACTACCTGTCTCGGTAAGGCCAAAGCAGCAACCGGCACTACAGCCGCCTGGTGGATCACCGGCTTTTTTATTAGTCTTAGCATCAGTATGCTGCTTCTGTATAAGGCCACGCAAACTTTACCCATGGGAACCGCCTATGCGGTCTGGACAGGAATTGGTGCAGTAGGTACGGTAATTATCGGCATACTCTTTTTTAAAGAACCTGCAGATTTCTGGCGGCTATTCTTTATTGTAACTTTAATAGCATCCATCGTGGGTTTGAAATTTGTTTCCAATTGAAGAAGGAATGGTGAATTGTGATCATTTGCTTTCCCAATCCTTTTTATGAACCAGGTATTCAAAGTGAAGTTGTTTTTGTCCATAATAACCCCTTACCAATTCTGCAACTTTGGAAGCACCAATTTTGGTGATGGCCAGTTGGGACCGGGTGTTATCCGCACCGATGTGAAAATAGACTTTCTCCACAAATTGAAACGCATAATCCAGCAATAGCTTTTTACATGATTTGTTGTAAAGTCCACCCCAGCATTGCCTTGAAAGAAAAGTAAAACCGATCGCTATACTTGAACCTTCGGGCTGGTAGTCGTAATATCTTGTTGAACCGATTATTTTATTACCGGGTTTATTTAAAATTATAAAAGCTGTTTTAGAAGAAACCCCTCCATCAAAATATTGTTGAAACACTTCCCTTTTATACCGGTCCTTTGATGGGTGTTGTTCCCAGATTAACGGATCGGAAGCTACCTGGTATAGTTCGTCAAAATCAAATACAGTAAGTGGTTTGAGTTTAATAAAATTATCTTCCAGAATGTCGGGTTGCCAGTTGATATCTTTTTCTTCCATAATTGAAACAGGTTGTTGCCAGGTTTAATTTCCATCGTTTATTGACAGAATCAATACCCGTTTTGTTTATTCATTTTTGATTTAAAACTACTGAGATTTACCGCATGATCTCATTTAGTTTGGGGCTCGTTTCATAGTAACCCGCATTATTGAAAAGCCAAATTAACAAGATACTCTTACTTCTATACTAAAAACACCGGACGTTATTCCTCGAATAAAGCCTTCATTGATTTAAAATCAACGTTGTTTCATATTGGAACACTTGAATAACAAACTATCAGATGTCTACACCGTTCGGACGATCCTTTATACCCCGGTTTAAAATTACCCGGTATACAATGATATAAATTTACATACTCCATTAACTTTATCTCATGTATTCAAAGCAGGAAGCTTCCATATTAACCCAGCAATTCTGGACATCATTTGGCCAGTACATAGCCCCGGTACTTTCCGCAGAGGGTGAAAAGATAAACTGGATCAATTACAAAACCGGTCAAAAGGATATTAGCTTCAACATGATGGCTGATAGTAAGGGTGCTAAAATTGCAATTGTCTTAAAGCACAAGGATCCGTTGCTACAGATATTGTTTTTCAATAAGCTGCTTAAATTGAAAAGCAACCTGCATCTGGTTATGGGAGAAGAATGGCAATGGCAGTTGCATACCGTTGATCAATATGGTAAAACGACCAGTGAAATTTATCTTAGCCTGCAACAGGTAAATGTTTTCAACAAAGCAGACTGGCCTGCTATCATTTCTTATTTAAAAGACCGCATCATTGCACTTGACCGGTTTTGGTGCGAATACAAATATGCATTGGAAGATCCCGCTTTTTAATAATCAGTGTCCGTCATGAATTTTTTAACCTGCTTTTTATTTATAATTGGATTATTTTAGTATCTCTTTTTTTTAGTATGGGCGATTGCAGGTTATTTCAATTCTATGTATTCACATATTTACCGCAACCGTTTATTTTATTCAAACCTTTCAGTTAAAAACTTTTTTTTATTTATGAATCATCCCAACAGGTTGTTCCAACTCCTTTTTTTTATGTGGATATTTTTTCCGCATCTTGTATCTGCCATCGATACAAAAGATACCAGGATGTTATCCCAGCCCACCATCAGCGCCAACCGAATCGCATTTGTTTATGCGGAAGATTTGTGGGTAGCCAACGCCGATGGCACCCAGCCAAAGCGTTTAACCGTAGACGAAGGGGTGGAGTCAAATCCTGTTTTTTCGCCCGATGGAAGCATGATTGCGTTTAGTGCGCAGTATGATGGCAATACGGATGTATTCATTGTGCCGGCAGAAGGGGGCGTACCGGTAAGGCTTACCTGGCATCCCGGTGCAGATATCGTTCGTGGGTTTACCCCCGATGGTAAAAGCGTGTTATTTATATCAAGGCGTGCTGCATTTAATAATCGCTTTACACAATTGTTTACGGTGCCAGTTACAGGCGGATATCCATCGCAATTGCCAATTCCCAACGCCTTTCATGCTTCCTGGTCAGCCAATGGCCAGTCAATGGCATATACCCCGCTGTATGAAGCATTTCGTCAATGGAAGCATTATCGCGGTGGTACCATTTCTAACATCCAGTTATTCAATTTTCAAAATAGTTCGGTGGTAAAAATTCCCCAGGTAGATGGCGGTTGCAACGATACCGAACCAACCTGGGTGGGGGATAAGATTTATTTTTTAAGCGACCGCAATGGCGAATTCAACCTTTTTGTGTATGCTGTTGCCAGGGGTGCTGTAAAGCAGCTAACTAATTTTAAAGATTTCCCCATCATCCATATATCTTCAGGTGGCGGTAAAATTATTTTTGAACAGGCAGGCTATTTGCACGAGTATGATATTTCGGCTGATAAAGCTAAAAGGATAACGATTGGCATTGCGGCCGATTTACTGGAACTTCGCCCCCGTTTTGTAAAGGGTGGAAAATATATCCGTAGTGCTGCCCTATCACCAACCGGTGCAAGAGCAGTATTTGATTTCAGGGGTGATATTCTAACCGTACCCGCTGAAAAAGGGGATGCCCGCAACCTCACCAACACTACCGGCACACACGAAAAATACCCGGCATGGTCGCCCGATGGTAAATCCATTGCCTATTTTTCCGATGCTTCGGGTGAGTATGCCCTGCATATTGCTTCACAGGATGGAAAGGGTGATGCAAGGGCGATACCGTTGAAGGGGACAGGCTTTTACGCTTTCACCCGTTGGTCGCCTGATAGCAAAAAAATATCCTATGTAGATAACGGAAGAAATTTATACCTGCTGGATGTTGCGACCGGCGTTAGTAAAAAAATTGATTCAGATGAGTTGTATGCACCCGGCCCATTTAGGGAACAATTCGGTGATTGGTCGTCCGATTCCAAATGGATGGTGTACACCAAAGTAACGGGTACTTATTTTAAAAAAGTGATGCTGTATTCTTTGGAACAGGACAAAGCTTTCCCGGTAACCGATGGGCTAAGCGATGCCTCTGAACCCATTTTTGACCGGGTTGGAAAATATCTTTATTTCTTTGCGTCCACCAATGCCGGGCCGGTACTAAACTGGTTCGATCAGTCGAACAATGATATGCGTTCATCCAATTCAATTTACCTGGTCACTCTTCAAAAAGAAACAATTTCACCCTTTGCAAAAGAAAACGATGAAGAAGAAATAAAGCCGGACGAAAAAATAAAAAAGGAAAAGAAAGACAGTGCCACTGCCGATAAAAAACCATCAACTTTCAGGGTCGACCTGGAGGGTATCGAAAGCCGCATCCTTGATATCCCTGTTAAAGATGGCAACTATTATGGCCTGGGCATGGGTGTTGAAGGGGAGTTGTTGTACATTTCCGCTGGCTATGAAAACAGCGGATCGGGCACCATGCATAAATTTGATATGAAGAAAAGGAAGGATGAAGAGGTAATGGAAATGGACGGATATATGATATCGGCCAATGGCAAAAAAATGCTCTACGCTAAAGGTAGTAATTGGGGCATCAGTGGTACTGGCCAAAAGCCCGGAAGTACTGGCAGTCCGTTGAATGTAGCAGACCTGCAGGTGAAATTTGATCCGGTGGCAGAATGGCCCAATATAATGGACGAAGCATGGCGCATCAATCGCGATTATTTTTATGACCCGGCAATGCATGGTGCCGACTGGAATGCCATCAGGAAAAAGTATGCCCGGTTTTTACCCGACCTTTCCTGCCGAAGCGACCTTAATACTTTGATACAATGGATGTGCAGCGAATTGGGTGTTGGTCATCACCGGATAACCTCAGTTGGTGAAAAATTGCATACACCTGCTACCGTAAACGGTGGCTTACTTGGGGCTGACTATACAATCAAAAATAATCGTTACCAGTTAAAAAAAATCTATGGCGGGCTCAACTGGAACCCCAACCTGCGCTCACCCTTAACCGAGCCAGGTATCAATGCAAAGCCGGGCGATTATATTTTAGCGGTTAATGGAAAAGATGTTACTGCCGGTGAAAACCTGCACCGTTTTTTTGAAGCCACCGCCGGTAAAATTGTTGACCTTACTATTGGCCGAAATCCCGACTATGCCGCATCCCGGGTAGTAAAGGCAGTGCCGGTTGATAATGAAGCAAATCTGCGCAGCCGCGATTGGGTAGAAGGCAATCTTAAAAAAGTAACGGAGGCCACCAATGGCCAGGTAGCCTATGTGTACGTTCCCAATACCGGCGGGGAAGGTTTTGAATATTTTAAACGGTATTTTTTTCCGCAGGCGGATAGAAAGGCCATCATCATTGATGAGCGTTTCAATGGAGGTGGTCAAGTGGCGGATTATTATATCGAACTTTTGCAACGTCCCTTCCAGGCTTACTGGAACATGCGCTATGGAAAAGACCTTAAAACGCCCAGTGCCTCTATACAGGGTCCCAAGGTAATGATCACGGATGAAACAGCGGGCTCCGGCGGGGATATGCTTCCGTGGATGTTTCACAAATTTAAGGTAGGTACCATTGTAGGTAAACGCACATGGGGTGGATTGGTAGGCATACTCGGCTTCCCCGAATTTATAGATGGCGGTGGTGTTACCGCACCCAATGTTGCCATCTGGACAAAGGATGGATTTGTAGTAGAGAACGAAGGCGTGGCGCCAGATATTGAAGTGGAGCAAACACCCTCAGAAGTAATAAAGGGAAACGATCCTCAATTACAAAAAGCCATTGAAGTGGCCTTAAAGGAACTTGAAAAAAATCCACCGGTAGAGGTGCAGCGACCAGCCTTTCCTACCAGGGTTAGAAAATAGCATAGTTTTCTTATAATATAACTGATCGCTGGCTTTCTGCTATAAAGGCTTATGCTCAGTAATTGTTTCTTCAGGATTTTCAATTGTGATGTCCCTGCGGTATTATACCAATTAGTTCACATCAATTTACTATTACAAAAAAATATTACTTTTATTTTTCATTTTGCATATATGTTCCTGGTTGTCCGTTGTAACTTTTGATGATGGTATTTAATTATCTGGTTCTGCGTTTATTCTAAATATTTTGTTGTAACTAAAAGATTCCGCTAACTTTAATGCTACTTGCTATTATGAGAATGTATCATTCATACGATAATAAAATGTTGATGCACCTGTTGTCCGAAAGTGATGAAGGTGCATTTACGGAATTGTATAACCGTTACTGGCAAAAATTATTTGTAATAGCCTGCAACAGGCTAAAAAATATGGAGGCGGCAGAAGATATTGTGCACGACGTGTTTGCCACGCTTTGGGCAAACAGGGAAAAAAATCAGATTGAATTAGTGGAGAATTACCTTGCTACTGCTGTTAAGTATATAGTGTTGGCCAAAATAAAAAAACAACAGCGGGAAAGACTGTATAATAATACATTGCAAACAACCCCGGTGTTTGAATTACCTGTTGAAGCTTCTCTTCACTATAAACGTATTTTAGAAATTGTAAAAACAGAGGTAGAAAACCTACCGGAAAAATGCAGGCTGATTTTCATTTACAGCCGAAATGAAGGAATGCCAGTTAGGCAAATTGCGGACGAACTCAGCATCTCCGCAAAAACGGTTGAAAACCAATTAAACAAAGCCCTCAAACAATTAAAACTCGCTACCCAACCGTTCTTAAGCTTTATTTTATTTTTTATCTAATCGTGAGTGAGTTGGATTTATAAAATATTTTTTAAATCCATAGGTGCTTTATAATTTTCAACACACTTGTATCTTATGCAGGTTCCTGAAAACATATTGGCGCTGGTAGAAAAATACCATGCAGGTACTATAACAGCAAACGAAAAAATCATATTAGATGAATGGTACCATTCATTTGATGATAATAGGGTGGAAATAAACGCAGGCGAAAATGATACGGAACAGCAATTGGAAGAAAGAATAAAAAGCCGTTTGAACAATACGATTCAATATGGAAGTGCCCCTGGTATTAATAGTCGTAGAGGAGTAGGACGGATGCCTGCTGTTGCAGCAGCAGCGGGTATACTGATTATAGTTTCCCTTGGATTTTATTTTATATTTATTTCCAAATCTTCCCGACAGGAAATTGCTACTTCAAAATCAATCCACAATCAGTTAAAGAATGATATTGCACCTGGGGGCAATAAAGCTGTACTGACCCTTGCTGACGGATCTTTTATTGTGCTGGATAGCGCTGCAAATGGCACGCTCAGCAACCAGGGGAAAATTAAGATACAGAAATTAGATAATGGATTGCTGGCCTATACAATGAATGGCAGACAGGTTACCGAACATGATGAGGCATTTTTTAATACCATTTCCACACCACGGGGAGGCCAATACCAGGTTACCTTATCTGATGGTACAAAAGTTTGGCTAAATGCCGCATCTTCTATTCGTTTTCCGGTTGTGTTTACCGGCACCGAACGGATTGTTGAAATAACCGGCGAAGCTTATTTTGAAGTTACCAAAAATAAACACAGGCCATTTATAGTAAAAGCCAATTCGTCAGAAATAGAAGTACTGGGCACACACTTTAATGTAAATGCCTATAATGAAGAAACCAGTACAAAGACAACTTTGCTGGAAGGAAGTGTAAAAGTAAAAAGGAATAATTATACCGCTATACTGCTACCAGGGCAGCAGGCACGTATGAATAAACAAGGTGAGCTTAAAGTATTTAATGATGCAGACCTCGAAGAAGCAGTAGCCTGGAAAGACGGTTTATTTGTAATGAAAAAAGCTGATATCGGAACCGTGATGCGGCAGATTGCAAGGTGGTACGATGTTGAGATTGTTTATGAAGGAACGGTGCCACCGGGCCGGATTACGGGAGATATGTCGAGGAATATGAACCTCTCGAAAATGCTGGAAGTAATGGGATTAATTGGCGTGCATTTCACAATTGAAGGAAACAAAGTATTGGTAAAGCCATAAAAAATAAACGTTGCAAATTCAATAAGCCATGACCGTTGTCTACGCCGGTCATAGCTATCAAATGCTGTATGAATAACTGCTTTTCTGTATTCTCTGAAATAATTCATCAAAAGAAATGATCCTCCGGGGATTTGTACGGGAGGGTTTAAAATAATGATCGGCCAATGAAAAGCCGGATTCCGTTGGAGCGGAACCCGGCGGGTTTCAGGTTGATACATAAATACAATCGTTCATGGACTGCTTATTGTTAACCTAAAAAAACAAAGTTATGGATTTTAAGTCTTTTTGTAATCCTGTCTATTTCAGGATACCAAGTAAAATGCTGTTGATCATGAATTTTACAGCCATCTTTTTATTTGCTGCTTTTTTAAATGTAAGTGCCGGCGGTTACGCCCAACGCATTACGCTAGTGGCAAAAAATGCTCCGTTGGAGCAGGTGTTAAAAAAAATAAAGGAACAGAGTGGTTTTCACCTGGTGTACCGCGATGAGTGGATGGCAGAATCGAAACTGGTGACGGTTTCCTTTAAAGATGTATCCTTACAGGATGCCCTGAACGAATGTTTAAAAGACCAGCCGTTGGATTATTCGCTAGTTGAAAAAACAATTGTTTTAAAGGAGAAACCGCCGGCAAAAAAAATCAACATCCCCACGAATATTCCAGCTCCGCTTGCAGAAGTTTCGGGGCAGGTGATGGATGACAACGATGTACCTTTGCTGGGTGTAAACGTTTTGCTAAAAGGAACTACAAAAGGCACTACAACCGATGTAAACGGGACGTTTTTATTAGATGTGCCGGCCAAAGGCATTCTGGTTTTTTCTTTTGTTGGATTTACAAACCAGGAAGTAGTCATCAACGGGCAAAGCAGTTTTACCATAAGGCTGGCTAAAGAAAACCAGTCTTTAAATATGGTTGTGGTAACCGCACTGGGAATTAAAAAAGATAAAAAAGCACTCACTTATTCCGTTACGCAATTAGGTGGGGATGATCTGACCAAGGCAAGAGAAATTAATTTAGGGAATGCTTTGTCAGGAAGGGTAGCAGGTGTAAATGCGGTAAGCACTGCCACGGGCCCGGCGGGTTCAAGCAGGGTAGTAATAAGAGGTAACGGATCATTGAATGGAGAAAACCAACCCTTGTATGTAGTGAACGGTGTACCCATCAATAATGCCAACCAGGGGTCTGCGGGTACTTTTGGCGGTATTGACAGGGGCGATGGATTGTTGAGTATTAATCCTGATGATATTGAAACCATCTCCGTGTTGAAAGGCGGTACTGCTGCTGCGTTGTATGGCTCCCGGGCAGCCAACGGCGTTATCCTGATTACCACTAAATCGGGCAAAGCGCAACAAGGGCTTGGAGTAGAATATAACAGTACCTCTACGTGGGAAACACCCATCAAATTAACCGACTGGCAATATAATTATGGCTCTGGATCGAGGGGTATTGCACCGGTTTCAAAATCTGAAGCTATAGCTTATGGCAGAATGTCGTGGGGAGCAAAATTGGATGGTGCCTCCATTGTTCAGCCGGATGGTGTTGCCAGGCCCTACAGCCCTCAAAAGGATAACGTGAAAAACTTTTACAACACCGGCAAAACCTTTTCTAATACTTTATCATTGAGTGGTGGAACGCAGGTGGCTAATTTCAGGTTCTCGGTTTCTAACCTAGATAATAAAGGCATTGTGCCCAATAGTGCAGTTAACCGCAAAACATTTAGCCTGAGCGCCAATGCTACCATGAAAAAAATAATTGTATTTGAGGGCAATGCACAGTATAATATTGAAAACACTAAAAACAGGACCTTCACTGCAGATTTTCAGAAAAACCCAAATGCAGGTGCACAGTTGATCGGCACCAATATTGATGTGCGAACCCTTGCACCGGGTTATGATGCACTGGGTTATGAAAATCTCTGGAACGATTATATATATTCTACCAATCCTTATTTCGCAATTAATAAAATTCAAAATGGTGATACCCGCCTCAGGTTTATCGGCTCCTTCAGCACCCGCATCAATTTCACCAATTACCTCTATGCCCGTGGCCGCATCGGGATAGATTACTTCAACATCAATGGGTATAGTATTGAACCAACCGGCCTAGCTTTCAATAACCGCGGCAGCATGACAACTGATCAAAGCAGTAATTATGAAACCAATATCGAAGGGTTGCTTGGCTTTACAAAAACCTACCATCGTTTTTCAGTAAATGCCATCGCAGGTGGAAATAAGATGAAAAATAAAGTAGAGGGTGGAACCCTTAGCAGTGGCTTTTTCAATGTGCCGTTTAAATATTTTATTTCAAACGGCAGCAGCCAGGCCTTTACTCAGGCATTTAGCCAAATGGCAATTAATTCATTATTTGCCTCAGCAGATATTGGTTACAACAACCGGCTCTTTCTTAATTTAACCGGCCGTAGAGATTGGTTTTCTACTCTTGATATCAATAACAACAGTCTCTTCTATCCCTCCGCCGGACTGAGTTTTGTTTTCTCCGAAGGATGGAATACACGGCCTTCCTGGTTGAGCTATGGAAAAATCCGTGGTTCCTGGGCGCAGGTAGGTGGTGGTGCACCAACACCTTACGGGCTTGATCTCACCTATTCTGCACAGGCACAGCAATATATAAACGGTGCTACTTTAATGAACATTACCAACACCACCATACCCAATAAATTAACCCCCTATACTTCCACCACCGCCGAAGTAGGGCTCGATACCAAACTGTTCAATAATAATGTAGGTGTTGATCTTACTTTATACGACAGAACCACTTCCAATGATATTGTAAATGCTTCTGTTCCTTTTTCATCAGGTTACAGCAGCGTGGCTTTAAATGTTGGCAAGATAAAAAACAGGGGGATAGAATTGTTGTTGACCGGTACCCCTGTAAAACGGGCTGATTTCAGTTGGGATGTGAGTTTTAACTTTGCCTACAATGATAACAAAGTACTCAAAATTGCGGATGGACTAACCTCCATTTTTTTACCCGGTGCCACTACCCGTACACAAAATGGGGGGGTCTACCATTTTGAAGGAATGCCTTTCGGTATGATTGCCGGCAATACGGCACGTACGAATGCCAAGGGGCTGGTGGTGTACAACAGCGCCACAGGCATCCCGTTACAAAGTGCCTTAATGCCTTTGGGACGTGGAGTTCCGCCATATACGGCCGGCATCAGTAATAATTTTATTTACAAAAAATTCAATTTCAGTTTTTTACTGGATGGCAAATTTGGTGCACAGGTTTATTCTGCTACCAATGCCTACGGTGCCCAGTTTGGGTTGGATAAACGAACTGTTGAAAATGGTATCCGGGAAAAAGGAATTCCCGTGTCAGGTGTTGACCAGGCAGGTAATTCTTATACCGGTACCGTTTCGGCCCAAACCTATTATTCAACTATTTGGGCAACATTGACCGACCAGTTTGTAACGGACGCTGATTTTATAAAATTGCGCCAGGTAATTCTGGGATATACCTTGCCTAATTCCTTGTTGGGTAAATTAAAAGTTCAATCGGTAAGCGTTTCACTGGTTGGCCGTAACCTGCTGTTAATTTATAACACTGCCCGGAATATCGACCCTGAATCAAGTTACAGTAACGGAAATGCACAGGGACTCGAAAATTTCGGGTTACCTACTGCACGCAGTTACGGATTGAACCTGCAGGTGAAATTTTAAATGCAACCGTTGTCATCACGTTAAAACAAAAATTATTATGAAATACATACAATCAATTTTGATCAGCAAGGCGCTAAAATTTAGTTTCATGCTGATGGCGGGATCGCTGCTGGTCTCCTGCGATAAGGGTTTCCAGGAAATGAATACCAATCCAAATGCCTATACCGACCCTGTGGTGGGCAACCTGTTTACCTTCAGCCAGGTGAGGGCCGCCGGTGTGGGTACGGCTGACAGGAACCGGGTAAGCATTAAATATTTTGCCGGCACTATGCAGTATATGGCATCGCTGAGCACCAACTGGTCGGGGGATAAAAATTTTGAAAACGGCCAATTCGGTGACTTGTTTGAAAACATTTATTCTATTCACCTCAAAGAGTTGGTGCAGATGCTGGCCATTACAAAAGACAAGCCTGATATGATTAACCACTACGCCATTGGAAGTATCTGGCGGGTATATGTATTGCACCGGGCAACGGATATTTATGGTGATGTGCCATATTCAGAAGCAGGGCTGGGTTTTATAAACGGGACCTTTAAACCAAAGTATGACAAACAATCAGAGATTTATCCAAAGATGCTATCTGAATTGCAAACGGCTATTGGCCAAATGGATGCTGCCAAACCCGGCTTCGGATCAGCAGATATTATTTACGCAGGCAATGTGGCAAAATGGAAAACCTTTGCCTATTCGTTGATGTTACGCTTAGGTATGCGGATGAGTAATGTAGATGCAGTTAAATCAAAAGAGTGGGTTCAAAAAGCAATTGCAGGTGGCGTAATGAAAAGCAATAGCGATATTGCCAAAGTAAACCATGCCCCGGGCAATACCAATACTGAAAACAGGGACGCAGCCGAATTAAAAAGGGAAAGTTTCCCGGAGTCGAACCAGGGGAAGGGGCCGGTTAAACTGGGCAAAACGCTGGTAGATTTACTGGTAAATTTCAATGACCCACGTCTGCCTTTTTACGCTACTTTATGGGAAGGGAATATACTGGCCAACCAGGCTGCTAAGTTACCAACCACCACCAATCCTGCCTTACAGAAAGGGCTTCCTAACGGATATGATGCAGCGTCTATCAAACAACAAATACCTAACTGGAGTTCCGCAATGCTGGCAGACTATTCCGAGCCCAATACCGGCACCATCGCCAGTCTCAGCGCACCTTCGGTTATTATGAGTTATAGTGAAGTAGAATTTTTATTGGCAGAAGCTTCCCTTCGTGGTTGGGATGCCAGTCCGGCCAATGACCATTACAATGCTGCCATCACCGCCTCTATGAAATCAACAGCAATATTTCCTTCGCCGGTATTGTTTCCCGGGGGCAGTAATTTTGCCATATCACAAACTGCCATTGACAATTACCTGGCGGCACACCCTTTAACCGGTGCAGACTTTGACCTTAAAATGGAGCAGCTTCATACCCAGTTTTACCTCGCACATTTCATGTACTATGATAATTTTGAAGCCTTCTCCAACCAACGCCGCACCGGTTATCCAAAATTGATACCACCCAATTATCCGGGTAATTTTACAGGTGGTAAAATGCTGGTACGCCTAAGGTATCCAATCAGCGAAGCTTCTTTAAATAAGGCAAATTATGATGCGGCCGTAGCGAACCAGGGACCGGATTTATATACTACACCTGTTTGGTGGGATAAATAATTACATTAAAAATTGGGGATCTTTATGCCGCTCATTTGTAGCCGCATATAGGTCTCATTTTAAAAAATCATCTAATACAACCAAAAATAAAATCATCATGAAAGACAATCGCAGGGATTTTATAAAGAAAGGAGCCACGCTGGCATCCGCACTTACTTTTGGGGGAATTAGTTCAGCCATTGCTTCAGCGCCCAATATAAATACCAGGGGCAAATCCAGTGAGACCCTTACCACCATGGCAAAGGACGCCGGTATGCAAATGAGCGAAGCCTATTTTTCAGGCATGGATGAACGAAGGATCGCCTTCATGAAACAGATGGATGTGTTTGGCGCAGTTGGCGGAATTAATCCTGCACTAAGTGGGATAACGGATGCGAAAGCATGGGATCCAAAAGCGTTATCTGCAAATAAAGAAGGCTGGGAGAAGCATGGATTAAAACTAAATGTAATTGAGGGACCGGCTTCGCTGGGTACAAAAACAAAACTGGGTCTTGCCGGTAAGGATGAAGAAATTGCCAACTTCATCACCTTTATGAAAAACCTGAAACAATATGCCGGCATTGATGTAATCTGCTATAATTGGATGCCCGTAATAAGCTGGTACCGCACTAAAATGGACAAACCAGGCCGGGGTGGTGCCCTGGTAACTGCATTCGATTATGAAGATGTAAAGAATTTGCCCAACACCGAATATGGTGTGGTTACTAAAGATGATTTATGGAAGAACCTCGAATATTTTTTAAAGGCCGTTGTACCAGAGGCAGAAAAGATCGGGATGAAACTCGCCATGCATCCGGATGATCCGCAGGTGGACAGCATTAAAGGCATTGCCCGTATTATGACAACTGTTGAGAATTTTAACCGGATGCTGGATATTGTAAAAAGTCCAAACAATGGCATCACCATGTGCCAGGGGAATTTTTCACTGATGGGTGTTGATATACCAACAGTGGTGAAGGATTTCGGCAAACGGGGGCTCATTCATTTTGTTCATTTCCGCAATGTAAGGGGCGGCAAATTTAAATTTGAAGAAACCTTTCATGATGAAGGCCAGATAGATATGTATGCTGCTATGAAGGCCTATTATGATATTGGATTCAGGGGGCCTATAAGGCCGGATCATGTGCCAACCATGGCAGGTGATAGCAACGAACGGCCGGGGTATAGTAACATCGGTTCCTTATACGCTTTTGGTTATATGCGGGGATTGATGCAGGCGATTAGTAATGAAAAAAGAGGTTGATAAAGTCGTCTCATAAAGTCTACACCTTTTTGAAAGGTGTAAACTTTATGAGACGTAGGTACTCCAAAAAAATGTTGTAGAACTTTTAAATAAATAAATTATCAGGTAACAATAATTTTCGCCATATTTATAACGCTATTCTCTTCAAACGATCAAAAAACGATTCAATCATTGCTATCAATATTTATCATAAAAATTTATACATTTCGTTATGACTAAAAATCCTGCGTTCCTTGTCGCATTTTTTTTCTGTTCGTTTTTTACAAAGGCGCAACATCTAGGGGCACCTCCCGAATACGTTAAAGCGTTGACTGCTGAATGGAAAGGCGAACGCTTCGCCGATGGCCGTCCTAAAGTTCCGGATATTGTATTGGAGCGTTTACAGGAAGCTACCCTTGAACAAATCTGGGGATATTTGGGGAAGAAAGGATTTCGTAACCAGGTAGAAAAAGACTGGATTATTTTGAAGCCCGGTGAAACAATGGTAGGCCGTGTGGTAACAGCGCAGTTTATGCCGTCAAGGCCCGACCTGGATACCCTCGTCAGGAAATTGGGTAAGGCGGAAGGCCGCTCTCAAAAAGGGGGCATCAACATCTGGCCCATCGATATTTTAACGAAGGGAGATATTTATGTTGCGGATGGTTATGGTAAGGTGAAGGATGGCACGTTAATAGGATCAAGTCTTGGTAATGCGATTAATGGCAAAACAGGTAAGGGCGTAATTTTTTACGGCTCCGTAAGGGATATGCAGGAACTAAAAGATACCAAAGGGTTTAACGCCTGGGTAAAGGGCCATGATCCGTCGTACATAAAAGATATGACACCAACGGGTATCAATACTCCCATCCGCATTGGCCAGGTGACTGTATTTCCGGGTGATGTGGTGTTTGCCAATGAATATGGAGTAGTATTTATTCCCGCTTACCTCGTAGAGGAATTGGTAGCTGCTTCGGAGATGACTGCTTTGCGGGATGAGTTTGAAAGAGTGTTATTGCAACAGGGCAAATACCCCTCCGGGCAGATTCATGGAGACTGGGCAGATAATATTAAGAATGAATTCAGGGCATGGGTGGCCAAGTACCCGAAGAAACTTGCCATCACGCAAAAGGATATTGAAGCTTATTTGGAAAAGGAAGGAAACTAATATGAGTGATGAGTGATGAATAATGAGTACAGTAAATATCCTGGTGAGTCACCCCCAAAGGGTGACTCACCAGGATATTAGCAAGCCGATACTTTACTTAATAAAAAATGATTTTTAAACCTTACAGGATGAAATTTTACCGATTTATTTTACTGTCGTTTCTCGTAACCGTTAGTTTCAACAAGGTATCAGATGCACAAACAATTCCCAAAGAGGAAATGATCTTTTTAACATCCGAATGGAGAGGAGAACGCTTTGCAGACGGGCGGCCAAAAATTGAAGATGATTTATTGGTAAGGGCTAAATCTATCAATATAGATGATGCCTGGACAGTGTTGAAAAATGAAGGGTATGTGAACCAGTTTGAAGGTGGCTGGAAAATGATAAACAATGATGTACCGGTTATAGGCCGTGCAGTAACAGCCATGTTTATGCCCAGCCGTCCGGATGTGGAACGAAATATAAAGGGACGCGGCATTGCAAGAGATGGAAGAAAAGGCAATACCAATTCATGGCCAATTGAAACCCTGGTAAAGGGTGATGTGTATGTTGCTGATGGCTTTGGTAAAATCGGCGGCGGCACATTGATGGGGTCTACCCTGGCCACTTCCATTTTCAGCAAGTCTGGCAATGGCGTGGTTTTTAACGGTGCATCCCGCGATCTGCAGGAAATGAATGAGATGAAGGGTTTTAATGCTTTTGTACGTGATTTTCATCCATCCTTTTTGGAGGAGATGGTATTGATGGGGCTTAATACCCCCATAAGAATCGGGAATGTAATGGTACTGCCCGGCGACCTGGTGATCGCAAGACAGGAAGGAGTTTTGTTTGTTCCGGCTCACCTGGCCGAACAGGTGGTTACCACTGCTGAGTTTGTTATCAGGAAAGATAAATTCGGGTTTGAAATGGTTAAATCAAACCGGTATTCAACAGGTCAGATCGATAGCCAATGGACAGATGAAATTAAAACTGAATTTCTTAAATGGCTTGGCCAGCATCCCGATCTGGGAAAGATGACCCGGGCAGAACTGGATAAGGTAATGAGTAAAAGAACCTGGTAAATATGCATGGGTATTTATGCTTGGTTAACCGCTTATATCAAACACTGCGTCTTAGTGTTTTCTCTCTATCGAAAGATCATAAAAGGTAAAAAGACTACGCCTTTTTCCGGGATTTAATGGTCCAAAAGAAATCAGAATATAAGCAGCAGTTCCAAAATGCACACTCCATATATTACGAAGCTTGGAAATAATGCGGACTTTAGAGTAAGCTATCACTTTTTGGACGTTAGCGAAGGAGGACGAGAATATACACCGAATCAAGGTTATCGTTCAGACTTATATTATGATCACGAAGAACATAGAAATTCCAATCAAATATTCATGATTTGGCCTGAGTTTGAAGATGAAAAGGGAAATATAATTTTGGATACAATCACTCCTATACCAAAAATTGGGTCAGCCAGAATGTGGATATTATTTCCAGAAATGAGAAGTTATCATAAAAATAAAATCCATGTTGGACTTCCATGTTTTTTTATGGAAGGATCTAAAAGTGTTGCAGAATGCTTAGTTATTGAGTTAGTAGATATTTTAATTAATCCTTCAAAACCAATAACAATTCAAGGTAAAAATTATTGATTTGAATTTAAACTGACTAATAAGAGAAGGATATGGTTGAACATCACCTAATAATTAATTGATTAAATGAAGTGTTTATGTAAGATTTTATCGGCAGGGATATTTATTTTTGTAAGTTGTAAAAACAGGGATGCTAATAAAAGCAATGCCGGTATGGAAACCGGTAAAAACTATCCAGTATATGGTGGCAATAAAGCCGGCAACCGTTATTCACCTTTATCTGAAATCAATTTTGAGAATGTAAAAAATTTAACCGTTGCCTGGACTTATTTTGCGAATGATCAACCCGATACAGTCAGTAAACAAACATCCCGGCCAAGGGAAATACAATGCCAGCCAATTGTGGTAAATGGCATGCTGTATGGTACTTCTGCGGAGCTTAATTTATTTGCATTGAATGCGGCAACCGGCGAGCAGCAATGGAAATTTGAACCCATAAAAGAGAACCAAAGATTTAACACCAACAGGGGAGTGGTCTATTGGGAAGATGGGGAGGATAAGCGCATCCTTTATTCTGCAGGCGCCCAACTGTATGGTGTAAACGCATTAACCGGTAAGCTGGTAGAAAGTTTCGGGAACAATGGAAGCGTTGATTTACATGAAGGCCTCGCTGCCAATCTCGGCCATGAGGTTACTAATTTATCTGTAACGGCCACCTCTCCGGGAGTGATTTATAAAAACACACTCATTATCGGATCAAGCGTACCCGAAGGCGGCGATGCGGCACCGGGGCATATACGGGCATTCGATGTAGTTTCAGGTAAATTGAAATGGGTATTTCATACCATACCGCAGCCCGGCGAAATGGGCTACGACACCTGGCCAAAAGATGCCTATAAAAAAATTGGTGCAGCCAATAACTGGAGCGGATTATCCGTGGATGAAAAACGTGGGGTAGTATATTTAGGCACTGGTTCACCTTCTTCTGATTTTTATGGAGGCGATCGAAAAGGTAGCAACCTGTTTGCAAATTGTATACTGGCGCTGAATGCAGAAACCGGAAAAATTAAATGGTATTTTCAAACCATCCACCACGACCTGTGGGACCGTGACCTGCCTTGCCCTCCAAATCTTACTACCATCCATTACAAAGGAAAAAAAACAGATGTAGTAGTGCAGGCTACTAAAGATGGTTTAGTGTATGTGCTTGACCGTGACAACGGCACTTCTTTATTTCCAATAGAAGAGCGGCCCGTTCCAGTGAATGGTTTACCGGGAGAACATCCTTATCCAACACAGCAATACCCATTAAAACCACTGCCATTTA
>JBBQTL010000106.1:0-18339 GCA_038213285.1 Chitinophagales bacterium
CCATAGCAAGTAGTACTTCCTTTTCCTTTCTCTTCAGTTCTAACAGTTCGTCGTCAAAGGTTTTTTGTATCTCATCATAGGCACCTTTTATTAATAACGGGTCACGCTGTTTGTATAGGTTCATTTTTAAAGCACCACCAATGCGACGTTCGCTGTTATCACCCAGCACGGTGCCGATTGACAAATCTAAGGAAGCCATCATTCGCTGAAAATTACTTGCCTGTTGGTATTTGGTCAAATTTTTTCTATTGTAAAATAACTCCCATATTGGCTGTCCTTGTATGGCCAGGTTAGGATTTACCCTCCAGTTTTTAAATGACCAATCCACTTTAAAATCTTTAATGTCCGCAGTACGGGCTACCTGGCTTGGTGCTGCACCCATCAGGTCGAAGAGGGGCGATGTTGGGATAGCCAGTTCTCTTGGAACAAATTTATTATTGGTTGCGTCATTGTTTACTTGTGCGATGGTATTGCTAACCATAAGGTTTAATAAAAAACAAAGTAAAGGGGTGATAAAAAAGCGGCTTGGGGTCATTGTGATGGGTCGCATAGTATTTTGTAACTGCATCACAAAAATGAAAAAAAAAGCACTGCCGTACAATCACTAATTCTAGTATAGAAAGATAGTTTTATCTGCAAAATATGCCGGGAAACAGATATATGTTACTAAATATAGGTAGTAGCTTTCTTTATGAAAACTATCCTATCTTATTCGCAACGTGATGATAAATAGTGACTCCTGCAAAAAATTATAAAACCCTGTATAAAAGAAGTGAGCAAGCATTTTATATTACCATCTTTTCCACTGATGAAAATAATAAGCAGCTAAATCAAAACCTGTTTGAATTAAGTTTTTCCATATACGGGGCTTTTGTTTTGGTGATATAAGTATGGGGTGTCCTTAACTGTTTGGAAAAAGGTCGTTTAAAAAACAGCTACGTGTAAATGGTTTTGAGACAGCTTTACAGAAACAGTAACCTCGTTGACTGTGCTTTTTTTAATGATTTTTTGCATACCCACTTTCACCTGCTGCAATATGCTTTTTGCGGTGCTTATGTCCTGTATCTTTTTAAGTGCAGATTCTTCTATTTCATAAATGCACTGCAAATTCTTTGGTTCCAGAATTTCCAGTCCATACCGTTTTATCCGTGTAGTTAATGCATTTTGTATGTTGGCCGGAGATAGGTTAAGTGCCCACACAATGTCACCAACATCATCCATTATTTGCAAGCTGTTGTTTTTTATCTGTTGAATATATTCCGTAGCCTTTACCGGGTTTTTAGACAGTAAGGTTTCTGCCACGGATGCATATACATGTATACTGCTGAGCGCTGCGCCAACATCGTCGTTCAGTGATTTGGCTATATTGGTACGGCTTTCGGCTGTGGCCAACGACAACTCAAGCAGATGGTTTTTTTCATCTGCAATTTTCTTGAAGCGGTAGCCCAGTGCGCCCGAAAAAATAATGATATCAATAAAGCTGCCGATCATGTAAGGCTCTACTCCCGATAGGCCAAAATAGCTTTTTTTAAAAATAAAAGAGCATACAGAAAACAGGGCAAAGAAGGCATACACATAAGAGCCGATGATAATTGTTTTTTGAAAAACGGAAGTCCTCACCCGCCATGCCATTGCCAATGCAAAGACTGCAATAAAAATAGTGGTCAGCCTTGAAATGCCATACGCTGTTGGAGTGGTGATGCCAGGGCCAATAAACAATGCTTTCGACAGATGTATAACGATCGTGATGCCGGAACAAATGAGCAGGCCGATCCAACACCATTTTACTATTGTTGGCTTTTTTGTAACCTCCAATGTTACTGCAGCAAAAGTAGCATAGCTGCTGTACATTATTACCTGCAGTATTTCTTCAGTAGCATAATACCAGTTGTTTACCCCTGGTTCAAACGGGTTGTAATTATTGCTATACAGTTTAAAGCTGAGGTATGCAGCCGTAGTAAAAAGGTAGATACTGTAAAATAGCAGGAAGTTGTCTTTTTGCTGGATGAACAACACAAAATGGTAGATCGATGCAATCAATGATGCACCCAATACGAATATTTCTATGAATTGCAATTGTGTCATTACACAATTTTATTCTTCATTGCATACGAAATCGCTTCCCCCAATGAATGTACCTGCAATTTCTCATAAATCTTTTTTATGTGAGCGTTTACCGTGTAATAGCTGATGCCCATTTTGTTTGCTACCATTTTGTAGCTTAGTCCATCAGTAAGATTTTTCAATACCTCTTTTTCTTTGGAGGTCAGGTTCATTTCGGTGTTATTGCATTCGGTAGTGTTGTTGAAATATTTCATCACCCTAA
Source organism: Chitinophagales bacterium (assembly GCA_038213285.1). Classification (GTDB taxonomy): domain Bacteria; phylum Bacteroidota; class Bacteroidia; order Chitinophagales; family Chitinophagaceae; genus Ferruginibacter. The sequence goes on from JBBQTL010000106.1 coordinate 2,327, forward strand.
GTGCCACACTGGGTGTCATAAAAGCACCGCCGTTGCTAACGTCTATAATTCCCTGGATTATTTTTTCTGCCGAAGCGCTTTTCAGGATATATCCTTCAGCACCTGCCTGTAATGCTGCAAATATTTTTTCTTCATCTTCAAATACTGTTTGCATCACAATTTTTATCTCCGGGTGATGTCGTTTTATTTTCTTAACGCCTTCTATGCCATTCACATTGGGCATCTCAATGTCCATCAGTACCAGTGTTGGTTTAAGTGTTTGCATATCATTCAGTACTGTGCTGCAATCGCTGAAACTTCCCAGGTACTCCACACCATCACTTAATGATAAAAGTGCTTCCAGGCTTTTACGTCTTGCATCGTTGTCATCATATACTACTACACTAATCATACTGTAAATTTCTATAAAATTTTAACTACTCTATATCGCTAATATTAGTTACTGGAATATGGCATGTAATACTTGTACCTGTACCGGGATTAGAATGAATGTTTGCAACTCCCCCCATAGCTTTGGCCCTTGAAGAAATATTGTTTAGACCGTTCCCTTTTTTACAATTGCTATGATCAAAACCGATTCCATCATCCTGAACCAATAAAATGATATGCCCATTTTGTTTCGTCAGGCTAATTTCTGCATGCTTTGCCCTGCTGTATTTAGCTATATTATTGATAGCTTCTTTGGCAATTAGCAATATATTTTTTCTTAGCGTTGCTTTATCACAAGCCTGTTCAATTGCAGGTTCAAACTGGTAATTACAGGCTATATCTTTCATCGTAAGCAGGTTATAACCAAAATCTTTTATCCTTGCCTCCAGTGTGTGCATCTGATTGTCTGTAGGTTGCATTGCCCATACAATATGATCCATGTTTTCCATTATCGCTTCTGTATTGGCCGAAATCTGACCCAGCATTTTTTTTGCTTCCAATGGGTTTTTATCTATCAGCATGACTGCCACCGAACCAAAAATTTGCAGGCTGCTCAGAGATGCGCCGATGTCATCATGTAAATCTTTACTAATGCGGTTTTGCATTTCTTTTATATCCAACTCCTGACGCAGTAACCGGGCTGTTTGTAATGCAAGTATTTCCCTTTTTTCGGTTTCTTCCAGCAAGGTTTTTTGGAAAATTTCTTTTTCACGGTAAGCTATTTTTAGCCGGTAGCCAAGGGCGGCTGATAAAAAAATAGCTTCCACCATCATACTTGGCTCTAAAAAAAACAAACCGCCAAACGCAAGGTTTTCCTTGTACACAAAAACATTCATAATTAAACCAGTAGAAACACCCAATACAGATACAATTGTGCCTGCAATAATCAATTGATAAAATATTACTTTTCTTAGACTCAGTAACCTAAATGTCAAAACTAATCCAAAACCCATGCAAGTAAAACTTGCCACTGTAATAATTGTTTTGGCCCATTTAAACTGGTCGCCGGTAACTCTTAGCAGGAGGTACAGCATTAAAAAAGAAGTAATAAAGATTTGAAGACCTTTCCAGCATTTATAGTAAAATTTTTGAAGTGGCGTAATGTTGAGTATTACTCCTAGAAAATTCACGTACATTAAAAATGCAACATTAGATAGAATGGGATCCAGCGTTTCTACAGTATAATAAGACAATGGATAATAATTGGTAAGTCTTTCATCCAATAGCCTGACTATATTAAAGGCAGCCATCACTAACAGGTAAAAGGAATAGTTTCTAAAAGCCTTATCATTTTGCTGGAGGTAAATGGTAAAATGAAAAATACCCAGTATTAGCAATGCCCCTAAAGAAACTAACAGTAAATAGATAGTAGTCTGCATATTACATGTTAAATATACTTGAATATAAACATTTTTAGCAGGTTTGTTTTCTTGAGATTTTGTCCGTCAACGTGACTTCCTATCAACCGTGGTTCGCATACTTACGAAAGATTGCCTTCGCTTTCCGCAACCTGTTTCAACGATTGTAACACCGGGTTTTCTTCACCTTGTGGCGCTTCCTGCACCGCATTGGCCCGGTTGTCTTCCTGTATAATTTCTAGTTTTGTCTGGCCGTTTTCGGCTTTCAAAATATAGCTCATTATAAAATAGTTTTCGGGTATGTCATCACGCCCGGGTGCTGGCGCAAACAAGCTGTACCTTATTAATTCGTTTGGCCTAAGTTCCAACACCTTACCCCATTGTTCAAATACTATATCGCCCCATTCCGTACGGAATTTAATGTCACTGCCAATTTCCCATGTCGTTTGCAAGTCGCTGCCATACTGCCAAAGTTTTACAAGCGCCGGATTGGTAATGGTTTCCCACACTTTTTGGATGGAGGCATTGAGATAGATGGTTGAGATATTTGTTGCCATATTTTTTTACTGGATGTCCTTTTTTGTAATGACCAACGATTGCGTCATTTAGATTGGAGAATTTGTTTGCAGGTCCGGCATTGTATTTTGCAGAGCCTTGTTGCACTTCTATTTACTTTTGCTGAAGGTTATTCATTTTGTCATTTTCCTCCTGGATGTTATCTGCGACTGTTTGATATTTTCTTTTTTTTCTGTAGCTGGTAAAAAGCCGGACTATACCTGCGAGGATACTTATCAAACCATATACTGCCCAGAATCCTTTAAGCGTGCCAGTCGCAAATAAAAAAATTGCCATCAACCCCGTGATCACAAAAATCCAACCAATGATTACTTCAGTATCAAAATTATCTACGAGTCCCTTTGATTTTGATTCAAGGCTTTGCAGTAGCATCATTGCATAATTTTTGTTGACTCCTTTATTGAGAAGCAACTTAAATATTTCCAGGTTTGTCTTGCCTTTTTCTTTTTCATCCAGCGCAAATTGCCAGATCATTTCTGTGTTTTCAATGGTGGTTGCTTTTTCAAAGCCAGCCTGCTGAGTCATGTCTGAAAATAATTTATTCATTTCCGTATCTTCCAGAACACTCATGTCAAGATTTCGGGATTCAAATGTTGATTTCAATAAATGAAATGATTCCATGGTTAAAAGGTGAGCTTCATTTTTTGCAAAACGAATCAGTTCTTCGTCCGGCATTCGCTCATATTGTTCTTTAGCTATGTTTAACTCTATCATTGTAATATAGTTTTCAATTATTGCATAACATGTCTTTGCAGAAAAGGTATCGCTTTGCGAAAGTCTGGATTTAAAATTTGTATGATCAGCGGTGTACCCAAAAAATACTGATTATGAAATTACTAAAAATATTTATATAAGAAGGAATGCCCCCAACCACTTCTGAACCGGCCATTAGCTGAAGTAGTAATGTACATCGCCCAGCGCTCAATAGTTGCTGAATTTTACTGTTGTTGCATATACCCAAATTATACAAGTGCGGGTGAAACAATGATATGGCAAATTTGTGGATCGAGTCTTTGAATCGGGCAGGTAACAATTGCCGGTTTATCGTTGCAGTATGCTCAAATAATTTACCCAGGGCCCAACTTCTGCTTTATACTGTTTAGCCATCACACGGGAAATTTGAGCAATATGATTGAGGTCGTGAACGGTCCATGTTGAAATCAATTGCGACAGGGTGACTGATCCAAATGTAGGGTGTATACCGGTTGCTTCTAAATCTTTGCCGGTAAGATTTTTTGAACGTAGATTTTCTATATTTTTTTGACGCAAATTTTTGAACTCAGCTAAAAGCTGTACCAATGATTTTCCCTTACTTTCTTCAAATTGTGCAAGCCTGTCAAATGGTTCAAATGTTTTACCCGGTTTATCCGACAAAATAATTTCCATCCTGGGAATCCAGTCTGTTTTTTCACCATGAATCAAATGACCCACAATATCATACACCGTCCATGTGTCTCCACCTTCGTTGTTTGAGGTCCAGTCCGCGGAAACATTTTCTAACATAGCAATGAGCACGCCTGGGGTATGATCAAGGATTTCAATTGATTTTGATAATGAAAAATTCATTGCGGTATGCTAATTTTATTTAAAGATAAAAATTTATTATAGTGGTAGTTAGTTAAACTGCCCGGTAACAAAGTTGTTTGGAAAAACGATGATCAAATGACAGATTGGGTTCTTTGTTTATTCATTCGTGATACCTTCCAATTCATTATCTGATAGATCATTCTTCAATTCAAATTTACCTGCTTACACAAGTCCGGACGTTATGGTATTAAACCCTTAACGAGCCACGGAAAGCCCTGGCAGCATAGTACGATTCTGCTCCATTATGATACACAAACACAGTGTTGTAGCGCCGATCACAAAAAAGTGCACCACCCAATTTTCTGATATCAGCGGGTGTTTTTATCCAGCTTGATGTTTTGATGTCGAAATTTCCAAGTTGTTGTAGCTCCCGGTATTGTTCTTCTGTTAACAGGTCAATACCCATTTCATGTGCCATATTAATGGCGCTGTTTTCGGGTTTATATTCTTTCCTTACCTGCAATGCTTCATGGTCGTAACAAATACTTCTGCGGCCTTTAGGACTTTCTGCCGAGCAATCATAAAAAATGTATTCGCCTGTTTTTTTATCATAGCCAATAACATCCGGTTCACCACCGGTTCTTTCCATTTCATTTAGCGACCACCATTTTTCCCCGCCGTTTGGCGTATCCAGCTTCGCTTGTACATTGGTCCATTCAATGCCTTTATGGCGACTTATGTTTTTCTCAAAACGGGCTTTCAATGTGCCAAGTAGTTCTTTACATTGTTCTGGTGACAACTTCTTTTTATTTCCCATTGTTAAAATGTATTATTGTTATTTGCTATTATTGTCTGCAATTGATGATTTATCCTTTTGGGCTGAGTGGTAGTAGCATTGCTGCCAACGCCAGGTGCTGAAGCTGTTGCGGTATTTTAAAACCGCCAGCCAGTTGTTGAATAAAGTTACAAAAGTTGAAGATAAGAACTACGGCCTTGCGTTATCCTTTTACCGTAACTGAAGTTGAAAAGCGTTCCGCCGAAGCGGAAGAGTAAATATTCGCCGCCCCGCCATATTGCCTAACTGCCAGTTGCCTGCCATGCCAGTATTTCGTGAGACACGAAACAAGGCCGCAGCTTTTGCGTTTTATTTTGAGCAATTTTAATTTTAGGGGCTTGTCGGCTATACTACTAAATGTTAACAATAGCCCTACTGTCTGGTAATCGTTGCAAACCATTTTTATTATTGAGTCGAAGTGTCATTGAGTGGTGGCAGAACGTTACGTTTTCATTTTTTTGATTTGTTGGCTTGTGCTTTTTTTAATTGTGCCTGCAAAATGTGCCGCCTTTATTTTGTTCCAATTACTCTTAAAAATGATTCCCGATAGGTAGAACTAATGGGGAACTTATTGCCGACAATATAAACATGATTGTCGTCAACTTTGTCAACCCATTTTAGGGAAACAATGGTGCTTCGATGAATTTGTACAAATGTGTTTGAGGGCAGTTCGCTTCGCGAAGCTGTTATTGAATTCCTCACCATTACCCTGCCTGATTTTGTTTGGTAGGTAACATAATTGCCATCCCCTTTTATAAAAAGAATATCATCATAAATTAGTTTTATTTTTTGGGTACCTGAACTTACGAAGAAGAAGGCAGCAGTTTTTGCTGACAATTTCAACAACCGCTCTTTTGCCTTATTGGCTGCTGCTAAAAATCTTGAAAAATCAAAAGGTTTTAATAAAAAGTCAATTGCTTCTACTTCGTAACTTTCTATTGCATATTCACTATGTGCCGTAGTAAATATTATTAGAGGTTTTTGGATTAGGTGTTTAACAAAATTCATCCCGTCAATGTCTGGCATGTTAATGTCAAGAAAAAGCAGTTCGATATTGGAATCATTTATAAATGTAATTGCTTTAAACGGGTCTGTAAATACATTTTCTAATTGTAGATAATCAATTTTTGAAACATGATTTTTAATTATTTCGAGCGCCTTAGGCTCATCATCTATGGCAATGCACTTTATCATTGTTGAAATTTAATTACTAAGTGAGTAAAATACTTCTCTCCTGATTGATTTAATGTTAGTATATGCTGCGTTGGATACAATAAATCAAGTCGCTTTTTTACATTCTGTAATCCGATACCTTTAAATTCATGATCGCCGGTAGTAATAAATATTGTGTTGGATATCTCCAGTACAATTGAATTATTGGCTGCATAAATTTTAATTGTTATTGCTGTTTCCTTTGAAGGGCTTACCCCAAACTTAAAGGCATTTTCAATAAATGGGATTAATAGAAGTGGCGCAATTTTGATATTAGGAGAAATATTTGCGTCCAGCTTTATATCTACATCAATATGGTTATTATCATTTAGTCTTAATTTTTGTAAGGCAATATATTTTTCAATGTAGTCAATTTCTTTTTCAATACTTATGAATGCTGCATTGGAGTCATGAAGATTGTATCGCATCAATGTGCTCAATTTTATAATGCTGTCTGCGGTCTTTGGGCTTTCTTCTTCCAGGGCTAAGGCATACATTGCATTTAAGGTATTGAACATAAAATGTGGGTCAACCTGTGCTTTAAGAAAAGCGATTTCTGTTATTAAATTCTCTGATCTTAATTTTTCAATTAGTCTTAAATTAAGAAACCAGTCTCTTGTAGTTATAAAAAGCCAGGACATTGCAAATGCAAGAACAAATGAAATGGAGATATTTTCGCTTCCGAAAAATAGAGATTTTGAACTTATTACTACCCTGCCCCATTCAATACATAAAAATAAGAGTACTAATAAAACAACATAAAGAATCCATTTTTTAGTTTTTGCAAAAAAGGGGATAAGCAGATAGGCGTTGATTACAAAAACTATCGGCAAGCAAAGAATGATTGCAATGAGATTTGTATGCTCAAATGAGTTCCAGTAATCGCCTCTGCCAAAAATTGCCATAGTAAAATAAATGAAACCAAAAAGAAGGAGTAACAGCAACTCCACTTTTTCAATCACAAACCTTTGTATTTTTATTTTTAAGTTATTCAATGTATTTTAAATCAGGTTGATTATAAATTTAATGATTTATAAAGTGAATTGTTTTAAAAATATTTGCTGTTATCTGTACGTTTAAGGTCTATCAACAGACAATAGGGGTCAATTACAATTCTTCCTGGCAGGTAATCAATTTGAAATTTAAAATGATTGTTTGAATTAGTTACCCGAACCATTTTAACTTCTTTAGGCAGGAGAGTCCCTTTTTTATAAATGCCAATTTGTATAAAATCATTTAAGGACTTTGGGATATTTGCCTTACTATTTTCATTCCTTTCAAACTTACTGATTGAGTAGCGTATGTCTATTTCGTATGTACCGTTTCCAAATGCCATTGATTGTACATTTATTATTTTATTGTCATAACAGGTAACCTGTTCAAACAAATCATGCAATAAATACCTTAGTGAATCAGGTGTTTCCTTTCTGATAAAATCAACCATCTCTAGTGAAGTGCTGTATGGGGCTTTTTGAAGCCTTCCTTTTTGCAGGTATTTATTTAATGCCGCATTTAGGTTCTCTTCTCCTATGTAATGGCTCATAGCATTTAAAACCAACATGCCTTTTTGGTAGGGTACATGTGATTGTTTATTTCCTGAGTTTAAGATTAGTGGCTTTTCGATTTCTGTAGATTCTCTTTGTTTATTCAAATAGGTATTTAACGATCTGCTTAGTAATTGCAACGATTTAATTTTTCCATACTTCTTCTCAAACACTTTCAAAGACACATATTCCGCCATGCTTTCTGTTATCATTTTAGCACCTGCTACATCGGCTGGTATTGCCTGCATTCCCCACCATTGGTGTGCTAATTCGTGACTTGCTCCTATAAATGGAAGATTTAGAGTTGTTTCATTTGTATCATCAATGTCCATTATGAATCCTAACTCCGAATAAGGTATTGTGTTTGCGAATGACTGGGCAAAATCTCCCCGGGTTCTTGCAAATTCAATAACCCTGATTTGCTTGTGTTGGTATGCACTAAAGTTGTTTTCACAATATCCAAGCGTTGCTTTTATTCCGTTTATCATGTGTTGAATATTGTAATCATGATTCTTATGGTAATAAATTTCAATTGGAATATTTTGGTAGCTGTCTTTCCTAACTTCATAATTCCCTGAAACAAAAGCAAAGTCTATCGTAACCGGAGTGGTGGATTTATAGTTAAAAAAGTTTCTTCCATTTGCCTGCCACTTCTTTTGTAAATACCCGGGTGCAATGGCTGTTTGATTTGATGAAGTACTGACTGTAGTTTCAAAATCAATAAAATCTGCGTCAACAGAACGGTTGTGATTATTTAAAGCAAATGAATCAGTTGGAAGTCTCTCTGAATTATTTAAACGATAGCCAATACTTGGATAGATGAGTGAAGTAATGTAAGTGCCATTCTTTTCAACCAATGAATTTTTGTGAAAAACTGAATTGGGAACATTCATAACATTAAATTTTATAACTAGGCTGTCCATTGGTTTCAATGTAGTTATTAATTTATACACTTTAACTAAAGCAATAGTATCATTAATAATCAGTTTTGTTTTTTGATTGATGGAAATTTGAGTAACAATATCAAAAGCAGATTGAATGATTAAGGTATCAATATTTTGATTTGATTTATTGATTAATGTGTAAGTACCTTGAGATATAAAAGTTAAACGCTCCGGATAAATATCCATTGAAACATTAACGGCTACAATTCTTGGTTGAATCATTTTCTCAAATGATATATATTTCTTGTCTGCTTTGGCTGTAATATTATTTTTATCGGCTTCGGTTAAAAGTTTTGGTAACCCTGTCTCATTTCTATTTATCCAAAAACCAGTACATATAAATGTAGCCAACACTACTGTTGTTGGTAACACTATTTTCCGATTTGTTCTTTTATATGCAATCCCTATTCTATCCTTAAATAAATCAACCAAACCTCTTTGCCAAAGTAATAAAGATCCTGCAAAAAGTATTAGTGCAAAAAGTAACCAATAGAGTTTGTAAATAAAGTATGCGGTGATGGAATGACTGTGTCCGCTTAAATCTGAATAACCCAAATAAAAACCCGCATCCGGATTTTGATTGAACCGATAAATATATTTTTTAATACCTGACAATGGTAATTCTGACAATCCAAAATAAATAATAATAAGCGCAAACAACCCTACCCAGGAATTGGTAAACAAAGACTGAATAAATAAAGCAACAAATGCCCAGATTACAAAACCAATCAGGTGAATACCATACAAGTCGAGAATATAGTGCAAAAGTTCGAAGTGAAAATATCCCTGGGATAGCTGAACAGTGACTCCAATAATTAGGATTAAAGAAAGCAGTACAATTTGAATTTTTATGAGAGCTATTAGTTTTGATAAAACCACTACCCAGTTAGGGATTGAAGTTGAATCAACTAAATAAAACATCTTTGTAGCTCTGGAACGGTTAACCAAAAAGCCAGCATACAAAAAGCTAATAAAGTTGATGAGTAATGAAAAGAATAACACAGGAAATGCCAACATAACCCACGTTACAGGTAATACTCTTACACCATACGGGGAGTTCATTTGAGATAATAAAACATATACAAAAACTCCACCTGTCAAAACAATGCTTACAAATGCTCCGGTGGCAGTTACAGATTTAAACTCAATGGTAGATAACTTCCATGATTTGTAAAAATTAGAAAGAAACGTAAAATTATAGTTTACAAAAGGCAATTCTATTTTTATAATTTGCCCCGCATAATGCAACTCTTTCTTTTCTATTCTCTTTTTAAATACAATAAAAACAAATGGGTTTTGACTAAATGAAAATAAGCGATAGGTTACATAAACTGTAACAGAAGCTATTGCTACCCACAAAAGCCTGTTCAGCATAATAAATTTAGAAAAGGGTAAAGGACTAATATTTTGTTCTGACAAGCTCCAATTATTGGTATAAAAATAAGTTGCTGTTTCCCCCAAGGGCTCAATCAATATTGCGATGAAACTGATTTCAGCTCCTGCGGTCAGTCTTGTCGCTATTTCCCGTATGATTAAAACAACAATTATTGTTATAAAGCCTGTATATAAATTTCGTGTTTGTGAAACAATAAAAAATACCAATGTGCCAAATAGCAGCAGGTTCGGCAAAAAATAAATTAACAGCAAATGCAGGTATGCAGAAAAATAAAATGGAACTACAAGCGATTTGTTTACTCCTGCAATTTGTGTTCCTGCAAAGCATCCAAACAAAAATAACAGTATAATAAAAGATAGAGTAATAAACGAGCTGATAAATTTTGCTGATAGATAGCTTAGCCTAGTGATTGGATAGCTATAAAGAATGCTGTGGGTGTTATTTTTAACATCTCTATACAATGAGTTGCCTATAATTGAAGGAATAATAAAAAGTATCAACTTGGTAGCCAGTGCCACCAGGGTGTATAATGCGAATGGCGAGTTGGCTATACTCCTTTCGTTCTCATTCATTTCGTTAAATACACCTGCATTTCCTGCTACCGATAGCAAGGCAAACAAGAAGAAAGTAAAACCATATAAATATATAGAAGGGTTCTTTGCCCAGTATTTGAGTTCGTAGGTGAGGATCGCATTAAACATTAGTTTAAACTATTTAATGAAATAAAATAAACATCTTCCAATTGTGGCTCAACATCATTCCACCCTTCATCCGTTTTATTTTCTGAATAAATTCTTATACTCAAACTATTGTCTGCATTGTATTTTGAAGAGAGGATGTTGTATTTTGATTCCTCATTTTCTAAAGCTGTTCTGCTGATGTTTTTTGCCCATATTTTGCCTTGTATTTCCGCAATAGCCAGTGCAGGAGTTGTTTGTTTTAAAACCCTCCCTTTATTCATAATGCAAACCTCATGGCACAGGTCTTTAATGTCTTCAACTATATGTGTAGAGAATATTACAGTGTTATCTGTTCCAACTTCTCTCAGCACATTTAAAAAACGGTTTCTTTCAGCAGGGTCTAACCCTGCTGTTGGTTCATCTACAATTATCAGTTTGGGCTTGTTTAATAAAAGTTGTGCGATGCCAAATCGCTGTTTCATCCCACCTGAAAAACTTTCTACATGTTTCTTTCTTTCTTCATACAGGTTAGTAATTTCTAAAACGTATTGAATTATTTTATTCCTTTCCAACTTAGCACTTATTCCTTTGAGAATTGCGAAATAGTCGAGTAGTTCTTCTGCTGAAACCTTTGGATATACTCCAAACTCCTGGGGCAGGTAACCCAACACTTTTCGTAATTCCCTTGGGTTAGATAAAACATCAATTTCATCAAATAAGATACTTCCGCTATCAGGCGTTTGCAGCGTGGCAAGTGTTCGCATAAAAGTGGATTTACCTGCACCATTAGGTCCTAATAAACCAAGCATTCCTTTATTAAGGTTGAGGCAAATATTATCTAATGCCTTTACACCATTCTTATACTTCTTACTGAGATTGGAGATTTTTAGTGACATACCCTACTTTAAATTTACTGTTTGCAAATTTTCAAAATATATTACCTATTACAAAATGAACGTGGTAGGATTGTGAATGTTTGACGTGGAGCGATTGTATGATGGTGTGAATTATTTTATTTAAAGTACACAATCGTCAGGTGGGGTGGCAAAAAGTGGTTCTTTTGGTTTGCCGATGGATCGGGTTCGTATGTGTGCCTGCACAAAAACCTCCTGAAATCACATCGAGGGATATGTATAAATTTTACAAAACCACCTTAGCCCCGGTATCGGTGAAAAGCGTATAGCCAAAAGCCCTGATCCCTGGTGGTTCGGGGTTTTTTGCGTTTTATTTTGAGCGAATGTTTTTTTCTAAAGCCGTGGTTCTTGTCCACACGAACCACTGATGCAAATACTGATTTCTATTTGTTATATATCCACTAAAAAGATCTAAAAATAATCCCCCGCATCATACCGTCTCTGTGATGAATTTTTAAAAAGTGAGAGAAACGTTTTTATCATAGCGGTCAGCAAGCGGGCGCATAGTTCGTGAGGAAACAAACTATAGCGGAGTTTTTTCGCCATGATGATTTTGTACAAATTTTTTACAATGCGCCAGGCCGATACTGGTGCCGGCATAATCTGTTTTGCCATGCAACCGCTGCAAAATATTGAACATCCTATCTGTATATTACTGTTCGAAACCAATGCCATTGCCCTCAACAGATATCATCAATTAGCTTGTTTCCCGTAGCGTGCGGGGTGATTGCGTTTTTCCTTTTCCGTTAAACGGCGGGATGAAATGCGGATAACCAGTGTCGTACCATGCATGGTAAATTGCGGTGGGCAGGCTGGAATTTTGCAATGAATGTTTTGTCAAATGAAAGTAAACGGAATTTTCAAACAGGGTTGAGTATAGCTGATGACTATCATATACCCAACCCTTATCCGTCATTCATTTTTTACGCGGCTTGTGGTAATCTTGTGGTTCTTTCCGAAGTAGTTCACGATCATTTATTGCGGGAACATACCATCCAACCTATTTAAACCCGCCTCAGATCCGGTTTACCTATGTTTTAATATCCTTTCTCCCTGGAGATAAAAAAAAATTGTTCACCTCAAATTTTTTTTTATGAAAAAGCTATTTTACCTCTTAGCCTTCTTTTTTGCAATTGGTATTTTTAATCATTCCAAGGCTCAATGCACTATTTCCGACCTCAAACTAAAGTTGAATAGTGTAAATGCCAGCACCTGCGAAGTAAATGTTGATTTATCCTGGACACAGGAAATCAATAATGGAAACAAGTACGCCTATGTACATTTATGGACGGCAGCCGGCTACCACACTCCCGTGGCAAATTGGGCCAATATGTATGAACATCCCAATGCTTACCCAAAAGCTGCTGACCTGGCAAATGCCATGGCAACCATGGTGATTGACGATAATCATTCAGACAATGCTTTTATCGGCAGCGTTTATCACCCCGATCCAACTTACACTTTACCACCTCAAACCGGTTTGTCGCTGGTTAAAGTACACCTCAATAATACGCGGGTTGAAAGGATGACGCTTCAAAATATCACCGTTACACTACCGTCCTGCACAGGAGCACAAACACTTTTATTTGATGTGTGGGCCAGCCAGTCAGGCAACGGCAGGAAAGTACATTGCGCAAGCCAGGGTGCCCGGATTGTTATCAACGACGTAAAAGTTACCGGGTTGATTCATTGCTCAAATCCACCGAAGTTCCAGTTATTTATTCAAAACAACGGACCGGCACTTAACCAGGTTCAGTATAGTCTTTACCTGGATAATTCTCCCATTGGAATAATCGATCCCTCAGATTCAATGGTATTTACAGCTAATACGATCAATATTCCTGCAAACAGCACCTATATATCACCCATTGGCTATTACCTGTTAGCCGATTTAGCACCTCATAACGGTTATTTGTTTGCTAAACCACTGCTCGTGGAAGTAAGGTTCCAGGGAAGTCAAAATACTATTATAGCAACGCTTCAAAACAGTTGCGGCCCACTTCCGGTTAAGTTCACAGCTTTTACTGCAACAAAGGCAAAAGACAAGGTGCTGATCCGGTGGCAAACTGCTACAGAAATAAGCAGCCGGGGATTTGAGGTACAACGAAAATTGCCGGGTGGAGATTTCAGATATGTTGCCTTTGTACCTTCCCTTGCCCCGAATGGTAACAGTGACCTGTTGTTGAATTACAGCTATGATGATACCGACGATTTTGCAGGGGCAAGCCAGGTTTATTACAGGATTAAGCAAAAAGATATGGACGGAAAAATCAATTACAGCGAAACCAGATTTATTAAAAATACCGGTGGAAAGACCAGCTTACTGGTATACCCCAACCCCTCCAATGGAAATGTGCAGGTAACCCTGCCCGGCAGCACAGGCCCGGTTGATATATTTTTGAATGATAATACCGGTAAGGAAGTAAAAAGATGGATGGCTGTTGTTACCGGGGATCTTCGGATCGATCATCTACATCCAGGCATCTATGTACTGAGTGCTTTTGTAAGAAATACCGGCGAAAGGTTGACGAGTAAGTTGGTGGTGGCACCAGGCAGGTAGTAGCAAGCTGAAGGCCCCCAGTTCCATTAGGGGGTATACACCCGTCTCCATCGCGCCGGAGAGTTTTACGAACAGTAAACTGCATAGCCACAAACTTAGAAATAAAAGCTACTCAGTATTCTCCTGAAATATCTCTCCGCCGCGGCGGAGATGGGGGGCTTCTTTTGCTACCAATTCCAACAACTCCTTCTTCCCCAACTGCTTTAGCACACTCATATCCGTCTTTATCAAATCACTCACCAGCTCCTTTTTTGCAGCCTGTAATTTCAGTATTTTTTCCTCCACCGTATCCGGACAAATCAGTCTTACTGCCACCACATGTTTCTCCTGGCCGATGCGGTAGCAGCGGTCGATCGCCTGGTTTTCTACTGCCGGATTCCACCAGGGATCTACCAAGTACACATAATCTGCTTCGGTTAAATTAAGCCCGGTGCCACCCGCTTTCAGGCTGATCAGGAACACCCGGATATTGTCGTTGGTTTGAAAATTATTCACAGCCGCCGCCCGGTCTTTTGTTTGTCCGGTTAGGTATTCGTATGCGATATATTTGGCCGATAGTTCTTTCTTAATCAAATCCAGCATGCCCACAAATTGAGAGAAGACCAATATTTTATGATGCGGGTGTTTGCTTTCAATCTGTTCAATCAGCACATCAATTTTTGCAGCAGCATCACCATAAAAAGCATCATCCTTTAGCAAAGCAGGCGAGTTGCAGATCTGCCGCATTTTGGTAAGGCCCTGTAAAATGTTCATGCTATCCCGTCGCAGGTCTTCCTCTGGTTTACCCAGCAGGTAGTTTTGAAATTCCTTCTCGTAAGCATCATAAACTTTGCGTTGCTCCACACCCATTTCGCAGTAGATCACCATTTCGGTTTTCTCCGGCAATTCGGTGGCTACCTGCTTTTTGGTGCGACGCAAAATAAACGGATTCACTTTTTGCTGCAACTCAATGGCACGTTTGGTATCGCCAAATTTATCAATGGGTTGAGAATAGATGTCTTTAAAATATTGCTGGTTGCCCAACAGGCCCGGACAGGCAAAACTCAACTGACCATACAAATCGAAACTATTGTTTTCAATGGGTGTGCCAGTGAGTACAATTTTGTTTTTTGATTGCAATAAACGACAAGCTTTGTACCGCTGCGAATCAGGATTTTTAATAGCCTGCGATTCATCCAGGAAAATATAGCCAAAGCGAAACGTCTTCATAAAATGAATATTCGACAGCAACATGCCGTAGCTCGTTAGCACCACATCGTATTCCTGAAAATGATGGTTATTTCGCACCCGGTTAGCACCATGAATGGTAAGCACTTTCAGCGACGGTGCAAACTTTTCCAGTTCTTCCTGCCAGTTAAAGATCAGCGAGGTGGGCACTACTACCAGTTGCGTTTGCGGACCATGTTTTTTGCGCAGCAATAATATAAACGCAATCACCTGGATCGTTTTACCAAGTCCCATATCATCGGCCAGGCAACCCCCAAAACCAAAGTCATCCAAAAAGTTGAGCCAGTTTAAACCCTGTTGCTGATAATGCCTCAATTCAGTGTTTAGTCCTTCCGGTGACGGCACTGTTTCAATGCTTTCAAAGCCCGCCAGTTTGCTACTATAGTTTTCAATTTGTTGTTGCACTTCATCACTCAGCATTTCTTTTTCATACAGTATCTGTACGGCAGAGAAATTTATTTTTGGTATCCGCAGTTCCTCTTCCATAAGTTCGCCCGCTTCAAAATAGGCTGCCAGTTTTTTAATCCACTCCGCCGGCAACATGCCGAGCGTGCCATCATCCAGCGTAACATATTTGCTACGATTTTTCAATGATTTATTTAACTGGCGCAAGCTTGCTTTCTGTTTGCCAAAGCGTACTTCCAGGTCGGTATTAAACCAATCCAGTCCGCTGGTAACTTTGATGGAAACGACGGCCTTGTTGGCGTTCAGCCGTTTGGTATCTATTTCATTAAAGCCCAGTATTTTAATCTGCTGCGCCTCCCAGGCTTCAAATGCATCCAGAAACCAGCCTTCTTCCAGGAACTGTTTT
>JBBQTL010000107.1:0-18276 GCA_038213285.1 Chitinophagales bacterium
ATGTAATAGTGTATGAAAATATTTTTATTCCCAGTGCCTTTACACCGAATGGCGATGGAAAAAATGATAAGTTTACTTTTACCAGGTTGGATAATTATACTATCAAAAACTTTTTAATTTACAACCGTTGGGGAACAATAATTTACAACCAAAATTGCCTGGATGATGGTTGGGATGGGAATTTTAAAAATAACCCGCAGCCGCCGGGCAATTATATTTACGTGTTGAATTTACAAACTCCTGGTGGTAAAATTATTCATAGGCAAGGCAGTGTTCTGCTAGTAAGGTAAATAACCGATGTCTGGTAAAGCAGTTTAGCTAACCCAACCTGATTTTGAGTAAGTGTGCCTGCTATCTAAAGTTGACCAAAATCAAGTTATTGTATCGATTTCCTTTTTAAATAAACATCGCGTTGGGAATTGTATTTTAAGGGGCATTTAATTTGAAAAAAAATAATGAATTTTTGTAATTAATTTACTGCATGCAATTCTTCAGAAAAAATAAAATGCTGATCCTTTACGGGGCGTCACTTGCATTGCTGTTTTTGCTGCTCAAGCTGATTGAATACCGTCTTTTATTAATTGATCATAGTGTTGAATTTTTTGTGGGTAGCATTGCCCTTTTGTTTACAGCATTGGGCATCTGGCTGTCCCGAAAGATATTGGGGCCAAAAAGGGAAACGACCATCATCGAAAAAGAAAGGATTGTGGAGAAGGAAATATTAATTGCAAGTCCCCTGCCTTTTGTGCTGAATAACAAAGCCATTGAAGCGGCTGATTTGAGTGCGAGGGAACTGGAGGTACTGGAGCTGATTGCAAAAGGGTTTAGCAACCAGGAAATTGCCTCAGCTTTATATGTATCCGTTAATACCATCAAAACACATATCACCAACCTGTTTTTTAAGCTGGAGGTAACCCGGCGTACACAGGCTGTTGAAAAAGCAAAAAAGCTTTCCATCATACCATAAACGATCATACTTTGGTATTAAAAACAGCTAGCACAAATGAAAATCACCCGAAAGTATGAGCCATATAAGCGGGGCTTTGTGCATCTTACAGCCATAAAATCATTCACCTAAAACTTTTTTGTATGAAAAAAATTGTTCTTCGTTACGGTCTGCTCGGCGGGCTGGTAGTCGGCTTGGTAGTTGCTGTGTCCACTTTGTTGGGTGTATATACCGGCCATGTAGAAGGAAGCATGATCATTGGTTATGCATCCATGATACTGGCATTTTCGCTGATATTTGTCGCACTTAAAAATCTCCGGGATAAATTGTACGAAGGAACAATCTCTTTTGGAAAGGCTTTTAAAGCGGCCATGTTAATCACGGCGGTAACCTCGTCCATTTATGTAGCGGTATGGCTGATTTGTTATTACTTTTTTATCCCCGATTTTATGGAGCAATACAAGGTTTACACCTTAAACAGCGCAAAAGCCAATGGATTCAGTGAAGCAGAAATCTCGAAGCAAGCAGCCCAAATGCAATCTTATTCCGATCTGTATAAAAATCCATTGTTTGTAATATTGTTCACCTATATGGAAATTCTGCCCGTGGGTGTAATCGTGAGCCTGGTAGCTGCGTTGGTTATCAAACGAAAGGTAATTAGTATACAGCCGGAACAACTCTATCCAACTGGCACTGTGTAAGGAGGGTGAGTATAGCTGGAAGAATATAGGCTCTTAATTTGGTCCTTGTTAGTAGCCGTAAATCTATGAAATGTAATTTTGGGATGGCTATTGACGCCTCAATAGTCCTTACTTCTCCACCGTTGCGGCTATTACGAATTATATAGTTTATTCTATTACGAACGCCCCCGTTGTATGTTTTCACCAACCGGCGAAGCGTTGTGTAGTTTAGCATGTGTAATATCATAGGAGTCGTAAACTTGAGAAAAGCAAGTAAGCTGTATTATTAAATGATCACAATTTCCCCGGGGTTGGCTTAAGCCCCGGTCATAAGAGAAAGCGGGTGCATTTCAAATCCGATAGCTATCGGATGTCGCTCCCGTTTTCGGTGCGGGGGGACACGGAGCGAGGCTGGGCCGTTGTTGGTGTCCTCCACTAACCACCTTGCGCTGCGATAATTTGAAATGCACCCGAGAAAACAGCACTGTCCCCGGATAGCAAGTTTTCCTTTATAATGAGTAGGCAAAAAAGGGTGGGTTTTTATTAAGTCGGGGGTATCCAGAACGCTCAGGTGCTATGGTGAGAATATCCCCCCAAGGAGAAAATTTAATGAGCAGTTAACTTTTACTGCCCAAGCAATTGTCTACTTTCACTGGATGATAAAATGGCTTTCTCTTTTTTTTCTACCAGTATTTTGTTTTGCCCAACCAATATACCAGTATAAAAACCTTGTACTCGAAGGCGGGGGTGTACGTGGACTTGCTTACGCAGGTGCTTTTAGTGAACTGGAGAAAAAGGGTATTTTGCAAAATCTTGAAAAAGTAGCCGGTACATCAGCGGGTGCAATAGCCGGCTTAATGATTAGTGTGGGGTATAGTGCAAAAGAAGTGGATAGTATCATGCGTTCTTTGCCGGTAGAAGAATTCAATGATGGGCGGGGAGGAATAATTGGTAAATACCGGCGTGTAAGAAAACAATATGGCCTGTACAAAGGCAAAAGGTTTGAGCTTTGGCTACAGCAACTGATAAAATTTAAAACCGGCAATGATCAATTAACATTTAACCAACTCCACCAGCTTCATTTACAAAATAATTTATTCAAAGATTTTTATTGTACCGCCACCAACCTTAGCAAACAACAACTGGATATTTTTTCATACGAGCATACACCGGCGATGTCAGTTGCTTTAGCCGTAAGAATCAGTGGAGGATTACCGTTTTATTTTGAGCCTATTATCCTAAACAACCAGTTTCAAAAAATTGAAAAGGCAGATACAGTTTCATTTAGAAATTACTATGTAGATGGTGGGATGATCGCTAACTACCCAATCAGCATTTTTGACACCTGTGACAATAAAGGCAATCCATTGCAATGTGATAAACTAAAATTCAATCCCCAAACACTGGGTATTAAACTCGAAAGGGCGGCGCAGATAGATTCCATCAAAAACAATAGCAACAATATCCCACCTTTTATGATCAGGTCGTTCAGAGACTATATTCATGCATTCAATAACCTGGTAATAGAAACACTCAACAGGAAATACCCCGACCGTGAAAATGAGAAAGGAAGAACCATCTACGTAAGTTATGGGTCAATCGCATCAAAGGTTCGCAAAATGAAACCTGCAGAAAAGGAAATGTTGTATAATAATGGGGTAAAAGCTGCAACCGATTTTTTTGAATCGCAAGAGTAATTTTCATGGATGGTCAATGAAAACATTTAATATTCACCATCCATGGAAAGCAAATCTTTATAGAATAACCAGCGAACGGTAACGTTGTATCATTGGGTTTGTTACAACAATCCTCCAAATACTTTCTTCAGGATTTCCGTAGTTCTTGCCACAGGATTCTCCCTGATGTTTTTTTCTTCTTTCGCTACTAAATCAAACAATGCATTAGTTGCCCTGTCGGTTACAAAGCTGGGTAAATCAGGGTTAATTTTATTAAAGGTGGTGGGAAAATTATTATAGGTATTTACAATATCACCATAGTATTTAGTGGCATCAACCTTGCTCAATGAAGATTTGATAACTGGTAAGAAGGCCGTAGTTAATTTTTCCATCGTTTTTATCCTGAAGTAATGAGTGGCGCTTGTATCACCCCCTCTCACAATATTGATGGCATCGGTTAAGGTCATTTGTTTGATGGCATCAATGAAAATTGGTTGGGCAAAGCCTGCCGCATCTTCGGCACCCCTGTTAATTTGTAAGATAGCCTTATCCACTGATTTGCCGAGGCCGAGGCTACGTAAAGTATTTTCAATTTTTTTAGCATCTGGTGGCAATAATATTTTGTAGAATGCATCGCCAAAAAATCCATCCTGTTTGTTCAACTGCATGGTAGCTTTTACCAATCCCTGGCTTAATGCTTGTTTAATGCCCTGTGCCGCTTCGGCTTGTGTAACTCCACCAAGCCCGCCGGTTTGTGGTAATTGTTGTAAAATATCACAACTGTTAAATAGGGCAATACATGTAATGGCAACTAAAATTTTTTTCATCTTGCTGGTTTAAGTAATCGGTACATTCAAGTATCCTGCCAAACTTATCTGCCAGGACGGTTTTCCCGTTATTGAAGAATCGGTTGCAAGCGGTATCTTCGCAAAAACTTTCACTACCAGTATGAGTATTCACCATTTATCCGAACAGGAAATCATTCGCCGACAAAAATTAGCAGAGCTTAGAAGATTGGGAATTGATGCATATCCTGCCCCATTATATCCTGTAAATACCACCTCGGCGTATATAAAAGAAAATTTTAAAGGCGAAGAAAATAAAACATTGTTTTCAGATGTGTGTATTGCAGGACGGATTATGAGTGTAAGAGACATGGGTAAAGCCAACTTTGCCGTAATACAGGATGCTGTAGGAAAAATTCAATTGTATATCAAGCAGGATGATATTTGCCCGGGCGAAGATAAAAGTATGTACCAGACGGTTTGGAAAAAGCTGGTTGACATTGGTGATATTATTGGTATCAGGGGATATGTATTTACAACCAAAACCGGTGAAACATCTATACATGTACAGGAGTTTACCATGCTCACCAAATCACTTCGGCCGTTGCCGATTGTAAAAGAAAAAGATGGGGAAGCTTTTGATGAAGTAACCGATCCGGAATTTCGTTATCGCCAGCGTTATGCGGACCTGATAGTAAACCCGGCTGTAAAGGAAACCTTTATAAAGCGTACCAAAATGATGAATGCCATCCGTGAGTTTTTAAATGACCGTGGTGCGCTGGAAGTGGATACACCTGTATTGCAGAGTATTCCCGGCGGAGCGGCGGCAAGGCCGTTCAGCACCCACCACAATGCATTGGATGTACCAATGTACATGCGTATAGCCAATGAATTGTATTTAAAAAGACTGATAGTAGGTGGCTTTGAATGGGTGTACGAATTCAGCAAAAACTTCCGCAATGAAGGAATGGACAGAACACACAATCCCGAATTTACCGTATTGGAATTTTATGTAGCCTACAAAGATTATGAGTGGATGATGGAAACCACGGAGCAATTATTGGAGAAGGCGGCCCTTGCGACAAATGGAACATCCAAAGTGATGGCCGGCGAAAATGAAATTGATTTTAAAGCTCCTTATAAAAGAATCACGATGTACGATTCCATTAAAGAGTTTACCGGTTTTGATATCAGTGCAATGGATGAAGACGGTATCCGGAATGTATGCCAACAATTAGGTATACACGCAGATAGCAAATGGGGCAAGGGCAAACTGATTGATGAAATATTCGGTGCCAAATGCGAAGGCAATTATATTCAGCCAACTTTTATTACCGATTACCCGGTAGAGATGAGTCCGCTTACCAAAAAGCACCGCAGCAAACCCGGACTGGTAGAGCGTTTTGAGCTGATGTGCAACGGCAAAGAAATTGCCAATGCCTACAGCGAGTTAAACGATCCGCTGGAGCAACGGGAACGCTTTGAAGAACAGACCAAACTAATGGAACGGGGTGATGATGAAGCAATGTTTATTGACCATGATTTTTTACGTGCTTTGGAATATGGGATGCCGCCCACCAGTGGTATTGGCTTTGGTATCGACCGGATTGCTATGTTGCTAACCAACCAGCATTCTATACAGGATGTATTATTTTTCCCCATGATGCGGCCGGAGAATTTTGAATAAGTAAGTATGGGAGTATGTGAAGAAATAACATTACCAGTGAAATTGATTGCTGCATAGTTCTATTAAATTTTTTAACACAGCGCCATAGATTGTAGCTATTTTAAGTAATAAATATTTCAGGTGCCGAAATTATATATCATCGCAGGTTGTAATGGAGCCGGAAAAACTACCGCATCTTACACGGTTTTACCGGAAATGCTCAATTGCAAAGAGTTTGTAAATGCAGATGAAATTGCGAAAGGGCTTTCTCCTTTTCAACCGGAGTCAGTTTCTATCCAGGCTGGACGGATTATGCTGCAAAGGGTTGATGAACTTATAAATCAGGAAGTCGATTTCGCATTTGAAACAACTCTTACCACGCTTTCCTATCAAGACACAATTAAATTTGCAAAGGAAAAAGGGTATAGCATTACGCTAGTATTTTTTTGGCTAAACAATGTCAGTTTAGCTCTTGAAAGAGTAAAAACAAGAGTTTGTGAGGGTGGTCACAGCATACCTGAAGATGTAATAATCAGACGATATAATAAAGGAATAAATAACTTACTAAACGTTTTTGTAAATTTATGTGACTATTGGATAGTCATCAATAATTCAACGGAACAGTCTTTTATTATTGCAGAACAAAATATAGAGATGGGTACAATAGTATACAATAAGGAAATATGGGATATAATTAAAAATTACGGTAAATGAAACCAACAAAAGAAGATTATATTGAATTGACTGAGAAAATAAAAAAGGGCCTCGACTTAACTTTTAAGAAGCTTTTAAAGGAAAAACGCCTGAAAGACCAGTATTTTGTTTTTTCTGAAAATGGCAAAATAATAAAAGTGAAGGCAAGAGATATAAAAGATTAGAATGAATGCGGCCATTACCAAAATAAGATTGTCTTAAATTTTTATTTCTCTCTATAATACGCTCAACAATCCTCCCTTCTATCAATCTTCCTTCTTCATTTACTCCAAAAAAACTATCTTGAAAACCAAATTATAAACAAAATTCAATATGCTATCCTTTGTTAAAAAGTATCTCCTGTTTTTAGTATTTTTTCTAATCAGTTTTTCAGGCAGTGCCCAGAAAAATGAACTTACCGATGAACAATATTTTAAAAGCAATTTTAAAGGAATTATTCAATCGCTGCCCGTTGTGACCAAATGGATGGATGACGGTCATTTTATTTTATTGAGAGAAGGCAAAAGATTTACGGTAGATGCCAAAACCGGAATTGAAACAGAGACTACAGAAATCAACACAAAAGCAGTTGAGCCCGATAAAGCAGTTGCATATAATAAAAACGGTGATTTGTACATAAAACTAAATGGCACAGAAGTTCAGCTAACCAGCGATAAAGTAAAAAAATCAAACCCCACTATGAGTCCCGATGGTAATTATGTGGCCTTTACAAAAAAGAACGACCTGTACACCATCAATATCAATACAAAAAAAGAAAACCGCTTAACCAACGACGGCAGCGACCTTATTTTAAATGGATATGCAAGCTGGGTTTATATGGAAGAAATATTAGGACGGGCAACCCAGTATCGGGCATTTTGGTGGAGTCCGGATAGTAAAAAAATCGCATATTTCAGAAGTGATGACAGTAAAGTGCCGGTATTTACAATCACCAACGCAAAAGGATTACATGGTGAAGTAGAGAACACCCGTTATCCAAAAGTAGGTGACCCGAACCCGTCGGTGAAAGTAGGGATTGTAAGTGCGGATGGTGGCGAAATAGTGTGGACAAAAACTGATGAAAAAGCCGACCAGTATTTTGGAAAGCCTTGCTGGAAACCAGATGGCAGTGCATTGCTGGTGCAATGGATGCCACGAAGCCAGGATCAATTGAAAATTTATGCAGTAAACCCATCCACCGGTGAGCTAAAAGATTTTTATACCGAGCAACAAAAAACATGGATCAGCCTGGATGAAGGCAACAGGATTTCATTTCTGAAAAACGGCCAGGGATTTGTTTTAAAAAGTGATCAAACAGGTTGGGATCATTTGTATTATTACGACATCAATGGAAAACTGATTAGTCCCGTTACATCCGGAAAATTTACGGTCACCAACCTGGAGTATATCGATGAAAAAAATAACCTGGTTTACTTTTCCGCCAGGGGCAGGGAAAATACAGCCCGAAAAGATTATTATAGTATTAGCCTGAATGGTAAAAATCTAAAGCGGTTAACCTTTGGAGATTATAACCATTCATTTATCAGCCCTTCACCCAATGGTACTTACTTTGTAACTACTTACAGTAATGCTGCTACTCCCACTAAAATAACGCTGGTCAACAATAAAGGAAAAATTATAAGGGAATTGGGAGATAGTAAGGACGCAGGTTTTGATGATGTTAACCTGGCCAAAACGGAGTTGCTTCGGGTAAAAAGCGATGATGGATTATTTGATTTACCCATGAAGGTTACCTGGCCGGTGAATATGGATCCGGCAAAAAAATATCCCGTGCTTATTTCAATTTATGGCGGTCCGGATGCGGGTACCTGCTGGGACACCTGGACCTTGAGTAGCCAGCAACAGTGGTATGCAAAAGAAGGATTGATACAGGTGGTAATGGATCACAGGGCAAGCGGGCATTTTGGAAAGGATGGCGTAAATTATATGCATCGTGATCTAGGCCATTGGGAACTGGTTGATTATACAACTATGGTTAAATGGCTGATAGCAAACAAACAGGCCGACCCTTCAAAAATTTGTATTACCGGTTTTAGCTATGGAGGATATATGAGCACCCTTGCATTAACAAAAGGGGCGGATGTATTTACCCATGCGATGGCAGGCGGACCGGTTACAGACTGGACATTGTACGACTCCCATTTCACTGAACGTTTTATGGACTTACCGTCTGAAAATCCGGAGGGGTATAAAACGGGCAATGTGATGAATTATGTAGATAAATATAAAGGCATGTTACAGATAGTACATGGAGAGATTGACGAGAATGTACACATGCAAAACAGCCTGCAATTGATCAGCAAATTACAGGATGCTAAAAAGGAATTTGAAATGATGGTGTACCCTGGCGGGAAGCATGGATGGGGAGCAAATAAAGGAATACATTTTCAAAATTTAAAAACACAATTCATTTATAAATATTTACTGGATAAGCCGGTAAATAAAATGATGCTGAAATAAATGGTCGACGTAATTTTAGTAGTGCCTTACGAACTTGAAGTACCTGCTCCGAATAATCTTTTGTTTATACGAAAAATGCAATACAACGGCAAAAAAAAGCCCTGAAAGGGCGCAAGATATCAGCCCGGGGTGAAGCTCCCGGGCATAATTTTTTTTACACAAACAAATCATTATACAACTGTGCCCCAGGCACAACAGAGTATTTGCTTAAGTCTGTAATTCCTTCCGCAGCCAGCACATCTTCATCTATAAAAGTATTACCGGTACATTGGGTAGATGGCTTGGATAAAATATAATATGCTGCATCTGCAATAATATCCGGTGTACGGCTCATATTCATCAACATTTCACCGCCTAATAAATTCTGAACAGCCGCTGTTGCAATGGTAGTTTTTGGCCACAATGCATTTGCCGCAATATTGTATTTTTTCAATTCTGCCGCAAGGCCCAACGCAATCATACTCATATTGTATTTGCTCATCGTATAGGCAAGGTGGTTCGAAAACCATTTCATATCCATATTAACCGGCGGTGATAAATTGATGATATGCGGGTTAGTGGCTTTCTTCAAAAAAGGAATGCAGGCCTTACAAACAAAAAAAGTTCCCCTTACATTGATGTCATACATCAGGTCGAACCGCTTTGCCTCCGTTTGTTCTGTGTTGGTTAAAGAAATTGCGGAAGCATTGTTGATCAAAATGTCGATACCACCAAATTTTTCTACTGCCCGGTTTACTACCTGCTGCACCTGGTCTTCAAAACGAATATCACATTGCACCGCCAGCGCCTTACCACCTGCCGCCTCCATTTCAGCAGCAGCAGAATAAATAGTTCCCCCCAATTTTGGATTTTCTTCCACGCTCTTAGAGGCAATTACAATATTGGCGCCTTCTTTAGCCAGCCGCAAACCGATGGCTTTACCAATACCACGGGAGGCACCCGTAATGATCACAGTTTTGTTTTGAAATGACATAGCAATTGTTTTTCCAAATCTAAACAAAAAGTGGGTGAATGCGATTTCGTTTTTATGCGGCAGTATTTTTTTTGCATGTACCTTTTTATCAATCCAGCCAGGTAGCCAGGCATATAGGTAATACAAAAACTGTTTTATCAATTGAGGGTTGAACGCAGAACAGCCTTGGTAAGCAGCTACCTTTCAATAGATCATATTGTAACCGTACAGTTGTACTCCCGTATATGGATGTTATTTTTACTTCGGCGTTATATTTTTAGTATGCGTACCATTTGGCTTAATGTAGAAAAGTAATAAAGGAAAGAAGATAGATATGGCAGAGGCGATGAACTAGTGTTTCCCGCAAAGACGCAAAGGAGCAAAGAAGTAAAGTTGCTTTTTCCTGCAAAGGACCAATGGTATTTGGCGTTCTCTTTTCTTCGTGTTGCATTTAAAACCCAACCAATGCTATTTCGGACACATTAGCAATTCATTTAAATGTTTCTGATAAACATGAAAAACGCAAAAGCACCAAGTTTATAAACTTTGTCCTTTGCGTTTTTTTCTTTGAATGAAAGAATTAACCCAATACCGCTTCGTGTGTAATATTGGTATTTAATAATTTTGAGATAGGGCAATTCGCTTTTGCATCTGCTACTGCTGCTTCAAATTGTTCCTGGTTGATGCCTGGTATTTTTGCGTTTACTGCCAGGTGCGATTCGGTAATGGAGCCGGCAGCAGGATCCAGTGTAATGGTGCATTCTGTATTAATTTCATCGGCGGTAAAACCGGCTGCATTTAAAACAAAACTCAGCTTCATACTAAAACATCCTGCATGCGCTGCAGCTACCAGTTCTTCAGGATTGGTTCCAATTCCATCAGCAAACCGGGTGTTATATGAATACTGCGATTTATTCAATACGGTACTTTGAGTGGTTAAGTTACCAGTACCTTCTTTACCTGTTCCGTTCCATACGGCCGTTGCGTTACGTTTCATTGTGTTGTTTTTTATTGTTTGGTAAAATATGTTTCGTTAAAGCCTACCATTATCTTGTTATTCATTTCTATCACCGGCCGCTTAATAATACTTGGATATTCTATCATTAATTGAATGGCTATTTTTTCATTGGTTACCAGTTGTTGTTCTGCCGGCGGTAAACTTCGCCAGGTGGTACTCTTTTTATTTAACAACAATTCCCAGCCTACTTCCTTGCACCACGCTGCCAGTTTTTCTTTTTTGATACCGTATTTTTTATAATCATAAAATTCAACCCGGATATTTTTCTTTTTATACCAGTCTAGCGTTTTCCTGATCGTATCACAATTGGGTATTCCGTAAACAGTTATTGTATGCATATTAAAATTCAGGTAACGCGGGTTTTGTTTTCATGATCGCTTCTATTTTTTCCGTCACTTCAGGTGTAAGTATCTTCAATACTTCCAATGCCTTTAGGTTATCCAGCAATTGCTGTTTTTTGGTAGCACCTAAAATGGCTGTACTTACATTTGGATTTTTTATACACCAGGCAATACTTAATGAAGCAGTGCTTACACCCAATTTTGCAGCTAATTCACCCAGCTTTTTCACCTTCTTCATTTTGTCATCGGCCACCCATTTGTCTTTCAGCCAGTCAAATCCTTCCAGTGCAAAGCGGCTACCTTTTGGAATGGCATCATTGTATTTTCCGGTTAAAAGCCCTGCTGCCAGCGGGCTCCAGATGGTGGTACCCAATCCCACATTTTTATAAATTTCCAGGAACTCATTTTCAATTTTATTTCTCTCAAATAAATTGTATTGCGTTTGCTCCATGGTTGGCCCAATCAACCGGTACTTTTCAGCTACCCGGTGGGCTTCCATTATTTCTACGCCGCTCCATTCACTGGTACCCCAGTATAAAACTTTGCCTTGCTGTACCAGGTGGTTCATCGCCCACACGGTTTCTTCAATGGGAGTGTTCTTGTCGGGACGGTGGCAAAAGAACATATCCAGGTATTCCACTCCCAAACGCTCCAACGCTTCATTACAGGCTTCTATCAAATGCTTTCTGCTATTCCCGGTTTGGTTGGGTTTATTCGCTTTTCCGTGCCAGCCAAAAAATGCTTTCGACGAAACAGTGTAGGAGCTACGGTCCCATTTTTTCTTCTTTAAAATCCGGCCCATCATTTTTTCGCTTTCTCCCAGTGCATAGGCTTCGGCATTATCGAAAAAATTGATGCCATTATCATACGCAATACCCATTAGTTCATCCGCTGATTTGTCATTGATTTGCTTGCTGAAACTTATCCAGCTTCCAAAAGATAAAACACTTACCTGTAAACCCGATTTTCCCAAACGACGATATTCCATGCTTATTTTTTTAAAAGTTTAAAGGTACAATAACATAGCAAGGCTTATAAGTTATTTCATTAATTTCCTTAATCCGGATATTGGGAAGCCGGCACTTTTATAAACCCGGTTGATTGGATAATATGCCTTTCTTTAAAATCCTGCCTGGCTTCCATTCCTATACCATTTATGATCTGTGTTCGGGTGCGGATGCGAACAGGTTTATCTGTATAAAATTCGGTACCGGTTCTTTTCACGTCCCAATACAATTCATCACAGTATAGTGTATCGCCCAACACATTGATGACCCTTACGCTGTCTTTTAAAAAAACGATGCTCTGGGTTTCTTTATATTTTGCGTACCGGGCATCCAGCTTGCTTTCTATGCTGTCGCTGTTTTTTTCGTTGTAAAAGTCAACGTGGATGGTATTGGGAAATTCAACATAAGCAACGGTATCCTGCACCCGGTACATCAGGGGGCTTCTTAATATAGCCTTTCTTTTACCACCCACCGAGTAGTGGACGATAACCGTTTTCGCCTCTTCCACCCCCTTTCTTTTAGCGTTAAAAGCTTTAATCACATTCGGGTCATTTTCACAACTACCTAAAAAAAAACAGCCTGTAAGTAAGGCTGCAAATATTTTTATATTCCCTGGATGAATGGACATGTTTCGTGTGATGATTATTGATATTTAGCTCTTCCAAACCAAAGATCACTTAATGACAAACCTACACTAATCCGTAAAGTGCTTTCCCGAAGATTGGAATTTTTATCGCCTCGGCTTCCAAATTCGATCGCTGTATTCAACATGGAAGTCTGCGTTTCATAATAACTTTTCCTAAGTTTCAATGGAAAACCTGCGCCAAATGAAAAGCCATATTCCGGCAGACTGCTATTTACCTTAACATGATCAGGCCCGTAATAAAATCCAAAACGGTACTTTACAAAACTAAAATATTTTTTATATGGTGTATTTTCTTTTAATGGAAAATACTCGGTACCAACCCTGATTTTCCAGCTATTTTGTACCAGGTCTCTCTGGCCGTAAAAACGGTAGTCCTGCCATTTCGTTGTTTCAAAATCAGCTCCAAATAGCCAGTTTACAGATTGGTAAGTAACGCCTATCCCTAAGGTAGCCGGGTATATCACTTCGCCTTTTTGATTATTGGTATAAATACTGTCGATGCGATATTTATTTCCAGCCGCATCAAACTGAACGGTTTCAATCGTTGCATCTCTATTGGCGGTCATGGTTTGCTTTAAATTGCCATACGCCCCAAAGCGAAGAATACTAATGTTTTTATTTTTTTTATGTTTTATTTTTTGCTCATACTGAATACCGCCATTTAAAAATAAGCCACCAAAGTTAGATTGGTTCTGGGTATTGGATTGAGCGTACTGAACAGTGTCATTTAGAAAGGTCAGGCGGGTACTATAATCTTTATTGCCAAACATATAACCACCGTTTACGCCAATACTAAAATCTTTGATGCGTAAACCTGTTCCCAGGTAAGCCTGGTTTAGTCCGCCACTACCTTCAAAAAGGGTACCTAAACTATCCACTCCCTGTAGTCGCTCCTGCTTAATAATCTTGTAGTTGATTTTCGATACCGGCCTCAGGCCAATATTCATTCCAAGATAAATATCTTTCTTATTTGCCTTTTTCATTTTGATTGGAAAACCAAGTTGCAGGTACGACATTACCGCATTGGTAGCAGAAAATCTTGCGGCAGGATTGGTGCTTTTTAAAGTTCTTCTGTCAGCTTCGGCACCAATATCAAAAATGGTGGCTTTTAAATTGCCATAACTGGCCGGGTTCACAAAATTAACACTGGAATAATCAGAAAATCCTGCTACGATACCACCCATACCCCGTGAAACGATATTTGATTTGGGAACAATATCACCTAAACCATAGCGGGAATAAGGAGAGTTTTCCTGTGAATAAACCGCATGCTGTAAGCCACAAGCAACGATGAGTACGGGTAAAAATTTAGAGATTGTTAGTTTCGCTGAGTGCATACAGTCCTTTGAATAAGAAATTTAAGTCTGCAAATATCTTGTTTTTAAGTTGACCGGCAAAATAGCCCGAATCACCCCCGGTTAAAACCACGTTAAAGTTGCCGTATTTTGAGGAATAATAATCGATGAAACCCTTTATTTCATAGGTAATTCCGGCAATTACACCGCTTTGTAAATTTGTTTTGGTATCGTAGCCAATTACCGGGAAATTCCAGTCTTTTTGCACCAAAGGTAATAATGCGGTATGCTCATTCATGGCTTTAAAACGCATTTCCATCCCGGGCGAAATGCTGCCACCAAGGAACTGATGGTTTTGATTAATAAAATTGTAAGTGATGCAACTGCCCAAACCCACTACCAGGTTATTTTTACCGGGGAAATAATGTACAGCCGCGGCAACCAGCGCCAGCCTGTCGGCTCCAATAGATTCCGGTTTACCAACCGGGGTAGTAAAATTTATTTTTGTAAGATGAGATAATTTGTGAAAGCTGGTTCGTTCAGCTAAAATTTGCTCTATATCGGGATTGTGAATAATTACTGATGATAAGATGGCTTTCTGAGGCTTGTATTGTGTAAGCAATTTCTCTATTGTAATAACACTGTCATCATGTAGAACCAACTCCTCTTTAAAAACCTCATTTTCAAAAATGGCGGCTTTTAACCGGGTATTTCCAAAATCAAGGCAAAGGGTGGTATGATTGATCGTTATTAGCTGATTATTCATAGTTAAGTGCAGTTTATTAATTATACCAGATTTCAAAAATTAATTGAACTGCAAATCTTAATGCAGCTTTTTTATATGATTGACATACAAATTCTTCATGCCGGAGTGTTTCAAAATCAACGTACATTTCTCTTTTCATGAACCATAAACAGAAAACTAAAAACAGCAAACGCTAAACCCGCTACAAATCAAACCCACTCAAATTTTTAAAATGCCCGTTCAGTTTAATCTTGTCTTTCAATGTTTCCATCTCCGATGCCACTGGCAATACTTTCAGCAGGTGTTGTTTTAAATATTCCTGCCGTTGCAGTTCGTGCATTAGCTGCAATAATTCATATTCTTCTGTAATGGATAAACCTGCATGGTGGGCCACTTCATAGCTCCATAGCTCATCATCCATTTTGCTAAATGTTTTGTTTACTTTCAAAATTGTGTGTAACTGGCGAATGCCTGTAATCACTTTCTCCATCAAAATGCGATTGCCATTGGCATGATTCTCCGGATAATTTACAATGGCGCCGCTATATAATTTATCCGGAACCGACTTTAGTAATTCCAATATCCGAAAAACTTGGGTTCCTTTTGTTTTAATATCCATTTCGCCATTGTCATATACTTCCGTTATTTCAAGCAATTCCACCAGTGTACCCATTTCGCTTACTTTATTATTGAGCACAGCCGGAATACCGAAAGGTTTTTTACTTTCTAAACAGTCGGTTATTAATTGTTTATACCGTGGTTCAAATATATGCAGGTTTAGCTCCTCGCCCGGATATACAACAATGCCGAGCGGAAATATAGGGATGAAGTTGGTCATTGTTTGAAATCAAATTTTACCGAAGATAATAACGAAAGCTGAAAACAAAGTTGCTGTGAAGGTTGGCATACTTATAAAAAGGGCCTTTTATGTTTTATTAACCACAGCTTTTAGAAACAACAAAAGAAAGAGAATTTTTAAAAGCTTCTCTAACTCCCTTTCAGGGGATAGGGGGTGGTTATTATTTTTTGGAATTTGATTTATTTACGATCAATTTTGTTTGATGTGGCATCAATATTTTCAACAGATACAACAGGGCGACATTAAAGCCCTGGCCCGTTGTATTTCATTAATAGAAAATGAAGTACCCGGGTACGAAGAATTGCTGCAATTATTGCCGCCATCCGGCAAGCCAATCATAGGTGTTACAGGCCCCCCCGGAGCAGGTAAAAGTACATTGACAGATGCACTGATAGGCACGCTGGTAAACGCTGGTAAAATGGTAGGCATACTTTGTATTGATCCATCTTCACCATTTAACTTGGGTGCCTTGTTGGGCGACCGTATAAGAATGAGTGACTGGTATAATAACCCGAATGTATTCATCCGTTCATTGGCAACAAGAGGTTCGTTAGGTGGATTACATCCTAAAATTATTGAAATAAGCGACTTATTGAAAGCCGCTCCTTTTGATTATATCATTATAGAAACGGTAGGTGTGGGGCAAAGTGAAATTGAAATTGCAGGATTGGCGGATGCAACCATCGTGGTGGTAGTACCTGAAGCGGGTGATGAAGTACAAACAATGAAAGCCGGTTTAATGGAAATAGCAGACATCTTTGTTGTAAATAAATCGGATCGCCCGGATGCAGATTTGTTTGTGCGGAATTTAAGGCTGATGTTAGCACCGGCTTTTCATAAAAAAGACATACCGATACCGGTTATAAAAACAATTGCCTCGCAAAAAAAAGGAATCGAAGAATTGTATGAAGCGATCATAGCCCTCATCAATTTGCACCTGCTAAACGACAAGCGATTCTGGCTGCTGGCAGAAAAAACCTATTTTCTTATTCAGCAAAAGCGCATGAAAGATATCAGTAAAGCTGAATTAAAAACCAGGATTGAAGCAGCCGGAAAGGATTTTAATTTGTACCGGTTTATTGAGAATTATTAGGCGTCCGATAAATGTTTGATAGTTGATTTTTTGATGTCAGATTTATTTCAACATACTCCATTGATTATAAAAGAGAAAATACTTTTACTCCGTTTCGTCCACCTCGTGTATGTTCTAACCCTTCTCAGAAATCCTTAGTTAGGAGTACTCAGCCATTTTAAGTATCACCAACGACCGAAGTCTCGCTTGTTAACCTTTTAAAGATAAAGAAAAGACCGGGACAACGTTCCGTAGGGACAAAAAATTGCTGTATTGTTTTTTAAGTTTTATCACAAATTCCATAGCGTAGTATTTTAATTTAATTAATTTTGAAAATGCGAAATTTTAGAATTAGTGCCCTCTTTGCCAATTATGTTGGGCCTTTTTGAAAACCTTTCTTTGAAGTTGAAGGAAAAGAATAATCCTGATGAAGCAGAGGTTCATGTATTCACAGGAGAAAACGGAACAGGTAAATCAACAATCCTTTATTTACTCACTGCTTTTCCAAATCAACATTTAATCTTGCCACGCATACAAAAAAAAATCTCTCAAATTTTAAAGTTGAAACCAGGTACACCTACTTTGCCCCTCATGACAATGAAGAAACATTCCATTTTGAGTCAATTGTTAGAAAATATAAAGATGGACAAATTATATATGACGGATATCAAACAACAGCTATACACAATTACTGGAACAATATAGCAACGGGAATTTATCAATTTTATAAAAACCAATTTGCTTTATTTGCCTATTCAGGTTATAGAAGAGTTGAAAATTATCAACTAAACGAGGGGATTAAAGAATTAGAGACTATTCCTTTACGAAATGCTTTAAATTTTAATGAATCAATCGACCATACCCAACTACTCCAATGGATAGCAAACATAAAAACTAAAGAGGCCCTGTCTTTGGCAAAGAATGATAAAGCTAAGGCAGACAAGTAAAAGAATGCCATTGAAAAAATTGAAATTGCTGTTTATCAAATTACGGATTTACAAATTCACTTTGAATTGGAAGACGATCCCTTAAGTGTAGTATTGAAATTAAAAAATGAAAAAATTGATTTTAGTTTATTGCCGGATGGATTGAAATCCATTATTAGCTGGATAGCCGATTTATTAATGAAAATGGATAGAATTCAATGGGAAGGCGAAGTTGAAATTTTTGATCGAAATTTTATTTTATTCCTTGATGAAATTGAAGTCCACTTACATCCGGCCTGGCAAAGGAAAATCTTGCCCGTAATCAAAAAGCTGTTTAAAAATGCACAAATATTTATTTCAACGCATTCTCCGTTTGTTGTTGGTTCTGTAGACGGAGCATGGGTTTATAAATTCAGAACTCCTGATTTGGAGCAAACAAGAGTTATCCCGTTTTAAAAATAATGGTTAAATCTGTTTGGGGGTAAAGC
>JBBQTL010000108.1:0-18262 GCA_038213285.1 Chitinophagales bacterium
TCAGGTTAATCCAAAAAAAGTGTTCGATTCTCATTATTGTTTCACCTAAAAAATCAAAACTATGCAATTTTTTGCTTGCTGCAAACACCTCTATGAAAGAGAAGGTGTTTCGAAAACATTACTGGTCATGAAAATAACTACCTTTTTTTTGATTGTACTCTGCCTGAACGCCAGTGCAGGCGGATACGCTCAAAAAGTAAACCTTGATCAAAGGAACGTCCCGTTAAACAAAGTTTTTAAAGAGATTAAAAAGCAAACGGGATTTACGTTTATCTACACCGATGGGCTATTGCGTAAGGCAACCAGAGTGACGGTTACTTTATCAAATGCGTCGCTTGAACAAGCGTTGGAAGCTTGTTTCCGGAATCAGCCGCTAGGCTATTCCATCTTTAATAAAATGGTCATTGTAAAAGAAAAGGACCTGGATGTTGTAAACGAACCGCCCGTCTCTACTCCAGTTGCCATTCCGGTGAAAGGTGGCGTTTTCAATAATAAGGGCGAGGCGCTTTCCGGGGCAACCGTTACAGAGAAAGGTACAAGCAATGCTGTAACAACGCAGATAGATGGAAGTTTTTCCATTAATGTTGCGGGCTCCAATGCTTTGCTTGTCGTTTCCTACGTGGGCTACCAGACAAAGGAAATAGCCGTTAAAAATTCAGCCGACGTTCGTGTTTTGCTTGAACAGGTAAACGCAAGTCTTAACGATGTTGTAGTAGTGGGATACGGTACGCAGCGCAGAAAGGCAGTAACGGGTTCTGTGACGAAAGTTGATGTAAAAAATTTGCAAAATACACCTGTTACCAACATTTCACAAGCCTTAAGAGGCAGTGTTGCCGGTGTGCAATTTCAAAGCAACGGGCGTCCGGGCCAGGGAGGGAACATCCTCATTAGAGGGCAGCGGTCCATTACCGCAAGTAACGATCCGCTGATTGTTTTAGACGGTATCATCTTCAGTGGTAGCTTAAGCGATATAAGCCCTAATGATGTAGAATCAATGGAAGTATTACAGGATGCAAGTGCTGGTGCTATTTATGGTACCCGAGCTGCAAATGGTGTTATCCTTGTTACTACCAAAAGGGGCACCACCGAAAAACCCACTGTAAGCTTCAACACCTACTATGGTGTACAGGATTATGCACATAAAATAAAATTCCATACTCCCGAGCAATATATCCAAACCATTTTAGATTATCGTACTCAAAGCGGGCAAGCATCTGACCCAACAAAAGTGATTGATTACCTTCAGCCACTTGAAAGAGACAACTATACAAACGGTATAACTACCGATCCTTATGATTTGGTTGCGCAGGATGCGACCATACAATCGTATGAGCTCGGGGTTTCGGGTCGTACCAGCCGCCTTAGCTATTATTTCTCAGGGGGTCTTACAAAAGATAAGGGTCTTGTTTTTAATGACAAGGAAGACCGGATATCGTTTCGGACCAATCTTGAAGCCAAAGTAACAGATTGGTTTAGAGCGGGAATCACGGCTCAGTTTACACAACGTGACAAGTCAGGCATAGAAGCAGGCCGTCCTTCGAACAGTGACTTTGAACAAGGCCCTGGTTACGGAACAAGCCCTTATGCCAGTTATTATTTTGATGAAGCAAAGACCCAAATGCGTCTTGGCGTTGTATCTCCTGCAATAACCAATCCGCTCTTTTATGCCAAAAGAAATAGCAATGATGATAAAAGTTATAATCTCTTCGCCAACATTTATGGGGTTGTAGACATTCCATTTGTAAAGGGATTGAGTTATAGAATTAACTACTCACCCAATCTCCGTTGGGACCATCAGTATACATTCGAACCATTGTATCTTCTTGAGAACCGTCGGGATTCGGGTATAGGCAGGAAAAATACTTCAAATACATTTGATTATTACCTGGAGAACATTGTTAGTTATAAGAAAACATTTGCGGCTGTCCATAGTGTAGACGTTACCCTTTTATATGGCAGAAATAATTCTAAATTTGACCGCACTAATGTACGTTCTGAGAATTTTTTCAACGATGCACTTGGATATAACAACCTGTCGTTAGGTCGTAGGCAAACCATTTTTACTGATGCAGTTGAAACAAATGGCATTTCATCAATGGCCAGGCTAAACTATGGCTTTAAGGACAGGTACTTTATAACACTCACCGCACGCAGGGATGGGTTTTCCGCCTTTGGCCCCAACAACAAGTTTGGAACTTTTCCAACAGCGGCTGTTGCCTGGGTAGTGTCGGACGAAGGCTTTTTGAAGAATAACAACCTGATTAGTTACCTTAAGCTACGTGGATCTTACGGAAAAGTAGGTAACCAGGGAATTGCAGCTTACTCTACCGTTGCACGTTTATCAAATACATTCCCAAATAACGGCCAGGTAGCCTATGTATTTGGTGATGGTGGGCCAACTTCTATTGGTTTGTATCCTTCCAATATTGTGAATAACGATCTGAAGTGGGAGACCACCGCGAAGCTAAATTTCGGGGTGGATTTTGAATTGGTAAGAGGTAGGATTGGCGGAACCGTGGATGTCTATGACGAAAACACAAGTGATCTTTTGTTGGACAAAAGTATTTCTCCTATTACCGGGTTCTCCAGCCTGAGAACAAATATTGGCTCTACTAACAACAAAGGAGTGAATATTTCTCTGAACACTGTAAACATGAACCGGGGTAAATTTAAGTGGACCACCAATCTTGCTTTTTCTACAAACAAAAATAAGATTGTTAGCCTGGGAGGCAAAGACGTGAATGGAGACGGACGGGAAGATGATGATATTTTGAACGGATGGTTTATAGGAAAGCCTATTAACTCTTTTTACGATTTTGTATTTGATGGTATTTACCAGGAACGTGATGCGTTGCCTACAGGGTACAAGGCAGGTTATGTACGTCTTGCAGATTTGAACAACGATGGAAAAATTGATGCTACCAACGACCGCCAGCTTGTAGGGCAACAGCAGCCAAAACAGATATGGGGTTTAACCAATAACGTATCCTACGGCGACTTTTCCTTGTCAGTACAAGTAACTGCCATGACAGGCTGGGTCGCTCCTTATATTGGATTAGACACACGGGCTGCTTACGCGATAGGAATTCAAAACGTAAATTTGGTGGAAAATGGCTATTGGACGGCTGAAAACCAATCCAATACTCGTCCGTCTTTGGTATACCCCAACACGCTGCAACATTCCTATTATATAAGCAGGGATTTTGCCAGACTTCAAAATGTTTCCATTTCTTATGATTTTAAAAACCTGTTAAGCCGCACTAATTTAAATGTGCAGAGTGCCAGGCTTTATGTGAGTGGGAGAAATCTGGCTACCATCACGAAATGGCCAGGCTGGGATCCTGAAGGATCTGTTAGCCTTGGTTTTGAAAGGAACAGGCAATCCTACCAGGGATTTGACAGGTTTCCAATGACACGTATGATTGTGGTTGGATTAAACATGGGTTTCTAATTTTAAACAACATATTTTATGATACGATATATAAAAATTACGATTTTAATTATACTGCTTCTTCCAATTGGATTCGGGTGCAAGAAGAGTGTATTAGACGAAAAAGCTTTGTCTTTTTTAAGTCCGGATGCTTTGAAAGATAAAGCTGCTTACGAAAGCGTCCTGGTAGCACTTTATGCAACTGCCAGAGACGAATATTTCAAACAAGATGGCAGGGAAAGATATTCTATGGTGCTCGGTACAGATCTTG
The DNA here is from genome assembly GCA_038213285.1 of Chitinophagales bacterium. GTDB lineage: Bacteria > Bacteroidota > Bacteroidia > Chitinophagales > Chitinophagaceae > Ferruginibacter. The sequence continues at coordinate 3,702 of JBBQTL010000108.1, forward strand.
GAAGAGTTGGTGATCCGGGCCTTAATGAGTGGAGAGATTATAATGTTGAAATTAACCCATCAAGCAGGACTGCCAATTATTGGTGGAACTGGGGCTATATTGATTTGATGCCTAAGGCCAATATCGTTATATCAAACGTTCAAAACGCAGCAACCATTTCTCCGGATGACAAAAATGCCATTGAAGCAGAAGCCCGTTTTTTTAGAGCCTATGGTTATAATGCATTGGTGAATATGTTTGGTGGCGTGCCAATCATTGACAAGTTCTTTTCAGAGCCTAAGAATGATTTTGTAAGGGCCAGCAGGGATGAAGTGTTGGCGTTTGCCCAGAAGGACCTTGAGTTTGCTGTACAGTACTTGCCCGCAGTTGCCGCCCAACAAGGTCGTATTACCAAGGGAGCTGCCAATCATCTCTTGTCTGAAGTATATATTAGCCAAAAGCAATGGGATAAAGCCGTTGCAGCAGCTACCTCGGTAATTGGCAGTGGCCAATACCACCTGATGCAGCAGAATGAGCGCTTTGGGAAATACAAGGATAGCGCTAACACCAATATTTTCTGGGATTTGTTTCGTGAAGGAAATTATAATATCAGTGCCAATAAAGAAGCGATTTGGGTGTATCAACTAGAGGTGGGTACGCTGGGCGGATCCACCACTGCGGGCAACCTTGGTAGCGGTTCTGACGGTGGTAATTATTACAGGGCCTTGGCCCGTTGGTTTAGTTCAAAGGACCCTGATAATAAGGATGGCATGACTACAGGCGGCCCGACTGTGCTAACAACGACCAACAAGTTTGGCGATAAGATCGGAGACTCGCTGGTAAGAGGGGTAGGTTGGCTTGCACCTACAAACTACTGGGCTTACAGTGTGTGGACCGATCCTAATGATATCAGAAATTCCAACTCCAATATCCGGCGCAAATGGTACTACAATAACCGTGCGTCTGCTTACTTTGGACAAGAAGTTACAAAACATCCTTTTCTTGATACCATGTTTCATATAAACCCGATGGTAACAAAGTTTGAAGCTACGAATCCACTGGGTTTTGGACGGGGCAATAACCTGGATTACTACAGGATGCGTTTGGCGGAAACTTATCTGCTAAGGGCAGAAGCTTACCTCGGCAAGGGTGACAAAGCGAGTGCAGCAGCCGACATCAATGCAGTGAGAAACAGGGCTGGCGCGGCAGATGTTGCTGCTGGTAATGTAACAATAGATTACATTTTGGATGAGAGGGCACGGGAGTTATATCTGGAAGAACCACGTAGAAGAACGCTGGTGCGCCTCGGTAAAATGGTACAACGCACCAAACTGTATAATTCTGATTTAGCAGGTTCGCCCGGACAGACGCCGATGGCTGGCCCAGGTGCGACTATTGACCCTAAACACGAATTATTCCCTATCCCTCAATCTACTATTGCGGCAAACACCGGAGCAGTTTTACAGCAGAACCCCGGCTACTAATATTTGATTTTAATAAGGCTGTTTGAAAGTTGTCGATATGGAGCATAGCAAGTTTTAGTTCCCTACCAGGCATTTTTCAAACAGCCATTTTTTATGTATAAACAGCCATTTTAGTACCAGTTTCCTGTGAGTAGTATTCGTATTTTGCAATGTCAACGCAAGCCTGGTAACAATAAATATTTAGCGCCGGTTTGCCTTCTACATCAATATTCAAAAACATAGAATCACCATTCAGAAGCATCTGGCAGTACCTCAACATTATTGAATGAGGCATTATAGCTGATACCGCAAACTTAGTCATGCTCGCAAATCTTACTATTCAACTGGCTTCTAAATAAGCGATGAAATCTATGTCTTATGAATTGGCACCAACTATCAAAATTTTTCTTATTGCGATTTAGACGATTCACACAAACAAGCTTGCTGCTTTTATTTTTTTTTGCAGGGCCTCTCCTGCTACCGGCACAGGAGGTAGATCATTTCGCCCAAATTGGTAACAAAGCTGCTGCTACAAGAACGCATTTACTGGTTGCACCCAAACCGCCCATATTACCCGTCAAAAAGCTCCCCATCTTTTCCGGAAGAACAGGTCTGTTTAAGCCGATGAACCGCATGGATACACCGGAGGAACTACTGGAAGAACTATCAAAAAAACGAAAACAATACGAACCCTTCCTTCAGAATCATGCCCCTTCGCTTCCTGCAACTAAAGACCTTATTCCGGTAACCGAATTCAACTGGCGGATAGAGACGGCAGCCGATCAAAAAGATTTTTCATCCGTGTTGCAGGGAAAGGGTTCCTGGGAAAAGGTTACTATATCGCATTACGGCCCGCCACTTGGCAAAGCCGCTACTTACTATCAAACGGAGGTGGAATTCCCGCCTGCGTTCTTTCAAAAAGGTGCTGTGTTTATTCGCTTTAAAGCTGCGGATTACAAGGCACATGTTTTCATCAACGGGGCATATGTTGGTTCCCATGAAGGAGCATTTGCGCCCTTTGAATTTGATATCACATCTGTTGCTCATGAAGGAACTAACCAGTTACTGGTAAAGGTGGAAAACGACTACCCCATGGGCGGCCATGCAGGTGATGATGGCCGCAAACTGGATGGCGATAAAATTTACGCTGCCACAGGTCTTGGTTACGATGACCCTGTGCTCGGATGGCACCACAACCCGCCGGGTATGGGCATTTACCAGGAGGTGCAGATTGAAGCCCGTTCAACGCTTCACATTAACGACATTTTTGTGCGGCCCATTGCCGACACCGACACAGCCGAAGTGTGGCTGGAAATAAACAACACAGAAGCAAACTATCAATACATAAAAGTGCAGCACTCGCTGTATGGACAAAATTTTACTGAAACGATATACGCTAACGCCATGTATGAGCCTACTACGGTTCAGATACCGGGCATTGGTGATTTAGCCAAGCCTACTGATTGGGAATATAAAAAACTGCCAATGGGAAAAGCGGTCAACTTTCTTCGTTTCCGAATTTTTATTCACAATGCAAAACGCTGGAGCCCTGAAACACCGTGGCTATACCAGCTACAACTCAAAGTACTGAATGAGCACGGAGAATTGATGGATGCAGCACAGCAACAGTTTGGCATGCGTTCATTTCGTATGGATACGGTGCGTACTCCAAAAGGTGCAATGTATCTCAACGGGCAATTCATACGGCTGCGGGGTGCCAATACCATGGGCTCGTTTATGCAGGATGTAAAAAGAAAAGACTGGCAACAACTGGTGGATGATATTCTATTGGCCAAGATTGCGAACATGAACTACATGCGGATGACGCAGTTTCCGGTACAACAGGAGGTGTATGACTATTGCGACAGGCTGGGCCTGATGACGCAAACCGACCTTCCGATATTTGGTGTGCTGCGCCGCAACAAATGGGCAGAATGTGTGCGGCAGGCAGAAGAGATGGAACGGCTGGTGCGTTCGCATCCCTGTAATATCATGGTCACTTATATCAATGAACGGTTTCCTAACGCTGAAGGGGCGCCGCAACGGGACCTGGATACATACGAAGACTTTGAGAAATTTTTTAAAGCTGCCGACCAGGCCATACTGCTCAACAACCCCGAACGGGTAATCAAAGCTGGTGACGGTGATTATGATCCGCCTTCTCCGGGCCTGCCCGACAACCATGTTTACAACGGCTGGTACAATGGCCACGGTTTAGGATTGGGTGAAATGTACAAAGGGTATTGGCTGCCGGTAAAGCCGGGTTGGTTTTATGCCTGCGGCGAATTTGGTTCGGAAGGACTGGATTTTTATAACACCATGCAACAGTTTTACCCCCAAAGCTGGCTACCCCAAAACAATGCTGAAGAAAAAGAATGGACGCCAAACCGCATCAGCATGGCGCAGACCTATCGCTTTCACTACATGTGGTTCAACCGGCAAAGCAGTGTGCAGGATTGGATTACGGCAAGCCAGGAGCACCAGGCCTGGGTGACAAGGATAACTACCGAGAGCTTCCGCAGAAACAACAGCCTTGTTTCCTTTGCAATTCACCTGTTTATTGATGCATGGCCCGCCGGCTGGATGAAGAGTATTATGGATGTGAAGCGGCAGCCAAAGCCAGCCTACTTCGAATATGCACATGCGCTGGCGCCGCTGGCTGTTAGTCTCCGCAGCGACCGCAACCAGTTTTTTAGTGGTGAGCCAATGCCCGTTGAGGTATGGATAGCCAACGATAAAAACCAGGCTCCAACTAATTACACAATTCGTTACCAGTGGGAACAGGATGGCAATGTAGTAAGTACCGGCAAGGCCACAGCAACCATCTCTGCTAACAAAAGCACGTACCAGGGTAGTATCACCATGCCTGCACCAATGGTAAACCAACGGACACCTTATACCCTCCGGCTGCAACTATTGAACAACGGGCGTGAACCCGTGCATGAAAGTGATTTTAAGGTGGACGTTTTTCCGGCACCTAAGGCAGTTACAAAAAAACTGTGGGTTGGTGGAGTGAACAACAGCCTGGCCAAAAATCTTGCAAAAGAAATAGGGGCAACATTGGTTGCAAAAGCAGGAGCTGCCGATGTATTGCTGATTGATAGCATGGAAACCTATCAACAACAACAGGCGGAAATTGATGGGTACATTAAAGGGGGCAAAACAGCCATTTTTCTACAACCACCCGCAGGTAAGTGGTTCATAGCAGGCGATACGGTAACTGTATCCAAAACAACAATGGGCAAGTACTACTTTGTTTCTCCCGTGTTATCGCATCCAATGCTCAACGGTTTCAGGCCCAGGGATTTCTTTTTCTGGTATAATGGAGCAAAGGGTTTGGTTAGTCCCCTGCTTGGCGAAATGTCGCAAATGCAAGGTTGGACACCCCTGTTGAGAACAGGCCAGACAAGCTGGGTAGGCAGCAATGATTATGCTTTTGCAACGGCGGAAAAAGCCTGGGGAAAGGGCAAGGTCATCATCAACCACGTACAATTAGCAGGACGAATAAAATACAATCCCACAGCACGGGCTTTCTTTTTACGATTGCTGGGGGAACAATAAAACAAGGCGCAATATGATACAATTCTCCACAGGTAAATTTTTCAAACATATACTTCGATCGCTCCTTTTTGCAGCCAGCTTTTTTTGCTGCGCAGAGGGGTATAGCCGCAACTATTATATCTCGGCTTCGGGCAATGATGTTGCCAACGGAAGAACGGCTCAGAGCGCCTGGCGCACTTTGAAAAAATTGAATAAGAACAGCCTGCAAGCCGGCGACACCATCTTTCTGCAGCGGGGCGGTGTGTACGCTGGCACCATCACCATCCTACAGTCGGGAACCGCACAAAAACCGATTGTTATTACAGCCTACGGCACCGGTGCTGAACCCGTTATTAGCGGTTCGGTTGCCGTGAACGAATGGAAGCCTGCCGGCAACAACCGCTACGAAGCGCAAGTAAAGCAACCTGTGTATGACTTGTTTATGAATGACCAGCGGCAAACCCCGGCAAGGTATCCTAATAGCGGCTTTTTGACGATTGACAAAGCCCATGGTAAAGACAGCATTGAGTGCAATGCCCTGCAGGAACCCGATGGTTTTTGGAACGGTGCCACTCTGCGTATCCGCCCTATTGATTGGGTGTATGAAACAAGAACCGTGAAATCGTACCAGAAAGGCCTCCTCATACAAGGCCCGCAGGACCGCTACCTTATTGAAAAGAGTTTTGAGCAGCGTACCCTGGGAGGTAAAACGGGCATCTATAAGTTTCAGAAAGGATATGGGTTTTACCTGGAAGGTTTGCCTGCCATGGTGGATACCGCAGGCGAGTGGAGCTGGCGGGATGGAAAATTGTTGGTGCAACTCCCGGAAGGAACCAAGCCCAATACCGTAATGATGAACGCTGTTGTTCATCATTATGGAGTATGGTTGGCAGCGGGTGTAAGGCATGTTACTATAAAAGGATTAGAATTTAGCCAACTTGAAAAAGCCGGTATTGGCGGTAGCTGGCAAATAGAAGATATTACTGTCACCGAAAACCTGTTCCGTCATATTCATGGTTCCGGTGTATGGTTCGACAGTGCCTCGGCCCGTGTGGTTATCACCCGAAACCGGTTCAGCGATATTCTTGGCAGGGGTATCTCATTGCTTGAGTCGGGCAATAGCGAAATTGCATATAATGACCTAAAACGCATCGGCCTTTCACGTGGCCATGGGTGGTCGGGTGTAAATGGTGCTTCGGGCATTTTGTTGCATAACACCGAACGTAAAGTGCAATTCGATACCACCTTTGCCCACCACAATACGGTGCGCTACAACCGGGTAGATAGTTGCGGTTATAATGGCATCAGGGTAGACGGACACCATAATCTTGTGGAGTACAACGTAATTGAACATTGCAGCCTTACGCTGAACGATGGTGCCAACCTGTATTGCTTTGCAGCCGGCCCCGGCGTTACCCATCATTCCATCTTCCGCAAAAACATTGTGCGGTATAGCATTGGCGACAGCAAAGCAACGCCCGGTAATGCCAACCTTGCGTTTGGTATTTACATTGACAATAATTCGTACGATATGTTAGTGGAAGGCAACACCGTCATCTCGACGGGTGCTTCAGGCATTCTCAACAACGACGCCTCGTATAACAATACTTTCCGCAACAACACTATCTATGATTGCGAGGATGGACTGGGCTTTGCCGAATGGGCCAATGTAGGAAAGTTGTACGGACTGCTGGTAGAAGGCAATACTGTTATCGCCACAAAGCCCAAGCAATGGGCAGTAAGTATGACCAACTGGCTTGCCCCAAAGCTGGACGTTGGGATTATGCGCAATAACCGTTACATCAACACAGCATCCTCTAACTTTTTTTACTATACCACCAAACAGTTTCCCGACGCCTCAAGGCTGCCGCTATCTTTTGAGCAATACCAGCGTATTATAAACAACGAAGAGGGAAGCAGCGTAGTAAGTGCATTTACCCCCTGGGCGAAAGACCTGGAACCCGTGGTGTATGTAAATGACTCCGCAACCGAAACAACCTTTAAACCGGTTAAAGAAAGTAGATTAACTGATAGTACTATGGCTGCAGAAATGGTGTCGATCCCACCGTATTCATCAATCGTTATCTTGCAACCTAAAACAGCGAAGAAATGATTTACCGAATACTTAAAGTGGCTTTGTTCTTCATCCTCATTGCAGGGGAGGTAAACAGTCAGCCTTCAACCCGTGATCTTGCACTGCGTGGAGGACTTGCCAACACAAAACGGCAACTGTTGCTCCCCGGTAACGACACTTTTACTGTTGCATTTTTTGGCGGCAGTATTACCGAAGCCGCAAATGGCTGGCGGGATGGTACGGTACAATGGCTGCAACAAAAGTCGTCCCGACCCATTCGTGCTATCAATGCGGCTATCGGCGGCACGGGTTCTTCGCTGGGTGTGTATCGCCTGCACAAAGATGTATTGCAGCATCGGCCACAGCTTTTGTTCATTGAATTTGCTGTGAACGATGGGAAGGATACAAGAGAAAGCATTTTAAAATCGATGGAAGGCATTGTAAGGCAAACCTGGCGCTCGTTGCCACAAACGGACATCTGTTTTGTTTATACCATTTCCAGTACTATGGCGCCACAGTACCAGGGCGAAAATATACCTACATCAGTAAAAGCAATGGAAGACCTGGCGAAACATTACAACATTCCTTCGATCAATTTTGCACCACGCGTTTTGAAACAGGTAAGGAGTGGTAAGTTATTTTTTGCCGGCAAACAACCCACGTCAGGTGACAGCTTGTTTTTCTCACCGGATGGTACGCATCCATTTGCAGAAACAGGTTATCGGCTGTACAACGCAACAATTCAAGCGGCGTTGCCGCGGCTTTTTAAAGAAGGAAGGATACAAAGTCATGTTCTTCCCCAACCATTTTTCAGCAGTGAAATGGAAACAGCAACGCTTTTGTTAGTGAAGCCTGAGCAGGTTTCGGGAGCAATGCTGGCAAATTCTAAAGAGCTGGATTCAATTTCCAGGCGTTTTCCCCGGCACTTTTCTTCAGTGGTGCATCTGACCGATACATCGCAACTTTTAACGGTCAGCTTTACCGGTGATAAAATTGGGTTCTTCGACATCATAGGCCCCTCCTCAGGTAATTTAAAAGTAGTGGTAGATGGGGGCACTCCACGCATGATCAGCCGGTTCGACCGGTTCTGTACCTTCTACCGGCCGCTCTGGTTTATTGTAGACAGTTTGCCCACAGGACAACACAAGATTGAGGTGTCGTTATCAGCAGAAAAAATAGACAAAGAAAAAATATTAGGCAGAACAATAAGCGGTTTGCCCAATGCTGCAGATTACGAAAAGCAGGACTGGCGGGTTGGCTATTTTCTGGTTGAAAATACTGAGGGCCCGGGTACCTAAAAGTCGGTTCAATTGCAGAGTACAAAAAATATTTACTCACTTTAAATCATTTGCCATGATCTTTTTAAAATTTAAGTCTTCGTTCATGTCCCTCTTCTTTTTGTTGAAATATCTTAAGGAGAAATGCCTTAAGAATAAATGCCTGGTGATCTGTCTCAGCATGTTATTTTGTATCTTTAATACTGTTTCGTCTCAGCAAAAATCTATGTTGCTTTGGTTCGACCAACCTGCATACCAGCCGAAGGTGTTTACCTACGATGCGCCGGAGTTTAAGAACCCATTTTATTTTGAAGACAAAGGTTGGAACGAAGCCTTGCCTGTGGGAAACTCTCGTTTGGGTGCAATGGTTTTTGGAGGTGTTTTTAAAGAGCGGATACAGCTTAATGAAAAAAGCCTTTGGGATGGTTACCGGCACGATGATGCAAATCCTTTATCTGCCAAAGCTTTGCCCCAGGTGCAACAATTACTGTTTGAAGGCAACATTGATTCCGCCCAGGAACTGGCTGGCCGTACCATGATGGGCATACCAGAAAGGATACGTCCTTACCAAAGTTTGGGCGACTTTTTTATTGAACATATTACCCAGGACGCCGATACTCTTTACACCAACTATAGACGATGGTTAAGCCTTGATTCTGCAGTTGCAATAACCACCTATACGCATCAGGGGATTACCTATCGAAGAGAAGTGTTTGCTTCCCACCCGGCTAATATTATTGTAGTAAAAATTTCATGCGAAAAACCAGGCGCATTGAACCTCGTACTAAAAATGATGCGTGAACAGGATGCTGTTGTCGGTTTCTCTAAAGTAGAGCCGAATGCCATTTTTATGAAAGGCCAAATAGCCCGCAAAGATGATAACGGGAATGAAGCGGGGATGCGCTTTGCTTCTTATATAAAAGGTATATCGTCATCCGGTAAAATCTCGGTTGACAAGGATGGCATTATGACGGTGAAAGGCGCAAGTGATCTGGTACTGTATATTTCAGCCGCCACCAGCTACGGGGGCAATAATCCAGACCAAACTGCACAGGCAATATTACGGAAGGCAATGACTAAGCCGGTCCGGGTTTTATTTGCGGAGCATGTAAAAGATTATCAATCTTTATACGGACGTGTAAAAATCAGTCTTTCGCAAAAGGAAAAGCCCATGGAGCTTCCGCAAGATAAGCGCATGCTCCGGGTAAAGGAAGAAGGCTATGAAGATGCTTATTTATCCGAATTGTTGTTTCAGTATGGCCGTTACCTGTTGATAGCATCTTCCCGTAAAGGCGATCTTCCAGCTAACCTTCAAGGTGTGTGGAACCAGAAAATGAACCCACCATGGAGTTCAGATTATCATACAAACATAAACCTGCAAATGAATTATATGGCTGCTGAAGCAGCAAACCTGCAGGAGTGTACGCTGCCTTTATTTGCACTGATGGATTCTTTGGCTAAATATGGTCAGCATACAGCTAAGGTAATGTACGGCGCACGGGGCTGGGTGGTACACCATCTCACCGATGTATTCTGGCGAACAGCTCCGGCAGATGGTGTAGTTGGTATATGGCCAATGGGCAGCGGTTGGCTTGCCCATCATCCTTATGATCATTACCTCTTTTCTCAGGACAAGGTTTTTCTCAGGGACAGGGCCTATCCTTTAATGAAAGGTGCTGCCCGTTTTTATCTTGATTTTCTACGGCCTATACCTGCGGGTTTTCCAATGTCAGGTAAATTGGTAACTAATCCTTCTCATTCACCCGAAAATGCGCTGGAAAGGGAAGATGGCAAACAATACCAGTTTACCTACGGTGCTGCAATGGATATGCAGATCTGTACTGAACTATTTATAAATTGTTTGCAAGCGATAAAAGTGTTAAGCGTGGCTGGAAAACCTTTTGATGCTGCGTTTAAAGCTGAGCTTGAGTCTGCACTGAATAATATCGCACCACTACAAATAAGTAAACGAACAGGCGGCATACAGGAATGGATAGAAGATTACAAGGAGCCTGAAATTGGACACCGGCATATCTCTCATTTGTACGCCTTGTTTCCCGCAAACCAGATCAATGCGGGAACGCCTGTTTTGTTTGAAGCTGCACGCAAAACACTGGAACGAAGGCTGGCCGGAAACCCCAATGCTGAAGTGGAAGAAGCTAAAAACAAGTTTAAAAGTTATGGCAGTTATTTAGGTGGGAAAAGCTTTGGGGGCTGGCAAAGTGTATGGGTGAGTATGATGTACCTAAGGTTAGGCGATGCCGAAGAGGCTTATAAGCATCTGCAGTACCAGTTAAGGTATGGATTGAAATCGAATTTTTGGGGCAGTGCTTACCAACTGGATTGTACCTTTGGATCTACTGCTGTTATTACGGAGATGCTTTTGCAGAGCCATACGGGTATACTCAGTTTATTGCCTGCATTACCTAAGTCGTGACCACAAGGTTTTGTTTCAGGCCTGCGTGGAAGAGGTGGATTTGAGGTGGATTTGAAGTGGATTGATAGCCGTTTTTCGGAAGCAAAAATATTGTCCGTAAATGGTACGACTTGCAAATTATTGGTGAAGCACCCAGTGAAAATATTTAATAAAGGCAAAGAAGTGCGGGTGAAAAGAAATGCTGATAACACAATAGAATTCTATACAGCAAAAGGAGAAGTATATAAAATCAACCGGCCATAGATCAGGCTGCAGCAGGGCGCCTACTAAGTTTTTCGATTTTTTAACGGGCATTTTGCATTGGCAATTTGTTTAATTTTATTTTAAAACCAAGTAGATATTGCTTAAATAAAATTAATTTTTCATGATATTCAAATAGTTGCCAACATTGTTTAAATAAATGGCAATTCATTGAAAATATCACCTCCGCATGGTTCGTACATTTGCATATTGCCATTGATATGATTGGGCTAACCAATGTCATATTTTTTTCAGTATCATGTTTTATATTTTTCCTTACATTAAAGCCGGTGGTTAAAAAATCTGCCAGATAATTTTTAACTACACTTAACAAACAATCAATGAAAATCTTAAAGCTTTCTTTTTTACTCTTACTATTAAATGTCGCTACTTTATTAAAGGCGCAAACCTACGAAGCCAACTGGGCATCGCTTGATAAACGCCCCATCCCTGCATGGTTTACTGATGCCAAGTTTGGTATATTCATACACTGGGGTGTGTACTCCGTGCCAGCCTGGGCGCCTGCCAATGAAGACATTGGCGTGTATGCAAAATATGCAGAATGGTACTGGATGCGTATCAATGGCGGTACAGATCCTAACGCTCAAAAAGCGGATGTTGGTAAAATGTTTTTGGACCATCACAACAAAATGTATGGCAGCAAATTTAGGTACCAGGATTTTGCACCCATGTTTAAAGCCGAATATTTTAAACCCAATGAATGGGCCAGTATTTTTAAAGATGCAGGCGCCAAATATGTAATTCTCACCAGCAAACACCATGATGGATTTGCCAATTGGCCCAGTGCCGAAAGCTGGAATTGGAACAGTGTAGATATAGGCCCACACAAGGATTTGTGCGGTGATTTAACCAAAGCAGTAAAGGACAGCGGCCTGCACATGGGTATGTATTATTCACTGTATGAATGGTTCAATCCATTGTATAAAAAAGATTCGGCCAGGTATGTAGCCGAACATATGATGCCGCAATTAAAAGATTTGGTAACCCGGTACCAACCCGAAATAATTTATCCAGACGGTGAGTGGGATCATCCAAGTAAAGTATGGCAAAGTGAAAGATTCCTCTCTTGGTTGTACAACGAATCTGCTGTAAAAAGTTCAGTGGTTGTAAACGACAGATGGGGAAAAGAAACACGAAGTAAGCATGGTGGATACTATAGTTCTGAATACGACATGGTTGAAGGTGGTGCTAAAGTAAGCGATATGGTAGCGCATCCCTGGGAAGAAATCCGTGGCATCGGTACTTCGTTCGGATACAACCATGTAGAAGATTTGAACAATTATATGACCCCGCAGGATTTGATTCATTTACTAATAAATATTGTAGCACATGGTGGCAACCTTTGTTTAAATGTGGGCCCAACTGCTGATGGAAGAATTCCTGTAATTATGCAGCAACGCCTGCATGAGATGGGCCAGTGGCTCAAAGTAAATGGTGAAGCAATTTATGGAACCACAGTTTGGCAAAACAGGCCGGCATCTAAAGACGATGCTACCACTTTTTACACCAAAAAAGGAAAAGACCTTTATGTTATTTGCACCAAATGGGATAATAAAAAAGTTGTAGTACCGGGAATAAGCAAAAGGAGCAAAGTGACACTGGTAGGTGCGGATATTGCTGTTAAATCAACTGTTTCCGGTGGGTACCTTTCTATTACTCCCCCTGTAGTTACTCCTGCTAGTAATCCATGCTCCTATGCATGGGTTTATAAGGTGGAAAGAATTGATTAGTTTTTTTATTGTTTAAGATTATACCGCTTTAAAAATCCATTTATTTTTACAGACAAATACCTCTTCGTTTTTATGAAGAGGTATTTGTCTAAAATGCTTTTACGAAAATGAAACAAATTAAGTTTATCGTTTTGGCCATTTTTTCGCCATTCCTGGTTTTTGCCCAGTTGAGTCCACAAAAAAAATATGAGCAAATTCAAAATACCCTTCAAACCGGATGGGGAACTTTTAACCATAAAAGTGTATTAAGTCATGTACTATTGCCGCATTGCATTGCATTAAATATTGGTGTAAAAATAGCGGGCATCGAAACCAACGGCTACCTAAAGGAATCCTATATTTCCTCCCGGGATATCCGGCCAGAAATCATTACCCCCGGCATACACGCCCTTGATGGCAGCTACACAGACTTAACTGTAAGCTGGAAAAAAATGCAATTCAGGGTGCAAAGTGCAGTATCCAAAACAAATGAATTGGCGTTACTCATTACACCCATTGAACAAATAGACAGGCCGGTAAATATCATTTTAGAATCAGGGATGCTGTGGAATAAACCGGGCGTAATTACAAAAAAAGGGAACCAGCTTATTGCCACTGCCAACAATAAAAAAATTGTCATTCGTGCTATCGGAGATGGAGTGGCCGAATATGTAGCTGCTCCTGCTCCTTATTTATCTGTAAAGTTCAACAAGGAAGTTGCTTTTTATACCGGTACTCAAAAATCGCTTGCTGCTTTAAAAGAATCCATTGCACAAAAAAGGGCAGCCATAGAAAAAGAATTTGTAGCATACGGTAATTTAGCCGAAACCTATGCTGCTATTCAAAATGTAATTGGCTGGAATATCATTTACGATGCAGCGCAAAACAGGGTTATATTTCCTGTGAGCAGGCTGTGGAATGATAACTTTGGTGGACAAAGTGTTTTGTTTGATTGGGACACTTATTTGGGTGCTTACATGGCCAGCATGAAAAGTAAAGAATTGGCTTATGCCAACGCCGTAGAAATCACCAAAACCGTTGCCAGCTTTGGCTTTGTGCCCAATTGGGCAGGCTCTTACAAGGATGGCTCTTTCGATCGTAGCCAGCCACCTGTAGGCAGTTTGGTATTTAAAGAATTGTACAGAAAATACAAAGAAAAATGGCTGCTGCAATATGTGTTTGACGACCTGCTTACCTGGAACCGTTGGTGGCCAAAAAACAGGGATGATAAGGGAATGCTTTGCTGGGGAAGTAATAAAGTACTACCGCCACAAAGAGGAGATTTTGCCGCCAACGAATGGCAGGGGGCAGCGTATGAATCGGGGCTTGATAATTCGCCCATGTACGATAGTGTGCCCTTTAATAAAACCAGTACTATGCTGGCACTTGCCGATGCAGGTTTGATGGGTATGTATGTAATGGATTGCGATGCGTTGGCAGAAATAGCAGGCGTGTTGAACAAAATAGCCCCGGCAAAAGAACTAAAGGAAAGGGCAGAAAAATATCGAGGTAAATTAACAACATTATGGAGCAAGCCAGTAGGTATGTTCCTTAATAAAAGAACAGATAATGGACTTTTATCTGAACGCATTTCTCCCACTAATTTTTATCCGTTATTGGGCAGGGCAGCTTCTCAAACCCAGGCTGAGCGGATGATGCAGGAACACCTGTTGAACCCTCAGGAATTTAACGGTCAGTGGATGATGCCATCTATTTCTATGAAAGATCCCGCCTTTAAAGACCAGCAATACTGGCGTGGCAGAATATGGGGCCCAATGAATTTTTTGGTATATCTCGGCTTACTGAACTACAATTTGCCTG
>JBBQTL010000109.1:0-18038 GCA_038213285.1 Chitinophagales bacterium
CCACCCGATCTCTATTTCCGGATCATTGTATTTTATTCCTGCCTCTACACCTGGCAGATAAAACGCGGAATGATGATAGATCAGTTCGCAATCATCCGTCAAAGCCTGGAAGCCATGGGCAAACCCTTCGGGTATATACATTGATTTTTTATTTGCGGCTGATAATTCTGCTCCAAAATATTTAAGGAAAGTCGCTGATTCTTTTCTTAAATCAATAATCACATCATATACTACCCCGGCTATACAACGTACTAATTTTATTTCACTACTAGGAGGCAATTGGTAATGCATTCCCCTGATGGTTCCCTTCTGCCGGGTAAAAGAATGATTCAACTGTACCCATTCTTTTGTATGACCTATTTGGCTAAATTCATTTTTACAATAGGTTCTGGCAAACCACCCCCTTTCATCGCGGTATGGCTCAAGATCAATCGTATAACTGCCTTTCAAAGATGTTTCTGAAAAAATCATTTTATCTGGTAATCTTTTATTTGCTGTAATGTGTATTCATATAGATCTTCAGGTTGCTGTTTGTACCAGTCAATTGTCCACCGGATAGCTTCCCTACTTGTTAATTTAGGCTGCCAGTTTAATTCCTTCTTTGCTTTATTAATATCCAATTGCAACATTCCTGCCTCGTGAGCCTGGGTCGCATTTGAATTATCAATCCATTCGCCGCTACCCCAGCAATCTATGGCTATTTTAACCAGGTCTCTTACGGGCAAATGATCATCCGGTAAGGGGCCGAAATTAAAAGCATCAGAATATTTACCGGCATCTTCATCTAACAATATGCCCAAAGCAAGGTAACCAAACAAAGGTTCTAATACATGCTGCCAGGGCCTTACAGCATTCGGATTTCTTACTGCAACCGGTTGCCCCGCAATTAAAGAGCGAACAATATCTGGTATAATTCTGTCTTTATTCCAATCTCCACCGCCTATTACATTCCCCGCTCTTACAGTGGCAACCCGTTTCTGATGAAAAGGATAATTTTTGGGATTAAAAAATGAACTGCGAAATGAATTTACCACAATTTCCGTTGCAGCTTTACTTGCACTGTAAGGATCGTAACCACCCAACACATCTTCTTCCTTATAGTGATAGTCAATTTCCCTGTTTTCATAAACCTTATCAGTTGTAATAACTATAACTGTACACTTGCCCGGTACCCGGTTCACTGCTTCTAATACATTGGCTGTACCAACAGTATTTATCTCAAAAGTTTCTGAAGGAATTTCGTAGGATTTTCTGACCAATGCCTGCGCTGCCAAATGAAAAATAAAATCGGGTTTAAAATTTTCAATTTCCCAATTTAATTTTTCCTTATCTCTTATATCGGCTATCACATTTTCGAAACTGATTTCCGGGGCTACCGTATTAAACAAGCAGTTCTCATCTTCGCATGCAAGGGAATAACCTTTCAGGTTAGCACCTAATAAATGCAGCCAGGTAATTAGCCAGGCCCCTTTAAAACCGGTATGACCGGTAATAAAAACATTTTTGCCTTTATAGTTCGAAAATAATTTTTCGTTTACCACACTTTCCATTTTGCATTATCAGTTTTCCAAAGTTCTTCCAGTTCCAGTTTATCTCTCAGTGCATCCATGCATTTCCAAAAGCCCCGGTGTTGGTAAGCAACCAACTGGTGGTCATTGGTTAATTTTTCGAGCGGTTCATCTTCCCACATCTTGTCGCTCATATCACCTTCCAGGTATTTAAACACTTCCGATTTTAAAACAAAAAAACCTCCGTTGATCCATTTACTATCATCTTTCGCTTTTTCTCTAAAAGATACTACCTCTCCGTTTGTTCCCAAATCCATTCCGCCAAAACGGGCATCCATTTGTATTGCGCTAACAGTTGCAATTTTGTTGTGCTTTTTATGAAATGCCAACAAATCATGAAGATTGATATCACATACACCGTCGCCATAGGTAAGCATAAAATCTTCGTTACCGATATATTTTTGTACCTGTTTCAACCTGCCGGCTGTTTTAGTATTTAAACCTGTTTCTACCAGGGTAACTTTAAATGCTTCCGCATTGGTATCATGAATTGCTACTGTGTTGTTTCCCAAATCAACCGTTATATCTGAATTATGTAAAAAATAATTCATGAAATATTCCTTTATTACATAACCTTTATACCCTAAGCAAACGATAAAATCATTAAAGCCATAATGATTATAATTTTTCATGATATGCCACAACACCGGTTTTCCTCCAATTTCTACCATCGGTTTCGGTCTGATGTCTGTTTCCTCCGAAATGCGTGTTCCGAGTCCGCCGGCAAACAATACTACTTTCATTTGTACCCTTTTAATTTTTCCAAAAATAGAATTATTACTTCCAACATATCAAATTCCAACCAGTCTTATTTTTATACAGTTATCTGAAATTATTGATCAATCATCATTGCTGCCAACTGTTTAAAGGACACTTCAGGTGCCCAGCCCAATGAAAACAATGTAGCTGAGTCAGAAACCAGCATTTTATATTCCGGCGTAAAATCATTTCGTACAATAACATAATCTTTCCATTCCTTGCCCACCAGGGTGAAACATACTTTCAGCCAATCCTCTATAGAATAACCCAGGCCTGAGCCAATATTTGTTTCAAATATTTTTTCCTGCTCCAGTAAAATGAGGATGCCCTTTACAACATCGCCTGCAAAAGTCCATTCCTTAATTACACTGATATCCCCTATCTCCAGTTTTTCATCACTGCCTCTTTGGATTCGTTTTACGGCTTCCGTAATTTTCTTTGCCATGTGACGCTCAATACGCTGTGGACTATCATGATTAAAAAAATACCCTACATAGGCTTTTATCCCAAGCCGTCGATAATATCTTGCGGCAAAAACAGAGTGGATACGGCTTACCGAGTAAGCATCCCTTGCTTCAAATGCATCCGTCTCCTTAATTGGCCTGTCATTATTTACGAATTGCAAACCACTACCGGAAATAAAAACCCGGGTTTGTGGAGAGTAATTCTTCACCGCCTCCAGTATATTGATGGTACCAGTACTAATGGTATTATGATTTTCAAATAAAGCCTCGTGCCTGGTGGTGGAATTGGCTGCCAGGTGAAAAATGTAATGTGGTAAGTATTTTTGTACCAGCTTTGAAACCTCCTGGTAACTGGCAATATCTGTATGAAGGCCATCCCCTGTCCTTGTTACACCGATTACTGTATATCCTTTTTTAACCAGCAGGCTGGTTAAATAAAAACCATCCTGTCCGTTGGCTCCAAAAATTATTGCTGTCATTTTTTAAAAATATCTTTTCTGCAGAAAATTGTATTCACTCTTGTATCGGCATAAATATCATAATTTTTAGTAAGCACAAAATCAATAATATTATTTAGTTTAAAGCTTTCCTGGTTATCGTCATACCCCATAGTTTCCACGCAAAGTGCTTCTGGTTGAAAGCGGTCAAAATCAAGGCTTTTCAATATATCCAAATCGAGGCCTTCCACATCCAGCGAAATAAAGTTGGGCGCTTTATTATTGAAGTATTTTTCCAGAATGTCATTTACCGGTATCAATGGCATTTTTATTACCTTCTCAACTGGTATTTTACCCAACCCCTTCATACCTGTTTCTTCCCAGTGTTTAGCTTCCTTTTCTGAAAACGTATTCAACCCATTGGCAAAATTGGGGAATATATAAAAATCAGACTCCATTTGTTGGTCAAATGCGATACCGGTATTCAATACAATATCCTCTGACCTCATTTTCTTTAACTGCTTAAATAAATAAGGGTTAGGTTCAATCAATACGCCCCTGCTTCCTCTTACATAAAAATAGTAGGTATTGCTGATCGACCTCGGTTCGTTGGCACCAATATCCAGATAGGTCGGTTTCACAATTCCAAGCTGATTGAACAAATGCGCAAGGATAAGGTCTTCTCCAAACTGAGCATAGCCATATTGCGCCTGGGGCATAAATTTTTTACCTAATTTCTTGCCTATCTTTCTAAATAATTTCATTTTTACTTGTTAAAAAGAACAATGTTTTTAAGTCAATTTTTTTCAATCCTTTTGTATTTTTTAAGCCTGTGCTCAATAAAATTGCATACTGAACATTTCGTCAAAGATAAATTGAAAACTCGGGGTATTTTCGCTTAACCATCAATATTGTGTAAACAGTCAGTCAACAATTGTGGGATCATTTTTGGAAAATGTTTTGAGTAAAAAGAATTTAGGACCTAACAGGGGCATATTTACCGGGTGAAAATTATAGATGATAACAGCGGGTTGATTTTGCTTTATTTGTATGATGCAATTGTTCAAGGGAACTACATTCAGTCCAAACAAATTTATATTTGTTCGGGCCTTCAGTTGCCTGGTATATATTTTTCAAAACTAAAATACAACACACCATTTTTCAGATGCGAAACAAACAGGAAGTTTATTTAATCAATAATTATTGCTTATAAATATCAATAGTAGGTATCGGGAAAATAAAGCCGGTTCCCTTCGCGAGCGCTTCTTTCTCTCTTTCAATAAATTCTTCTTTGAAATGCCAGGGCAATACCAAATAATAATCCGGGTTCATGGCCCTGCTTTCAGCTTCACTGATGATCGGGATATTGGTACCTAAAGTATAGGCTCCAAATTTGTCAGGGTTTCTTTCTGCCGCATATTCAACCAGCATGCTGTTGATATCGCACCATTGCAAAATGGTATTGCCTTTTGTAGAGGCGCCATAAATATGCACCTTTTTACCTTCGTGCTTCAACTTCACCAACAAATCGTGCAATTCATTTTTTACCTTTTCTATCCTGTATTGAAAGGCTACATAAGGCTTGTCTGTATCCAGTTCCAGGTCGAATTCCTTTTGCCGGATATCATTCATCAGCTTATGATTTTCCTTGTTGTAATACAAGCCACTTTCCTTATGTGTGGCGTAACACCGGATACTACCACCATTGATATCATTGAAAGCGATTTTAAATATTTTCATGTCTGCCATAGCCACTATTTTTTCCAGCACGGCAAGGCTATAAAACTCCAAATGCTCATGACAGATGGTATCATAACTATCTAACTCAAGCATGTGTGGCATATAACTCATTTCAAAAACCCATATTCCTTCTGGTGATAAAAAACGTTTGATGTTTTTTACAAATTCTACCGGGCTTTCTAAATCATAAAACATGGCGATCGAAGTAATCACGTCCATTTTCTTGCTACCGATAGCGGTTGATAATTCCGCAGATGGAAAAATATCCTGTACCACCGTTGCATTTTTTACTTCCTGCGCCACATCACTTGGATCACATCCAAATTTGCAGAAATTGGTGGGGTAAAAATCCAGCAAGGTTCCATCATTGCAACCAATATCCAATACACTGCAATTATCTTTCTTCAGCAATTTCATAGTAGTATCTACAATACCTTTCAGGTGATTTCTCATAGTAGTATTTGTACCACTCCTATACCAATAAGCGGCATACAAGATTTCAGGAGGCACGCTATGTTGCATCTGCAATAGACCACAAGCGTTTTCATCTTCCTGGGGATTGCATCTAACCAGGGAGCAGTTGATCTTCCTGTGAGATGGCATCTCTTTACCTGGCTTTACAAATGAGCCCTGCAGATACTGTGGTCCAAGATCAATTACCGGGGTTAATGATGCGGAACCACAAACCCTGCAGGTGGTTCTTTTACGGATATGCATAAATTAATTTTTTTGATTTTTTATAACAAGCGTTGAAAATTGCAGGTTGATCGCATCAATACATTTGTTGCGCTCAAGATTAAGCAGGGCCAGTTGTTTTACAACCGTATCTTTCTCCTCTACAGGTACAGCTTCAAACTCATATACTTTTTCCTGCTCGTGCCAAAGCCTGCAATTGATATCTGCCAACTGGTAAAATACTTCACCTATTTTCCCCTGTATTTCCTTTACTTCATTTCCCTCCTGCTTAAATACTTTGTTACTGGCAAAGGTTAATCTTTCCGGGGGAATATTGCCCGCAATGGCATCAGTAATGTACTCGTCAATTTCAAGTTGCAACTGTTTACACTGTTCATTCAAACTTTGTAATCTTACTTCATCGGAAGTGTGGTACTGTTTTAACTTAACAATCGTGAGTTTATCACATAACATTCCAAGCGTTTCGGCCATGTACTGTAAATTTAAATTAGGTGCGAAATTATTGTTTTTGATTTTATTTGAAGAAAGCAATTTCTTCGCCGGCTTTTTGTTTCATTTTTTCGAGGAATTCATTCATACCCCTTCTTTTATACCCGTCCAGTTTATATTGGATGAATTGGGTATAGTATTGCTTTAAATCAAACAAAGGATAGCGGTTTTCAGTCACCACTTCATCTATATGTTGTAATCCAAAACTATTTGCATTATTAAATTTTTCTATGAAAATTTCATCCATCGGCTTGTTGCTAATCCATGCTGCAAATACAAAGGGAAGTCCGGTCATATTTTTCCAGGCCAGCCCCAGGTCATAATGATACTTTGATATTTTTGCCTGTTCAAAAGCCCGGTCGCCTATCACAACAGCAGCGGTATTGCCGGTAATTTTTTCCCGAAAATCAATGCCGGCATTTTCAAAAACCGGGTTCATATTCCAATAGTCCTTTAATAGAATCCGGGCGAGTTGGACAGATGTTTTACTTTGGTAATCCAATAGCACTACTTTAATTTCTTCAATTGGCACTTCACTAAAAATACAAACACTTTCCACCGCTCCAATGCTGCTGATGCAATAATCAGATACAATGTGATAATTTTTCATTTCTGGGATAATGGCAACAGGCACCAGCCCGATATCAATTTCATCATTTAGCAGGGCTTCCGCAATTTTGGATGGATAGTCAATTACCAGATCCACCATATCTTTCATCATTCCTTTTTCCAGTCCATATATGAGGGGCTTTGTATTCAAATAACTAACCGCTCCTACTCTGATTTTTCTGTCCAATTGCTTTAGTATAATTTTGACTCAAATTTACAGCATCATTATGGAATTAAACCAACTTACTGCTATCTCACCGGTTGATGGGCGTTATCGCCACCAATTGCAACAATTAGATGAATACTTTAGTGAATACGCTCTTATTAAATACAGGGTGATGGTAGAAGTGGAATATTTTTTGTTTTTAGGAGAAAAGAAATTTTTTAAAATCCCGGCTTCTGTTAAAAATCACTTGCTGAATGCGGCTGCCAATTTTTCGCTGGAGAATGCTATTGCTATTAAAGAAACAGAAAAGATAACCAACCACGATGTGAAGGCAGTTGAATATTTTTTGAAAGCAGAACTGGACAAATGTAATGCGGAGCATTTGAAGGAATGGATACATTTTGGGCTCACCTCCCAGGATATCAATAACACGGCCATACCACTCAGCTGGAAACATGCGATGGAGCATGACTACCTGCCAGCCATCATAAACCTGCAACATCAGTTATTGCAACTTGCCAAAAACTGGAAAGATATACCAATGCTGGCCCGTACGCATGGACAAGCTGCTTCCCCTACCCGCCTGGGTAAAGAAATAATGGTATATGTGGAAAGGTTGGAGAATCAAATACAACTTTTCAGTTTTATCCCTTTTACAGCAAAATTTGGTGGAGCCACGGGGAACTTTAATGCTCACCACGTAGCCTACCCGAAATACGACTGGGTAAAATTTGCCAATGAGTTTACCGAAACCAAACTGGGTTTACAGCGCCAGCAGTACACTACGCAAATAGAACATTATGATACTTTGGCTGCACATTTTGACACTATCAAACGGATCAATACGATATTTATTGATTTTTGCAGGGATATCTGGACTTATGTAAGTGCAGATTATTTCAAACAAAAAACGAAGAAGGGAGAAATAGGATCTTCTGCTATGCCGCACAAAGTAAACCCGATAGATTTTGAAAATGCAGAGGGCAACCTGGGAATAGCGAATGCGATACTGGAACATCTTTCAGCTAAATTACCCATATCAAGATTGCAAAGGGATCTTACTGATTCTACTGTATTAAGGAATATCGGTGTTCCGGTTGCACACACTATTCTATCAATCAAATCAATAGAAAAAGGTTTGGATAAACTGGTATTGAATGAAGCTAAATTAAAATCTGATCTCGATCATAACTGGGCGGTAGTAGCAGAAGCGATACAAACTATTTTACGCAGGGAAAATTATCCTAAGCCCTATGAAGCTTTGAAGGAATTGACAAGGGGAAAAAATGCCATTGATAAAAAAGCGATACACCAGTTTATTAGTACACTTAAAGTTACAGCAGGCATTAAAAAGGAATTAAGAGCTATTACTCCGCACAATTATACGGGTATTTAAAATATACAATCGCTATTGAGATAAAATAAGTATCACAATAGCCCGCTGATATCGTTGAGGATTACTGTAGATGGGGATTTTAACATGTCCCGCCGGTAAAATGTAGCTTGGTTTTTTTTAAAAAAGTTGAACATAAGATTTGGATAGCCCTTATTCGTCGAGCCGAAACCTCTGCTGATAATCAATTGCAGCCGATTGCTCCAACTTATAGCCTTACTTGCAGTACTACTTCTGCTGCGTGCTGTGTTATTTTGTCGCAAGTTTAGGTAGACCAACTGTACGAAGTATTTCATTGGCTTTGTCAACTTTCTCTTGGAAAATTGGCATTGTCTTATACTTCTTTAAAGAGTTATTAATTCTAACAATTGGAATTTTACTTTGGTTTAATTCTTGTATTGTTTTCATTTACTGATTTTTTGTAAAGTTAATATTTATTTCGTCTTACAAGAAATGCTGTATAATCTATATCTTTCTCAAAAAATTCCCACTCTCCATTCAAAAGTCCATATACTTCAAAGTTTTGCCTTACTTCGTCAATGTACTTTGTAATGCCCATTCTGTAAAGTCTTGTTCTTGCTGGTGTACTTCCTGTTGCATAAACCCAAACATCTTTTTCTCTGTCTGTAAAAGTATAAACTGCTGAAACAATGGTTGCTAACACTTTATCACTGTCTCCGTTATTTGAAACCACGTTATCTTCAATGTTGCCTGTCAATAAATCTTTGTCGCCGAAAGCAACATTGTAAAACCCTTTCAAAGCTGTTTCACTAAACTTTATAAGTTTTTGAATACTGCCTTTTGGTACTTCACTTACAAACTCAAATACTTTTAACGAATCTTCCGCCTCTATTTCATATTTTGGTAATTTCACTCGTTTATAATTTGTCTTGGTAAAATTACATTTATTCTCAATAGAGTGTAACTTATAGAGTCGTCAGTATCTATAGCAGCCAACTGTTCTACTTATGTATCTCACTCGTAAAATGAAATTCAATATCCGGGTTATTTTGCCGCTCCGTATTTAAGAACCATTCGCTTTGTGCCAGGTACACCAGGTGACCATCCTTATCTTCTGCAATATTGGCCTGTTTAAAACGGATGAAATCTTCCAGCTTTTTAGGGTCTTTGCTGGTGAGCCAGCAGGCTTTGTAAAAGGGCAAATTATTCATTTGTACCGATGCACCGTACTCCTGCAGCAAGCGGTACTGAATTACTTCAAATTGGAGTTCGCCTACACAGCCAATGATTTTCTTATTGCCGCCAAACTGGGTGAATAACTGGGCAACCCCTTCATCTGTTAACTGCAGCAGGCCTTTCTCCAACTGTTTGGTTTTCATTGGATCCTTGTTCTGTACCTCTTTAAATATTTCCGGTGAAAAGGAAGGTATCCCGGTGAAGTAAAATTTTTCGCCTTCGGTAAGCGTATCGCCGATTTTAAAGTTCCCGGTATCAAATAAGCCAACCACGTCGCCGGGAAAAGCTTCTTCAATCACATCTTTTTGACGGGCCAAAAAGCTATATGGATTATTAAAACGCAGGTCTCTTTCAAGCCGTACGTGTTTATAATATTTATTACGCTCAAACTTTCCACTGCAAACTCGCAGGAAGGCGATCCTGTCGCGGTGTTTGGGATCGAGGTTGGCGTGAATCTTAAATATAAATCCGCTGAATTTGTCTTCTTCGGGAGTTACGTCCCGCTCAGTAGTATGCCTCGGTCTCGGCGTTGGAGCTATGCGAATAAAAGTATCCAGCATCTCTTTCACCCCAAAGTTATTAACTGCACTTCCGAAAAAAACGGGTGCTGTATGCCCACTTAAATAATCAGCCAGGTTCAGTTCGCCATACACCCCATCAATTAATTCCACGTCTTCCCGCAAGGTAGCCGCATCCTTCGCTCCTATTTTGACATCCAGTATCTTGTCATTCAAATCATTTATTTCCATTACATCTTCATCATTTGCCTTGGTACCGGCAGTAAATAATACCAAACTTTTCTTATGCAAATCATACACCCCTTTAAAATCCTTGCCACTGTTAATGGGCACGGTCATGGGATGTAGGGTAAGCTTTAGTTCATTTTCAATTTCTTCCAGTAAATCAAAGCGATTTTTACCATCCCGGTCCATTTTGTTGATGAATACAATTACCGGGGTGTTGCGCATGGCGATTACTTCCATCAATCTTCTTGTCTGGTCTTCCACTCCATTTACACTATCAATTACCAGCACTACGCTATCTACAGCGGTCAATGTGCGGTAGGTATCTTCCGCAAAGTCTTTATGACCGGGTGTATCCAGCAGGTTGATTAAATGGCCATCATATTCAAATGTCATTACACTGGTAGCCACACTGATACCACGCTGTCTTTCAATTTCCATAAAATCGGAAGTAGCGTGTTTCTTAATCTTGTTGCTTTTTACTGCACCCGCTGTTTGAATAGCGCCACCAAACAACAGGAACTTTTCAGTTAAGGTAGTTTTACCGGCATCGGGGTGAGAGATAATGGCGAATGTTTTACGCTTGTTTATTTCGTTGATATACTTCATTAATGGTTGATTGTTGGTAGTCGACAGATTATTACGAAAAGCAATGAACTATCAAACCCACTATAAACAAAATTGGGCGCAAAGGTAAGGTTTGGAAAATTGTAATACAAAAGGCAAGACAATGTGCTAATTTGCTAATGTGATATTGTGCTAATGAAGTACCGGAGGCAAAATGAGCGGGAGTTAATGGCAAAATGAAAGTTGAAAAGGTTTGAACCTGCCAACCTTTTATAAAATTTTATACCGGAAAAAAATAAAGTAGTTGATTAATCCGAATAAGACTGAGGAATTGCCAGGAACACGTAGGGGATTTTTGGCAAAAGTAAATATCAGGAACAGGCTATAGGATTTAATATCCCAATATCTCAAAATCATAATAGCTCGATATCCAACTAAGCCGCTATCCTTTGTAATATTACCTTGCAGGGATTGATGGAAGTTACCATTACCTGGTGATTTTCGTGGAGTGGAATAGCAAAATAATCTCCCGGAGCTAAAGAATAAACAGTAACACCAACAGTGATATTGCAGGTACCTTCTACAATAAGGAATTTCTCGTATTCATTATCGTGTACTTCCTGGGGTGCCATATCCTTTATCCATACTATAGCTGAAATTGCTGTGGGGGTAAATCCGATTATTTTTGCATGCAAATCTTTGAAATTGGCTGGGGTAACCATATCAGCCCTGTTAAGCCATTCAGAAAAATCAGCAATTTTAGATTGCCCATGTAATTCAGGTGGAAAACCGGGTAGTTCACCACTTTTCATTCTTTCTGTAAAATCGATTGTTGCCATTAAAAAAGGCCTCACTATTGATTCAGGTGCCACCGCATTTACCATGGCATAAAATTCTAAAGCCTCGGTTATTAAATCAAGTTCGGCACGAACCTCCTTAAATGAAGTAACCATTTGCTCCACGAGGTCTGTTTCCTGAATCGTTGAGTTACCCATCACATAAGATTCAAGTATTCCTGATTCAATAAACGATTGTATATTTTTCATGTTAATTCACTTCTGCAATAAAGCTCTCCTGCTGTTTGATATTTTTTTAATAGTTGAACAAAAAAAGATCATTCCCAGAATTTGGTAAAGGTATAACGTTTATGCCTTATTTATACAACAGCAAACATTCTAATTCAGCAATAAAGCGAATCCTTGTAACTTACCCTTCTATTCAAATTTTACTTCTATATACTAAAATTGAATGCTTACAGATTGCACTCCTGACAATAAAACAGTATGATGCTGTTTATCTGGGTGTATTTAACCTGCCTGGTGTTAATTTTAGAATGTTAATATTCCGGGGAAATATAGTTGCCGGGCAACTGTTTACGGCATAAGAAGGCAGATGAGCATCATTAATAATTCGCAATTTTAACCAGTTTATTTACATCCAGCACAATGATCTTTCTACCGATCGTTTTTACTATTTTATCATCTTTCAACTCAGTGAGTGCCCTTACTACATTTTCTCTTGCTGTACCTACCAGGCTGGCCAAATCATCTCTCGACATATTTATTTCAACCGGCATACCGGGTTCAAAATTCTCCTTGTATTTTTCCCTCATAACAATTAACTGTAGTGCCAGCCTTTCCCGAACCGATTTTTGTGCTAATAATGTAATGCTGTTAGCCAACACGGCAAATTCATGACTCAATGTTTTTAATAAACGAAAATTAAGAATGGTGGATTGCTGTAAAGTATTCAGAAAATCTTCTTTGGAAATAAAGGCAATTACCGTTTCTTCCAGTGCCGCTGCAGAATCGGGGAAACGATCTTCTGAAAGTATAGCATGATAACCAATCAACTCCCCGGTGTTGGCTACATAGATTATTTGCTCCTTGCCATCTTTGAAAACCTTAAATTTTTTTACTTTGCCATGAAGGATATAGAATATGCCGGAAGGGTATGAACCTTCTTTAAAAATGAGTTCGCCTTTTTTATAAACCTGCTCCTCCTTATTTTTTGTAAGCATTTCAAAATCTGCTGAGGGCAGGTCGCGTAAAATGGATTCACTTTTAAAATCCCACTTATCTATCGGAAAAATTCCTTTTATGCTCATAATTGCATTCAAAATTACAGCAATAAAAATTGACAAAAATCACATTAATAAGTGTCAACGCTTACCGGTAAGGGGTAAAATAACAGTTAACTTTGCACAATATTATAAAACCTTTGGAGATAGCTAAAGTTATAAAAGCTCATTTTAACAACAAACTGGCTACACCTGTTAGAAAGGGTATTCAATCGCAGGCTGAAATATTATGTTGTATTCGTTGTTACCAAAATCCAAATCACCATTAAGCGGAGCTGGCAATTTAATTTCACCTTCAAATAAATTTTATAACAAATGTTAACAGCGGCAATACCTGATACCCGACATACTGATAATTGGTTCAAATCAGATGAACAGTTTCATTTATTGTTTCCTGCTTCTATGCAAAAATTGGCCAGAAGGCATTGGACTCCATTAAATGTTGCCCGCAAAGCCGCCAGGTTTCTTGCTGCCGAAAAAGAAGTCCACATCCTTGATATAGGTAGCGGTATTGGTAAGTTTTGCATTGCGGCTGCTCACTATATGCCTCATGCATTTTATACCGGGGTGGAACAACGAAAAACATTGACAGATCACGCTGAAAACGCCCGGAATAACCTGGGATTACAAAATGTTTCTTTTATAAATGGCAATTTTACCCAACTTGATTTCCGGCAATATGATCATTTTTATTTCTATAATTCCTTTTACGAAAATTTTGCATTTACAGAAAAAATTGATGCCAGCATTGATTATTCAGGAGAATTGTATAATTACTATACCCGTTACCTGCTGAAACAACTGGAGCTAAAGCCCGTTGGTACAAGGTTAGCCACTTATCATACTCTTGAGGATGAAGTGCCGGAAGGCTTCCTGGTAGTGGGATCTGAAATGGATAACTGTTTAAAATTCTGGATAAAAGTATAGCCGATACCTGCCATTTAACTTATAATATTTTAAAATGAAAAAACAATTTAAGATGCCAATTTTATTAAATGATCCCGATACAATTCTTATCAATAAAATCATGGTTGCGGAATCACAGCAGGAAGTGAAATTATATATAGACACCTTACTTGAAAAGATGGAACAGAATAAAGAAGCTACAGGAAATGTTGCCAGTTTTTTAGATACCACCATTCATCACCTTGAAAACCTGAATCCAATGGATAAAGATGCCATGCAATGGAGTAATATTAATATGGCGAGGATTCATCTGCAACACATCAAAAGATCGTTTGAATTAATCCCCTGCAAATAACAGCAAATGTTTAGACCCAAACTATTTGACACTTTAAAAAACTATAGCCGGCAGCAATTTGGTAAAGACCTTTTGGCGGGAATTATTGTTGGTATTGTAGCGTTGCCCCTTGCCATTGCTTTTGCCATTGCATCAGGCGTATCACCCGAAAAAGGTTTGTTTACCGCTGTAATTGCAGGTTTCATTATTTCAGCAATGGGCGGCAGCAAGGTGCAAATTGGCGGACCCACCGGTGCATTTATCGTAATTGTGTATGGTATCGTTCAGGTATATGGCGTCAATGGCCTCATCATTGCCACTTTTATGGCTGGTATCATGCTGATCATCATGGGCTTTGCCAGGTTGGGTTCCATCATAAAATTTATTCCACATCCGCTGATCGTTGGTTTTACAAGTGGCATTGCCCTGATTATCTTCTCCTCTCAAATGAAAGATTTTTTTGGGCTTAAAATGGGTAGCGTACCCGCCGATTTTATTGATAAATGGCAATCTTACTTTCTCTCTTTCAACAGTTTCAGTATCACATCAACAATTATTGGAGTAGTTACCGTAGCAATCATTGTAGCATGGCCCTATGTAACCCATAAATTACCAGGTTCTTTAATCGCCATATTGCTGACTACAGCGGCAGTACAAATATTCCATCTGCCGGTAGAAACAATCGGCAGCCGGTTTGGTACCATTCAGTCATCTTTTCCAATGCCATCTTTTCCTCATTTGGATTTTGAAACAATCAAGCGACTGATACAACCGGCCTTCACCATCGCTATACTTTGCGGCATTGAGTCATTGTTATCCGCAGTAGTGGCCGACAGCATGATTGGTGGCAGCCACCGGAGTAATATGGAACTGGTTGCTCAGGGAACAGCCAATATATTTTCTGCCCTATTCGGTGGCATACCCGCTACCGGCGCCATTGCACGTACCGCCACTAATGTTAAGAATGGAGGACGAACACCCATTGCCGGCATTATTCATTCAATTGTGTTATTGATCATCATTCTTTTTGTAGGTAAATGGGCAGCCCTTATACCCATGGCCACACTGGCGGGTATTTTAGTAGTAGTAGCATATAATATGAGTGAGTGGCATAGCTTTCTTTCTGTAACGAAAGGTCCCCGAAGTGATGTGGCCGTTTTGTTGATTACATTCTTCCTCACCGTAATTGTTGACTTAACAGTTGCCATTGAAATCGGGATGGTATTAGCCGCCTTCCTGTTTATGCGCAATATGACTAAATCGAGCAATGTAAATATTCTTACCAATGAAATGAACAGGGAAGATGCCGGAGAAGAAATTGAACCGGTCAGTAATTATTCAATCCCCCATGGAGTAGAAGTTTTTGAAATAAACGGACCCCTGTTTTTCGGTGCCGCCTACAAATTTAAAGACGCCATGAAATTCATTGAGAAAACACCCAAAGTACTCATTGTACGTATGCGTAGGGTACCCATTATTGATGCTACCGGGATACGTATGCTGGCAGATTTACATAAAGAATCAGAGAGTAGCGGAACTAAACTGGTACTCTCCGAAGTAGAAAGTGAACAGGTTACGTTGGAATTAAAAAAGGCGAGACTATTATTTGCAATCGGGAAAGGCAATGTGCTGGCTACTTTTGACCAGGCCTTGAAAAGAAGCAGGGTGGTGTTGGCTGATCGCTAAACGGTATGCACCTTGCTAATCCAGAGTTTTAATTCTTGCCTTAAAAATCTCAATTTGATCTAGTATTTTTTTGACAGCACTCACTGCCATTAATTGCATTTGTCGCCTGTAAACAAAACAATTAGCTAAAGCTGTTTAATTTTGAAAAAATATATAAGAGCTTTAGGACGTATAACGCTAACAGACCTTTCACATTTTTTAATCAACTAAACTTTAATTTACTTCGTATGTAGTGTACTTTAAGCCTTATTAAAAAATTGTATAATTATCTATAAATAAAATGAAGAACTTAACATTTGCATTATTAATTACATCGATCCTTACCAGTTGCAACGAACCGTCAAAAAAATCATCTGCGGGAGAAACAGCGATTATGGACAACCTGATTCCTGATACCGCCTGGACCACCAAAGTTAAAAAAAGCAAGGAGGAATGGAAGACGATTTTAACAGCCGAACAATTTAATATCACCAGGGAACAGGGAACGGAAAGGCCATTTTCAAGTGAGTATGAACATAATAAGGATACTGGTATTTATTATTGCGTGAGTTGTAAAAATCCATTGTTTACATCAACAACCAAGTTTGATTCGGGTACCGGCTGGCCGAGTTTCTGGGCACCATATTCCGGTAAAAGTGTAAACGTATCCACAGACAATACGGACGGCATGACCAGGGACGAAATTTCGTGTCAGCGTTGTGATGCCCACCTGGGGCATGTATTCAGAGATGGACCTAAACCAACCGGTTTGAGGTATTGCATGGACGGTGTAGCATTGTTATTTCAAAAAGAAGATATAGATGCCAGGTTGAGTAAAGCAACTTTTGCAGCCGGCTGCTTTTGGTGTGAAGAAGCGATTTTTGAAAGCGTGAAAGGAGTAAGGGATGTAATTTCAGGATATGCCGGAGGCAATGAAGAAAACCCAACTTATGAACAAGTGGGAAGCGGCGCTACCGGGCATGCAGAAGCTGTAGAAGTTTTTTATGATTCCACTAAGGTTAGCTTTCCCTCATTGTTGAAAGTGTTTTTTGCTTCGCAGGATCCTACACAGGTAAATGGCCAGGGCCCCGACAAGGGTAAGCAATACCGTTCAATTGCTTTTTACCGCAATGAAGCTGAAAAGAAAATAATTGAGGACTATATTGAGCAACTGAATAAGTCGGGTGAATATTCAAAACCAATTGCAGCCCAGGTTGTTCCTTTTACTAAATTCTGGCTGGCCGAAGATTATCATCAAAATTATGTACAACATAATCCGGGTGTTCCTTATGTTCAAATAGAATCTATACCGCGAATAAAGCGAACTCAGAAAGCGGTACCTGAATTAATTAAACCAGAAAAAATGTTGAACTAAGTTATGATGTCTGATGTCTGATTTTTTGATGTCTGATTGTTCTTAGCGGCAAAGCTTTCTTAGTCTGTTGAGTTTGTTTAATTTAAGCAGTTAAGCTCAACATAGTTAAAATATAGAAGATTGGAGTCCGCCACGGCGGAAAGACAGCCTGTGAAGTGAAGGTTCAATAAAAGGATTAATTAATTCCTGCGATTTGATCTCGTGTTTTATTTTGGGTTAATAAATTAGAAGTAGGTGCAGCCTATTGGTTGTAGATCTGATATTGAATCATTTATCAATCGATAAATCCCCACCCTTCTCTTAAGGTTTCCAATTGTGATTTTTCCACTTTTGCTTCATTGTAATGCCCCGCATTATTTTTTTGCCTGAACGCTTCATACAAGGTAACAGCACAGGCGACCGATATATTTAAGGACTTAATAATACCTACCTGGGGTATGATAAAATTCCCATCGGCCATTTCTATTATCTCTTCACTTACCCCACTGTGTTCGTTTCCAAAAACCAGGGCAACAGGTTCAGTTAAATCCAATTCATATAATCCCACTGCATCGGTACTTAAATGAGTGGTATAAATTTTTTTGTAATGCTTTCTTAATGCTGCAAAACATTCTGCCGTATCTGTAAACTGGTGAATGGTAAGCCACTTGGCAGCGCTGGAAGAACTTTTAGCTCCCCATTTCCGATGTGGTGGAATCTTATGGTTTAAAATAAAAATGTCCTGTATACCTACTGCATCACAGGTACGCATAACCGCTGATATATTATGTGGATCAAAAACATTTTCCAATACAACCGTCAGGTCTGGTTGCCTTTTATTTAAAACAGCAGTAAGCCGGTCATTTCTTTC
>JBBQTL010000110.1:0-17881 GCA_038213285.1 Chitinophagales bacterium
CTATTAAAAACCTGGTAATTCATTCCCTGCCAATGGTGAACGATGAACTGTTAACGGAGATTTCGGTAGAGAACCAGATTTTTGATGTAACTCTGATCACAGGAAAGGTTACTTGTCGGGATATCCTGCTGGCAACATGTGAAATGAAAATTTTTATTACTCCATCAAAATAATCATTATCATGAAACGTATGAACAAATTAAATCGTCTTTTTGCGTTTTTATTATTATTCAATTTGGCACAACGGTTGGATGCTCAAAGCCTGAAGGATGTTTTCAGCTCATCAGAAACACCTGTTTTTTACCTGGGTGCTGATTTTACCCTGGCCCGCCTGATTGATATCCCCGAAAATGCTATGGATATCCGTGACCGGAATTACCCGGCCATCAACGATGTAATTGTAAATGAGCCCAAAAAGTATGACCTTGCGGGTGCAATTCACAAAAGTAATATAGATCACGACCTGGGCATGGTAGGGAGGCGGAATGCAAAAATTAATACGGAAGAGATGAAGTCGACCAATACAAGCGACTACGACCGTTTAAAGGAAGATGACATTAATAATCTGGTAAAGGGGTTTGATTTTGGCGGTAAAAAGGGAATAGGTCTTCTATTTATAGTAGATGGTATGAGCAAGGCCAGAAAAAGCGCCGGTATCTGGGTAACTTTTATAGATATGAGCGCTAAAAAAGTGCTGATGACTGAACGTATGCAAGGTGAATCAGGTGGCTTTGGTTTCCGTAATTATTGGGCTGGCTCCTTTCGGAAAGTGATAGAAGAAATAAAAAAGAGAAAATACAAAGACTGGAAGGGAAAATATGGAGGATAAATACAGATGTATGATGTGAGGATGTCTGATGTGATGATGTCTGATGTTTGATGTGAAGATGTCTGATGTTTGATGTCTGATGTCTGATGTATGATGTGAAGATGTCTGATTTCCTTCAACTCGTTAGTCTATAATAGTTATTTGTTGATATATTGTTGTTGATTGCTGGTTTGATTATTCTGTAGATTTTCCTTATCCCGAATTAGCATGCATTTCTTAAATCAGACATCAAAACATCAGACATCAGACATAAAAATTCTATGAATAAAATATTAAGTAACCGTACCGAAGTATTAGTGCGCTTTAATGAAGCTGATCCGTTGGGTATTGTTTGGCACGGTCATTATATCCGTTACTTTGAAGATGGCCGGGAAGCATTTGGTAAGGTACACGGACTGGGTTACCTGGATGTATACAAACAAGGATTTGTAACGCCAATAGTGAGTGTGAAATGTGATTATAAAAAATCATTGCGGTTTGGTGACCGTGTAATTGTAGAAACCATTTACATGCCTTGCGAAGCCGCCAAAATCAATTTCAATTTTCGGTTGTATAACGCAGACACCGGCGACCTGGTGGCGGTTGGTTCTTCTGTGCAGGTTTTTCTAGATAAGGAGGGATCAATCCTTCAATTAAACAATCCGCCGTTTTTTGAACAGTGGAAACAACAACAAGGGTTGATTTAATTTAATGCGAATGAAAGACGTTTTTATTGTGGCCGATAATATTATTTCGCCGTTGGGTGTTACTACTGAAGAAAATTTCTCCAGGCTCGTAAAGGGAGAATCAGGGGTGCGGCTACACAACAATCCGGTTCTTTCCGATGATCCATTTTATGCTTCGCTGCTGGATGATGAACAACCAGGCCCTGCTGCCTCACCGGCCATTCCCACCAAATTTGAACAGCTATTGATTGACTCCGTAACCAATGCTTTGGAAAACACGGATATTGATCTTGCTGATCCAAAAACAATACTCATCATATCCTCTACCAAGGGAAATATCAGCCTGGTTGAAAATGCTGCCATTACCGCTGAATTAAAGAAGCGGGTGGCCTTGCATACTTCAGCGGACCTTGTAGCGGAATATTTTAATTGCGCCAATAAACCGGTGGTAGTTTCCAATGCCTGTATCTCGGGATTGCTGGCCATTTTAACCGGGAAACGCCTCATACAATCCCGGCAGTATGACCATGCGGTAGTAGTAGGGGCGGATGTTATTTCAAAATTTGTACTCTCTGGTTTCCAGTCGTTCCAGGCCATCAGTTCCGGTCCATGCAAACCATTTGATGCTGCAAGAAACGGGATCAATTTAGGAGAAGGAGCAGCAACGATTATACTTTCATCCAATCAAAATTATTCACAGGGGATAAGGGTTGCCGGCGGATCGGTTAGCAACGATGCCAATCATATTTCGGGCCCGTCCCGTACCGGTGAAGAATTGTACCAGGCCATTGAAAAAGCCATGAAAGAAGCTTCGGTTACACTCAGTAATATTGATTTTATTTCGGCCCATGGCACCGCTACTGTTTACAATGATGAGATGGAAGCATTGGCTATCAACCTGGCCAGGTTACAGCAGGTGCCGGTAAATAGTTTAAAGGGGTATTATGGGCATACACTGGGAGCCGCCGGCATCATTGAATCGGTAGTTTGCATTCATTCATTAAAGCAAGACATTATCTTACCCAGTATGGGTTTTAGTCGACCGGGGGTTTCAAAGCCATTGAATGTTGCCGGTACTTTACAAACGATGGCCTTAAAAAATTGCCTTAAAACTGCTTCGGGTTTTGGAGGTTGTAATGCGGCCCTCGTTTTCAATAAAGCATAAATTTATCAAGGGAATAAACCATTTCAATTTTCATGAATTTTTTTACAAAGGATACAATATCAGCTTTTGAAGCCAAAGAAGCAGCGCAATGGATTGCATTCGGGCCGGTGATTTTTCAGGCTGCAAGAGTACTCAGAAACTCAGGCGTTTTAACGGTCATTGAAGAAAATAAAAATGGCTTGTTATTGGCTGAAATAGTAGAAAAAGTAAAACTCCCGCTGTACGGCGTAAGGGTGCTGCTCGAATCGGGCCTTAGCATGGGACTTGTTTTGGTAAACGATCATAAATATACCCTTGCCAAAACGGGGCATTTTATTTTGCATGACCCACTCACTAAAACCAATATGGACTTTGTACATGATGTATGTTACAAAGGCCTTTTTGCCTTGGATAAAAGTATTGAGAACGGCAAAGCTGAAGGTTTGAAAGAATTTGGGGAATGGCAAACTATTTACGAAGGCCTTTCGCAATTGCCGGAGCAGGTACAAAAAAGCTGGTTTGCATTTGATCATTTTTTTTCGGATGATGCTTTTCCAAGGGTTTTGTCCAAAGTGTATAAAAATGGTATAAAAAAAATACTGGATATCGGCGGCAATACGGGCAAATGGGCCATCGCCTCCACAAAGTACTCTCCGGATGTATCCATCACCATCATGGATTTACCCGGACAATTAAATGTGGCCAAAGCAAAAATTGAACAATTGGGTTTAAGCGAACGGGTTTCTTTTTTGCCGGTAAATATATTAGATGAAACTATCCAATTCCCAAAAGGATTTGACGCCATCTGGATGAGCCAGTTTTTAGATTGCTTTTCGGAAGATGAAATTGTTTCTATTTTACGAAGATGTTATGAGGCGTTGGATGATGATGGCGTAGTTATCATTTTAGAACCATTCTGGGATTTACAACGGTTTGAAATTGCGGCCTTCTGTTTGCAGCAGACTTCCCTGTATTTCACCGCCCTGGCAAATGGCACCAGCCAGATGTATAGTGCCGAAACTTTTCTATCTTGTATTGAAAGAGCCGGGTTCGATGTGGTAGAACAGGTAGATAATATTGGACTTAGCCAGAGTTTGCTGAACTGTAAGAAGAAGAGGGGGTGAGATATTGTGATATTGTGATATTGGTATAATTCCCTCGATAGTTGATTGTTTCGTTTTTTTAATAAAAGGTGGAAAAAGATCCAAATCGGTATTCCGTACAAGTGAGTGACACAACGATGATGCCATAAAATGCAAATGCTGGTATCAAAAATAAATTGCCAACCAGCACTGTTTGCGAAGTAGATAGTTAAACTTTGAATTGAAAATGGCTGAAGTTAAATTGAAAACGTTTTGAAAATCAGGTCAAGGGATTAGCGATAATAAAAGCAATCAGCATCAGCAGGGTCCAGCTCCCTCTCCCTTGAAGAGGGCGGGGGGTGAGGTACAGCAGAGTACACAAACAAACAACGAACCCCCTCAAAACAACCATATCTAAAACAACATGAATACAGAAAAAGTAGATGTACTGGTAATTGGTGCCGGGCCTGCCGGAACCGTGGCTGCATCCATCATCAACAAGGCGGGTTTTAAAGTACAAATAGTGGAGAAACAAAAATTTCCCCGCTTTGTGATTGGCGAAAGTTTGCTGCCCCGATGTATGGAAGCGCTGGAGGAAGCCGGCTTTTTGGAGGCTGTTAAGGAAAAGGGTTTCCAGGAAAAATTTGGGGCCAAGTTTGTAAAGAATGGTAAAATCTGTGATTATATTTTTGCCGACCAGTTTACCCCCGGGTGGAACTGGACATGGCAGGTGCCGCGGGGCGAGTTTGATAAAACCCTGGCGGATACCGTTGAAAAAATGGGCGTGCCGGTAAATTATGAAACTACGGTGACAGGCATTGAGTTTAACGGTTCCGATTCGGTGACCACGGTGGAAGATACTGATGGCAATAAAAGTTTAATTGAAGCCCGGTTTATTGTTGATGGCAGTGGTTATGGAAGGGTTATACCAAAACTGTTTAATCTCGACCGGCCTTCTAACCTGGTGCCCCGTAAAGCATTGTTTGCGCATACGGTGGATAACAAACGTTCATTGGATGATGAACCCAACCGGATTACCATTATTGTTTATGCCTATGGAATCTGGGTGTGGGTGATTCCTTTTTCAAGCGGTATTACTTCCTTAGGTTTTGTGGGTGAGCCCGAGTTTTTTAAAAATAATCCCGGAACGGATGAAGAACAATTGCGTGCA
This sequence comes from Chitinophagales bacterium, assembly GCA_038213285.1. Lineage (GTDB taxonomy): Bacteria > Bacteroidota > Bacteroidia > Chitinophagales > Chitinophagaceae > Ferruginibacter. Next base: position 4,892 of record JBBQTL010000110.1, read on the forward strand.
TTGATTGCTGCTGAACCTTATTTAAGCGAACGTTTTAAGGATGTGGAATTTGTGTTTGAACCGAAGGTATTGGAATCATGGTCGAGTACTACGGAGAAGTTTTATGGTGAAGGATTTGTGTTAACAGGGAATGTGACTGAATTTCTCGATCCTGTTTTTTCTTCCGGAGTAACTCTGGCAACGGTATCGAGCCAGTTGGCGGCCAACCTGGTAATCAGGAAGCTGAATGGCGAAACCATCGACTGGCACAGGGAATATACGGAGCCAATGATGCAGGGGGTGAATACCTTCCGCTCTTACGTGATGGCATGGTACGAGGGAACGCTGGATACTATTTTCTTTGCTGATAACCAGGTGCCCTCCATCAAAAGTATGATATGTTCCGTATTGGCGGGTTATGTTTGGGACACCAGCAATCCTTATGTAAAAGACCACCAAACGGCGCTACATAAACTGGCCCATATTATAGGTGTAAGGGATTCTTTAGCCGAAAAATCAAACAGTTAAGCTTTGCCAGGAGAAATCTATATTACCGCAAGTACAGTAATCAGTAAGGGCCGGATTATTAAAAACGGCGTATCTATATTTGAAAGTAAGGATACCAATGCGCCCGGCTTTTTGTTGGCCGCCTACCAGCAGTTGGGTATAAAATATTCGAAGTTTTATAAGATGGATAATCTCAGTAAATTGGGGTGGCTGGCTGCGGAAATGCTGTTGAAAGATAGTTTGGATGAAGGGAAATACCAGCCGGAAGATGTTGGGATTATTTTTATGAATGCCAGCTCGAGCCTGGATGCGGACCTGAAATATTTTAAATCCACGAAGGAGTTTGCCAGTCCGGCATTGTTTGTTTATACATTGCCAAATATTGTGATTGGGGAAATTTGCATTAAACATAAGTTCAGGGGGGAGAATGCTTTTTTTATATTTGAAGCATTTGATGCCGATTTTATGCAGAAATATGTGAGCAACGGAATCAATAACAATATCTTGCAGGCTTGTATTTGTGGCTGGGTTGAATTTATTGGCGAAGAATACAAAGCGGTGTTGTTTTTGGTGGAAAAAAATGGCGGCGGGGATGAATTGGCCGATACGGTCAGGGTAGCTTTTACAAAGGAAAATTTAAACAAAATATACCAGTTTTAAAATGGATAAATTAATACAGGATCTGAAAGTGCAGATCATCGCACAGTTGAATTTGCAGGATGTAAAGCCCGAAGAAATCGGTGATGACCAGCCGCTGTTTGTAGACGGTTTGGGTTTAGATTCTATTGATGCGTTGGAGCTGATTGTGTTATTACAACAACAATATAAGATTAAGTTGTCCAATGCGGAAGATGGGCCAAATGTATTTCGTTCCGTAAAAACCATGGCCGAATATATTACTGAACACCAGGCACAAAATAGTTAACCATGAATGCTCCTGTTTTTATTGCGGGTGTAGGTGCAATATCCGCCATTGGAAACAATGTGGGGGAATGCCTGGCTGCGCTGGAGCAGGAGCAGTCGGGAATGGGAGAGATGATGTACCTGCAATCTGTTCACGGAAAAACATTGCCTGTTGCGGAGGTTAAGTTAAACAATGAAAAACTTGCTCAACTGTTAGGCTTACCCGCTGTAATTAGCCGTACTGCAATGCTGAGTATGATGGCTGCAAAAGAAGCGCTGCACAATGCTGCTATACCGGGACTTACTTCTCTTCGTACCGGTTTTATTTCGGCCAATACCGTAGGTGGCATGGATAGAACGGAAAAGTTTTTTGCTGAATTTTTGTTGGATAATAAAAAAGGTAAATTGAGGGATGTATTGCATCATGAATGTGGCTACATTACTGAACTGGTGGCTGATTACCTCGGTATTCGCAATTATGTTTCTACCATCAGTACTGCATGTTCCTCCTCTGCTAATTCAATTTTTTATGGAGCAAGACTGATCCGCAATGATATACTCGATGTGGTGGTGGCTGGCGGAACAGATGCTTTGACAAAATTTACCCTCAACGGTTTTAATACCCTAATGATACTGGACCAGGAATTTTGTAAGCCCTTTGATGAAAACCGGAAAGGGTTAAACCTGGGGGAAGGTGCAGGCTATGTGGTGCTTGTGTCAGAAAGAGTAGCAGCTACATTACAACATGCACCCACCTGTAAACTCGCCGGCTATTGCAATGCCAATGATGCTTATCATCAAACGGCCTCCTCACCGGACGGAACTGGTTCCTACCTGGCAATGAAAGGTGCTTTAGAAAGAAGTGGTTTGGAAATCACTGATATTGATTATATCAATTTACATGGCACCGGTACGCAGAACAATGATATTGCGGAAGGAACGGCTATTAAAAGGCTGTTCGGCCCTTTGTATCCGAAAATGAGTTCTACCAAATCATATACGGGGCATACACTAGGCGCCAGTGGCGGGTTAGAAGCAGTGTTCTCTGCACTTTCCATCCGGGAGCGAATGATCTTTCCCAACCTTCGTTTGCAAACTCCCATGAAAGATTTTCCCTTTATTCCGGAAACAACGTTGATAAAAAACGTCCATGTAAATAATGTGCTCTCCAATTCATTTGGCTTTGGCGGAAACTGTTCATCATTGATCTTTTCAAAAACGTAAGATGAAGATTTATATTCGGTCAACAGGAAATGTTTCACCACAAAATACATTTGGGCATCCGGCTTTTCCTGCGGAGCCGGTGGAGCATTTTGGTAACCGGTTAAAATGTGTGGAGCCCGATTATAAAACCTTCATTGATGTAAAACTGATCAGGCGAATGAGCCGTATCATTAAAATGGGTGTGGCAGCCGCAATGGAATGTTTGCAGGAAGCAGGTGTGGCAGTACCCGATGCAATCGTTACGGGTACTGCTTATGGTTGCCTGGATGATACCGGCATATTCCTTACAAAGATGGTGGAGCAGCAGGAGGAATTGCTGGCACCTACAGCGTTTATACAGTCAACCCATAATACTGTAGGAGCACAAATAGCGTTGATGCTGCGTTGCAACGGTTACAACAATGTATTTGTACATCGTGGGTTTTCGTTTGAAAGTGCCTTGCTGGATGCCATGATGTTATTAAAAGAGGGTGAAGTAAATAATGTATTGGTGGGTGGGGTAGATGAAACGAACAATACCAGTCATGCTATTTTAAGCCGTTTTGGTTTATACAAAAAGCAACCGGTTTCTAATCTGAATCTTTTTTCAGAAGCTTCAAAAGGAACGATAGCCGGAGAAGGGGCTGCATTTTTTCTATTGGCAAATGAGGCATCGCACAATGATTATGCACAAATAGACGCATTGACAACATTTTATAAACCCGCCAATATAAAAGAAACAGCAGAACAGGTTTCAGCCTTCCTAGCTGCTCAATTCCTATCACCTGCAGCTATTGATTTGATTATTACCGGCAGAAACGGGGATACAACAGGTGATAAGGTTTACAGGCAACTGGAGCAATCTGTTTTTAACAATATTGCTTCGGTAAATTATAAGAACTTGTGCGGCGAATATCCAACGGCTGTTGCCTTTGCGGTATGGATGGCGGCCAATATTGTAAAATCAGGTAAAGTACCGGCTGGGTTAGGATTCGATGGCGATAAGGAGAAGCAAATAAAAAAAATACTGATCTATAATCATTCACAAAACATACACCATTCTTTACTATTGATATCGGCATGTTAAATTTCCGGAATACGAATATCGGCTTCATTATATTACTGGCGTTCGTAATCAGCGTGGATAGGTATGCAGGCATTCCGTTTTTTGTTTATCCATTGTTGGTATTCATTTATTCCGTAATCGTTTTTTATGGTTGTTACTTTGTGGATTCCAATTTCTTTTTGCCTGTAATTTGTTCGGGCATAACTGATCAAAAGAAAATTGCCATTAGTTTTGATGATGGCCCGGCAAATGAATACACGGCGCAAATGTTGCAGGTGCTAGATGAACATGATATTAAAGCAGCATTCTTTTGTATCGGCAAGCGAATCGGCCAAAATGAGCAACTCTTTCAGCAGTTGCACCAGGAAGGACATTTGATAGGTAACCACAGTTACTCTCATCATATTTGGTTTGATTTATTTTCAGCTAAGAAGATGCTTGCGGATTTGAAATTAATGGATAGTGAAATGAAAAGGATAACCGGTTTGGAGCCGAAATTATTCCGGCCACCTTATGGGGTTACAAATCCGAATTTAAAAAAGGCAATTATAAGGGGAGGCTATGTTCCCGTTGGATGGAGCGTACGATCAATGGATACCGTTATAAAAAATGAAAAAAAACTGTTTGATAAAATCAGCAAATCGTTGAAACCGGGCGCCATCTTTCTTTTTCACGATACGAGTAAAACCACCCTCGCCGTTTTGCCTGCTTTTATCAATTGGGTAAAACAAAATGGCTATGAAATTGTGCGGATAGATAAAATGTTACAACTGAAACCTTATGCGTAAACTATTTTTTGTATGGATGATACTTGTTGCCGGTAATGCTGTGCAGGCGCAGTATCCAGGATATACCCCGTTGGCTGACCTTGCAAAATTCAAAATTGAATTTTCAACCGCTACAAAAAAAACTCTTACCATCAAAAGCAATTTTGTACAGGAGAAAAACCTCAGTATGCTGGCAGAGAAGATTGTTTCCAAAGGGAAGTTCTGGTTTAAAAAAGACAGCCAGGTTCGTATGGAATATAACCAGCCTTTTCAATACCTGATGATCATTAGCCAGGACAAGGTGTTTGTAAAGGATGGGCAGAAGGAAAACAAAGTTTCGGCCAGGTCAAATAAATTGTTTCAGCAGGTAAATAAAATAATGATTGATTGCATGCAGGGCACTACACTCAGCAATCCCGATTTTAAAACAAGGGTTTTTGAAAACAAAACCACTTACCTGGTAGAATTGGTGCCGGTTGTTAAGGGACTAAAAGATCTGTTTAAAAATATAAATGTGGTGGTTGACAAAAAGGATTGTTCCGCCAACAGCATTGAAATGCAGGAAGTATCAGGCGATAATACCATCATCCGTTTTGCAAATAAGGAACTGAACACAACTATACCCGATGCGTTGTTTACTATTAAGTAGTTGCCTGGTTATTATGATGGGCTGTTCATCAGCCTACAAACACCTGCAGATTACAACAGGTGATGTAAGCAACGTGCAGAAATTTAAACCCGCTTTTTCCGTTGCCTTGTATAAAGCAAATGTAGATGTAGCGGGCAATCATTTAAGTGGGTTGTTGCTGATAAAAAAAATGCCGGACAGCAGCACAAGGTTGGTGTTTTCAAATGAAATAGGATTCAAGTTTTTTGATTTTGAATTTGCTCCCAATGGTGATTTTAAAGTGTATTCCATCATCAAACAAATGAACAAAAAGCCGGTCATAAAAACATTGCGCAAAGATTTTGAGCTGATCATGATGGAGAAAATGGATGCACAACAAGTGATGATTAGAAATGATGAAGGGTTAGTGTACTATACCTTTCCACAGGAAAAAGGATACCATCATTACATTACCAATACCACTGGTGATCAACTGTTGCGAATGGAGCGATCATCCAAACGCAAAACCGTGATGGAAGCCATCATGAAAAACTATATCAATGGAATACCGGATACCATTGGCATTACGCATACAAATTTCAATTTTACCATCGGTTTAAAAAGATTAGAAAGATAATGTTAGCTGGCGATTTTTTTTATATCAAAACCTTTCAACACAGCGACGGTAAGATCAATGCCATCCTGGAGATTAATGCCGCCCATAAAATATTTGAGGGCCATTTTCCCGGTCAGCCGGTAGTGCCGGGAGTGTGTATGATGCAGATGGTAAAGGAGGTTTTGGAGCAGGCGCTTGCCAAGCCAACAAGACTTACAAATGCTGACAACTTAAAGTTTTTAACAGTCATTGATCCACGGGAGAATAATATCATTCAAGCGGAAATTAAATATGTTGTTGGGGAAGATGGAGGCATTAAGGTGGGTGCTTCGTTGTTAAATGAAGGAGTGATTTATTTTAAGATGGTTGGGGTGTTTGTGATGAAGGAGGAATAAATGAGACTGAAAAAGACATTAAAAGCAACGTCTCCCAACGAGCTTGTGCCGGGGTGTGGACGTTGCGCTACCAGTAAAGTTTTTGAATGAAGTAATGGCAACCCACTTGTTGCATACCGTTAAAGAATGCCAGTAAAACGACTGAAGTTATCATAAGCAATGAATAAACTCAAATGATCCCAGCCACGCACCATGTCTGGCAAAGTGACGTTTTTTTGAAAAGGTTTTTATTGTTAATAAGGAATAATGATTTAGTCATTTAGAAATATAGATAGCTGGTTTTATTATAAAGTTTACATCTTTTTAAAAGATGTAAACTTTATAATAAAACTTTTCCCTCTGTCACAGAATTTCAAAATTAAGAATAATCGCATGTTCACTTTTATTACCAGGAAGTGTATGAATTTGTAATTTGCATGGCAGGCATTCCTGCAAGCAGTAATCAACAGGGGCTTTTGAATAAGAAAAAAGTAGATTTGTAAAAACAATGACAGTATGAATGCAGCTACCAGTTTGGATAAAGAAATCGTACAATACCTCACACAGTTGAATGTAAAGCAAAAAAAAACGGTGCTGACAGTAGTAAAAACATTTGGAGAAGAGCAAAATGATTGGTGGGATGAAATGAGCCACGAGCAGCAACAGGCCATTGATAAGGCATTGGCAGAAATGAAAACCGGTAAACTTACCCCACAGGATGAAGTGATGAAAACATACAGGAAATGGCTTAAATAATGGTAGATGAAATCCTGTGGTCAGATAGTGCTAAACTGAGTTTAAGTAAAATTATAAAATATCTGAAAGATAATTGGACCGACATGGAAACAGAGAAATTTGTAAAACGAACTTCAGAAGTGCTGTCTACTTTAAAACGTTTTCCAGAAATGTGCCGCCCCTTTTAAAACGGAAGCATGTGCGTATTGCCCTGTTAAATAAGCATACCCAAATGGTTTACCATTATAAACCAGCATCAAAGCAAATAGTAAGTATTGCTGTTTTGGGGTATGAAGCAGAATCCTGCAAAGTTTAAATACTAATCTTATTTCCCGGGGCGTGATTGTCAAAATTTACTTACCATACATTTGCTGCGTGAAATTTCTTTATGGAAAAACTTGATTTAAAATCTTACTACGACGTAGTTGTTATCGATGCAGGTGTGGGTGGATTAACAGCCGCTGCATTGCTGAGCAAGGCGGGTTTTTCTGTTTGTGTATTGGAGAAGGAACCGCATGTAGGTGGGTACCTCGCAGGCTTCAGGCGAAAAGATTTTATTTTTGATACTGCTATCCACTGGCTGAATCAATGCAATCCTGATGGACTGGTTAGCAGGTTATTTGATGTGCTGGGAACAGATCATCCCAATGCCGTTCCTCAAAAAAGAATACGACGATATAAGGGTGATGACTTTGATTATTTACTTACCAATAGTCCGGATGAATGGAGGGATCAATTGATCGCCGAATTTCCGAATGACCAAAAAGGAATTGAGCGGTTTTTTAAAGCGGCAAAACGACTTGGTAAATCATTTAAAAATTACAGCCGTGTTTTTCGTTCGGAAGAAACCATGAATTTTTTTGAACGAATGATGAATAAAAAGAAGCTGCTTGAATTTGTGATTCCATTTATTCCATTCATAACATACAGTGGTGAGAAGGGATTGAAGAAGGGCCTCAGCAAGTATTTTAAGGATGAGGGCATACATAAAATATTTGCCTCGGAAACTGAATTACTTTCCTGCCTTATACCGATTGGTTGGGCTTACTATGGCGATTTTCAAAGTCCGCCCAAAGGTGGCGGACAAGTGATACCGGAATGGCTGCAGCATGTAGTGAAGCATTATAATAACCCCATCAATTGCAAATGCAGGGTTACACAAATTTTACTGGAAAACAATACAGTGACCGGCGTAGCATTTGAACATCGAGGCAGCGATTATACCGTCAATTGCAAATACGTTATAGCTGCCAATGATGTGGAAACATTGTATGAGAAAATGCTTCCCGCAGATGCGATTCCGGTAAAGCTGAAAAATAAATTAAAGCAGGCGGAGATGTACAGCTCATCAGTAACGATATCCATTGCGCTGGATTGTCCTACGGAAGACTTAGGGTTTAATGAAGAGCTGGTACACATCGCCAGTGAAAGCGGGAGCTTTGAAGATCATTCGGGTGGAGATCCCTTGAAAAGTGAGATTAGCATACTGGCGCCTTCGTTGCGGGATAAATCGATGGCGCCAGAAGGCCAGGGTACCCTTACCTTATTCATGCCTGCCTACATGGACTTTAACGATAACTGGTTTACAAAAAAAGATGAACAGGGGAATTATATCCGTGGAGCGGAATATGTAAAATTAAAAAATGAAATTGCCGAACTGATAATCGGAAGGGTAGAGGCAACATGTGCACCCGGGCTAAGATCGCATATCCTTTTTTATGAGGTAGCCACACCCGTTACACATCACCGGTATACGGGTAATAAAAACGGTACCATGATGGGAGCCAAACCCGGCCGGGAAAATATGCAGAATAAAATCGCACATTATCAAACCCCGGTAAAAAATCTGCTGCTTGGTGGCCACTGGGCCGAACTGGGTGGGGGAGTGCCCATTGCGGTAAAAGCTGGTACCAATGCCAGTTTACTGATTTTGAAGAAAGAAAATAAGGCGGCATTTAATTCGCTGGCTGCCTACCTGGACAATAAGATTTCGCTTGAAAAAATGCTGAAAGAATCCGGCTTTAAGCCTTATGATAATTCATGGGTGCAGCCACTAACACCGGCACAAAAGCGTAGTAAGATGGTACAGGAAAAGGAATAAAAACTATAACATATTTATTTTATAGTCAGGCGATGGGATGTAATTTAATGAGCAGTTCCAAAGCCTGAAAGGCTTCAATTTTAGTAGCCGTGGGTAAAACCCATGGTACATGAAGTATGATAAACCTTACCCCGACGGGGTTGAATTTAACCGGGGCATTCAACCCCGTTCGGGGTTGGGTATAATTTAAGAGATTCGTTTCCCCCGGGTTTCACCCGGGGCTACTCAAATTTAACCCCGTTGGGGTTATGTGAAATTTAATTAACAGATAAGTTTAGTTGGGAAGCAAATAGAAGTTATGCTCTTAATGAAATTTCCGTTTGATAATGTTCAATCCAGGCAACTGATTGCACTTTTTTTATATGCGGGTTTTACGGTTTTTTTTTAAATCCTACCCCATCCCACTCACCAACATAAAACTATGTTGCGCTCCTTTATAATTGTTGTAGATCAGGATGTTTTTAAATGCTTTATCCGCAGATTGTTGTTTGATCAAATGTTGGGGAATTTGATTTTCCTGGAGAATGTAACAGCTAAGCCAAAGTGCCATTGCAGCCGCAGTAGGATATTCCCCACATAGATGTTTAAACCGAACGATCATTACATTTTCCTGTAGCCCGTTTTCGCAGGTGGTGTAATATTTTAATAAGCGGCTGTCGCCGTTTTCGCCTGATATGAGCAGGTCAATTTTTTCACCTTCAGGTAAATGCTTTTCAAGGAAAGTTTTTAATTGTTCCCCAATGATTATTTCATCAGTTGAATGAATGGTATGAAGGGCTCGTAACTGGGCGATGGCATTAAACGGGTTTCCATTTACCAAAAACATAGTGGCGGCTTCTCCTGCCAGGCTTCCCGGTGTATTTAACTCATACAAATTGTCCGTTGTAAATGCTTCCTTTTTAAACCATCCTGCCAATGAATTCAATGTGTAATTATAAGTTGCGATATCGTCTACAGCACCCAATAAATAATTGTGTTCCGGTTGTTCTTTTATCATCATACCAGCATCTATGGCAGCATTTTCAAATGCAAGGCCGAGATGCACATGCGTAATATTATACCCGTTGTTGTGGCTGATTATACTTAACTGGGCCGCAATTGCATTGGGCGTACTTTGTACAAAATTTCCAGGTGTAAGTTGGCCTTCCTCATAATCCACTATCTGTTTTAAAAAGTGAAAGCAATCTTCCATACCGGCATTGGCCGTGCCAATAATAATTCCATCAGGCGCAGGCAATTTATTCAATAGGGGTAATGCAGCGCCTACACCTATTCGTACCACCTTGTTCATTCTTCTTAATATGCCCGGAGGGATGCCAGCATAGGTAGGCTCAATCACTTTTAATTTGTAGTTGACCGCTTGATGTAATACTGTTAAGTCTGCATCCGGAAAAGTTTGCTGGGGCGAAATACACGTGGTATGGTGGATATAGAATAACGGCATCAGCATTTGGAAAAAATCAGCGATGTACAATTGCCACCAAACCCGAATGAGTTAGACATTACATGTTGCAAGGATATTTTTTCATATAAATCCACTGGCTTTAAGTTTGTTTCTAAAATAGGAGTCTTGCAATTCAGGCCGGGATAGATTTCCTGGTGGTGTAAATTAAGGATGCTGAACACTGCTTCGATTGCGCCTGCCGCACCCAACGTATGTCCTACGTTTGATTTGGTGGATGCAAAGGGTGGGTGGGCATTAAATAATTTAAGCATCGCCCGGCTTTCCACCAGGTCATTGTTTTCTGTACCCGTGCCATGGGCATTAATAAACCCAATACTGCCTGGCGATAATTGTGCTGTTTGCAAAGCACCGTTCATTGCAAGAAAGGGCCCGTCGCCTGCATCGGATAAAGACGAAGGGTGGTAGGCATCGTTCGAATTATAATAACCTTTTATTTCTGCATACAATTTTTTATTGCCCACCACTTCTTCTTTCTCCAATATAATAAATGCTGCTCCTTCTCCCAGGTTCAATCCTTTTCGGCCTTCATCAAAAGGGGTACAAATTTCCGGCGACAGAATGTGCAATGCATTAAATCCATTGATGGTAAATTTTGCGAGGCTATCCACGCCACCTACAATGGCCCTTTTAGCCAGGCCGGCTTTGATAAGCCTTGCTCCATACATAATGGCATTGGCAGCCGAGGAACAGGCGGTATTAATGGTGTTGATGATGCCATTCATTTTATACCGCTGTTGAAGGTACATGGTTACGGACGAACAATCATACGAATTGATATATTCAGATCCACTTTCAATTTGTTGTGCATCCTGGTACAGCTCATCTGTAAGGCACATGCCACCAACTGTAGTACCTCCAATTAACGCAGTATCTGCATCAGTTAATTGTGCCGGACTAAGTTGTCCATCCCTGATGGCTTCTTCAAATGCATGTAAGGCTAATAGAGAGGTTCGTGTAATGCCCGGTTCGTTTGCATTCAACTGCAGGCTCAGGTCATCTGTACTTAATTTTATTTCGCCGCATGGCCGGCTATCGGCGTATTTTGTTGCAAAAAGTGTTAATGCAGAAATGCCACACCTGGCTTCTGACAATGCCAAACGGTTTTCAGCTACCGTATTTCCGATAGCGCTGATTACACCCATTCCGGTAACGAAAATCCTGCTCAATGAAGGGAGTTTTATTTGGTTCGGTGTTGTTGAATATAGGCGACCATGGTGTTGATATCAACCAGTATTTTCCGGCCTTCTTTGGGGTCCTGTATCGTAATGCCATATTCCCGGCCAAGCAATACAATCAGTTCAATAGAATCAATAGAATCCAAACCGAGGCCCTCCCCAAATAATGGCTCGTCATCTTTGATGTCACCAGGATTAACTGAGATCAAATTCAGAAACTCTATTATCTGCTTTTTAAGCTGTTGTTTTAATTCGGTTGTTTCCATTTTGTAATTTTCAAATCAGGTGCTTTTTTTTAAGTCCACCCAATGCAATCAATTGTAAAAAAGCGGTTATGGCAAATAAAGGTAAAATATTTATCAAAATATCTTTTAGTTTTCCTCCTTCAAGAAATAAGCCATAATATGCTTCGAGGCACCAATGCAGGGGTGACAATTTGATGATATTTTGAAATGAATCGGGCATAGCAAAACTAGGCACCAGTAAACCGCCAATCGCTGCCAATAAAACAATGGATACGGCCCCGATTCCATTGGCCTGCTCCTGTGTTTGCGCAAACACACCAATGCAGATGGCAAAGCTAACCGCACACCATCCACATACCAGGGTTACCACCAATAGCCCTGCCATATCCGTGGGTAAATTTAACGCTGGTAATCCCATGGACGGGAATAACCAAACACCAATGGTAAATATCACGGCGGCTTGTGCAACGGTTACCATCAGGTAGGTAATTTGTTTGGAGATCAATGCAATGAAATAATTGGTGGGCAGCGTTTTTAGCCTTACAAAACTACCATTCAGCTTTTCTTTTACTACGCTGCTTCCCAGGGAGATCACCACGAAGAACATAGCAAAAATCGTCCATGCGGGAATGTTATGTTGTGTTGAGTTGGGTACCTTCCTGGTGCCATCTCTTGATATGGGAATTTCATTGATGGCTACCTGGTTGTTGAGGATATCATTTTCTAGTTTTTCCGGTAGTTCTTTTTCGTTTAAAGAAAAGTACAGGCTTTTCAATATTTGTTTGCTTTCAACCAGTTGAAGTGTACTCCGTAAAGCGCCTTTAATCGACTGCCGGAAAGATTCCTGTAAAACCGGGTGATACAACAGCGTTATCGGTTCCACCTGGCTGGACGATCCTTTCACCGTGTCTGTTTCCATTCCAAATTCATTCAACGCTTTGCCTGAAATGTTTTTTGCCTTCGCAACCATTTTAGCCGAAAAATCTTCCGGTATAATGATGGCGATGAGCGCATCTTTTGAATGCATGTGGTCGCTGATTTCCTTTTCGCTTTTAGCAGCAATCACCTGCTTCAGATCAAAGAGGCCAACTTTTTCAATAGCAGTTACCAATTCCCTGCTGATTTTCCCGGTATCCTTATTGCAAAGCAGCAGTGGCACTTTGTTATCATTCACCAATTCGAAAGTGCTGTTTTGCAAAGCAGTTATCACAATGGCCAGTACAACCGGCATCGCAAACATACAGAGC
>JBBQTL010000111.1:0-17788 GCA_038213285.1 Chitinophagales bacterium
TATTTCAACAATCCTAAAGTGAATAAAAAATATAAGGTAAGAAAAACAACTAATTAAAGACAGCCTTCTTTTCTTCTTGTATCAATTATATATTGGATTCTCCAACCTTTATTTAATCTTACCAATTGAAAACAGTTAACATCGCAATGGCTGAATTTTCCTTTGTAAAAGAATTTATACGGAGTCCAGACCATTGCCAGTGCCGCATCAATTTTTACGGTTTCTATTACAATCTGTTCATCTGCAGCTCCAATAGTTTCTTTACCAACAAATTCAATAAAGTCTGCAACTGACTCACTGATAACTTCTGCATCATCGTTGTTATGCCGGATAGTTTGTAACACGGCATTTGGCGAAAAACAATTTTTCAACAAAACTGTCTTTGCATTTTTCATTGCTTCGAATAAATTATTAACAGCAGTAATTACACTGTCCCGGGTAGATTGGGCGTTAACCATATTGGTAGAAAACACAAGGAAGAATAAACATAGCATGAGTCGCATAATGATTAATTTAAATTGTCGAATTTCATGTTGCATTCCAATTTAAACAGAAAAAACAAAAAAGTGGCCACCTGGGCCACTTAAATATTTTGGGATGAGTTTTTTTTAATATCCTAGTATTTTCAACATACTTTGAGCAGTTTGCTCCTTCGCATAAACCCAGTCCACCAATTTACCCGTTTTATCATGTCCTAAAATAATATGTTTGGGCGATGGGATCAGGCAATGTTTGATACCACCATACCCGCTAATTTGATCCTGGTATGCGCCTGTATGGAAAAAGCCAACATACAATGGTTCACCATTAGTTAGTTTCGGAAGAAACACTTCGTTGATATGTTCTTCAGAATCGTAGTAATCATGACTATCACAGGTAATACCACCCAGTGTCACCCGCTGGTATTCTTCTTTCCACTTATTAATCGGCAGCATTAGAAACTTTTCGCCTATTCCCCAGGTATCAGGTAAAGTAGTGATGAAGGACGAATCAATCATATACCAAATCTCCCGGTCGTTCTGCATTTTTTCACCTATCACACTATAAATATGCGCCATACTCTCTCCTACGGTATAACTTCCAAATTCAGTAAAGATATTTGGCATCTGTACTTTATTTCTTTTACACGCTACCTTAATATTGCGAACAATTTCATTGATCATGAATTGGTAATCGTAATCGAAACCCAATGAATGCTTGATAGGAAAACCACCGCCAATATTAATAGAATCGAGCTCCGGACAAATCTTTTTTAACTGGCAATACAGGTTGATCACCTTATTCAATTCACTCCAATAATATATATCATCCTTGATGCCTTTATTCAAAAATATATGGAGCATCTTTAATTGAAATTTATGTTCCATCCCTTCAATTTCATCTACATAAAATTCCAGTACATCTTTTGCCCGCATGCCTAACCTCGAAGTATAAAATGGAAAATTAGGCTCTTCTTCCGCAGCAACCCGAATACCCAGTTTAAAAGGCGCTTTTACTGATTTGTAGGCTTTTAATTCTTCCTTATTATCTAATATAGGAATTACATTTTTAAAACCGGTATTCAACAAACGGGTAATTCTTTGCGTGTAGGGTTTTTGCTTATAGCCATTACAAATAACAAAAGTTTCCTTATTAATTTTACGCCTCGAGTATAATTTATTGATGATGTCTATATCATACGCATAGGATGTTTCCAGGTGAATGTCATTTTTTAAAGCCTCTTCTACAATAAAGGAAAAGTGTGAACTCTTGGTACAGTAACAATAATTGTACTTGCCCTCATATTTATGTTTCTTTATTGCTTTCGCAAACATCTCTTTAGCCTTATTTATCTGCATTCCAATTTTGGGCAGGTAGGTTAGTTTTAGCGGAGTGCCATACTTATCTATCAATGCCTTTATGTCCTGGCCATTATATTGCAAATACTCGTCAACCACCTTAAAATCTTCCTGCGGAAAATTAAAAGTCTGATCCACCAAATCGGCGTAAGTATTGTTCATATTAGTCATCTTTCTCAATGGGGTTTTATTTTTCTGTGCAAATGTAATTCAATGATACATGCAATTAATAAAAAAAACCGGATGTGACATCGTCACACCCGGTTCTATTCGTTTATAAGAAAGGATGATGGAGAAATAGTAACCAGTCCTCAGTCATCATAGAACATCAGCTATTTTACCTGAGCTACCAGATTCTTAAAACTTTCTGGTTCATTCATCGCCAAATCAGCTAAAACCTTACGGTTGATATCGATATTTTTAACTGCTAACTTATGAATGAATTCACTGTAAGTAAGTCCTTCTGCCCTTACTGCTGCATTGATACGTGCAATCCACAAAGTGCGGTATTCACGCTTTTTTAATTTACGGCCAACGTAGCTGTACGTTAAACCTTTTTCCATTACGTTTTTAGCAACGGTATAAACATTTTTACGTTTACCGTAATAACCTTTGGCTGCTTTTAAAACTCTTTTTCTTCTGGCCCTTGATGCTACTGCATTTTTTGAACGTGGCATATCTTAATTTTTTGAAATGTTAATGTTGTGATGTAAAACCGGGTTGGGTACCTGGTGTTAACCTTTCAGGCGTAACAAACGTAGTACGAAATCGTGGTTGGTAGAATGAACTACACCCTTATTTCTTAAATTACGTTTACGCTTCTTCGATTTCTTGGTTAAGATGTGGCGTTTAAAGGGCTTTTGAAAGGTAACTAAACCTGTTCCGGTAACTTTGAAGCGCTTTTTTGCGCTTGAGTTGGTTTTAACTTTTGGCATTTAATAACTTATTAGAGTTACTCCCTGCTGGCGTCCCGAACAGACGGGAACTTTTTGGCCTTGTGGGAAATGTATCAAAAAAGAAGTTTCTTTTTCGGGCGGCAAAGGTATAGAAAAAACATTTACTTTTCGTCTATAAATTGAATTTCGTAAAAGCACAACATTTATATCTTGAATTAGCTTTTACTTACCCAAAATATTTCCGTGACTTACATTCATCCAAATAATCCTTTTTTCCTGAGATAGTTTTAAAACTTTTATATCCCAGGCTTTATCTCAGGTAACTATAAAGCCGGTCTTTATTTTTTTCCGCCGCTTATGTAATATTCCTTCATTATGGCAAATACCTTTTCTTTTAGCTGAACTGATTTCATACTTTCTGATGAAACCGGTGGTAAAAAATGCATTCTTAACCTGGTTGGTAATAGATATAATCCCTTATTAATTGGAATCGCCTCTTTGGTTCCAAAAATCAAACAGGGAATTACATCTTTTTTTGAATCAACCGCAACTCTGAAAGCGCCGTCAAAAAATGGCTTTAATGGTTCAGTGGTTCGGTTGCGGGTGCCTTCCGGGTAAATACACATGTGCAGATTGTCTTTCAATACTTTTTTCATATCCTCAAAACTTTTACGCCGGCTTTGGTTGTCATTTCTATCCACCAGTACCGACCCCCGCTTATAAAACCAGCCAAATATGGGCACTTTTGCAAAGGAGGCTTTGGCAATGGTTTTATTACCACCGGGAACAAAGGGAGCAGATAATGGAACATCCAACAGCGCATTGTGATTGTAAACAATTACATAGGCCTCCCCTTTTTTAAAATTCTCTCTTCCTTTCACTGAAAGCGGACAGCCGATCATATACAGCCAGGAACCCATCCAGATTCGGGAAACTCCAATAAAATAATCCTGTCCCTTCTTTCCGGGAATAAGGTAGGAGATCATTGATGGTATAAATATGATAAGGAATGTAATAACAAAACTAACCAGTCCCCATACTGCCCATACACGGCCAAACACATCCGTTAAAAAACCGGTAAATGATTTTTTTTTCTTTTCTACGTTTACAATTGTTTCCTGCATAGTTTTTACATATTAACGGTTTAAGGTGTTAACAATTTCCAATCAATTGGTGGCGTTCCCTGCCGTTTTAATAGCTCATTTGTTTTTGAAAAATGTTTGCATCCGTAAAAACCCTTGTCTGCACTAAAGGGTGAAGGATGTGCAGCTTTTAATAAAAAATGTTTGGTCTCATCAATCAACACCTGCTTCTCGTGTGCAAACTTACCCCATAATAAAAAGACAACGCCTTCTTTTTGATCAGAAATTTTTTGAATCACCGCATCTGTAAAATTCATCCATCCAATTTTAGCATGGCTGGCAGGTTCGTTAGCCCTTACAGTTAGGATGGCGTTTAGCAGCAGCACTCCCTGTTCGGCCCAGCGGGTAAGGTTGCCATACTCCACCGGCATTGCCAATCCCATATCTGTTTGTATCTCTTTATAAATATTGGCTAATGAAGGTGGCGGTTTGGTTCCGGCTGGAACAGAAAAGCTGAGGCCATGCGCCTGACCCGGGTTGTGGTAAGGATCCTGGCCAATGATAACTACCCGAACCTTATCGAAAGGTGTTTGATTAAATGCATTGAATATTAGCGGGCCCGGAGGAAAAATCGTTTTGCCCGCAGACTTTTCCGTTTTTAAAAAAGTGACAATCTCTAAAAAATAGGGTTTGGTAAACTCATTTTTCAGTACTTCTTTCCAGGAAGGCTCCATTTTTACATCCATGCAAATAGATTTGGGTAAAAATACAAAAGCTGGGTTAAATCCGCATTCGACATTTATAACGACATTTATTTAAACCATTAATTTAAATGAATCTTACCCCGATAATAAACATTATTGAAGTCATGCAAAAACGAATGAAGTCGCCTCTTCTAAAATTAAGAACTTTGTCTAAATTTATTCATTTATTCAATATCGTAAATCTTTGGGTCTCCTGGCAAAATCCATTTCCAAATAGTGATTTTTTTTGAATAATCTTTTGGTGGGTGCAATAACAATGTAAATTCCTGCATGCTTTTCAGCCATCTGAATCGCTCTTCAATGGTAGAGTTTTTCATTATCAACTCGTGATACTTGTCAAGGTCTTCAAAAGTTTAAAAGCGATTTAATTGATTTTTTCATACAAAAATTTAAAATGACATAGTATTTATTTTGTTTGATGTTAAAAGTAAAATTATTTGTTTAATTAGCATGGCTTATTAATCGTGAATACTAATTCAAAAATATCTCATCCACAAACGCCCATCCCCTGTCACCTTTTCCCCCGTGCCAAGCTGGTAATTTGGATAATGGAACCACTACTACTTTTAAATATCTTTCCTTAACCGGGTTAAAAGTCAGTTCGTATCCTTTCATGTAGCCGGGACTATATTTAACGGGCTGTTCAGGTGTAATTCGCTTAATTAACCGAAGATGAACAGGATCATTACCTGCCCATACTTCTACCTGTTGTGGTGGCATAATAAAACCGCCTATATCGACCAAACTACTAACAGTGACGGAGGAGATAGTTTGCACCGTATCAAAATATAGCATTGCCTGCAACGGTATGCCCCTATATCCAATCCATTTACCGCTTTTAAACTTCAGGTCACCTTTTTGGGCATCTGCAAGTAAGGATGCGTTGAATGATTTATAAGGCGGGTCCGGAGCAGGTTGTAAAAAACGGATCGAATCAATCTTATACCCTGCTTTAAAAAAAGTGCGTTCTGTTACATCGCTGCTAATCCATCCTGGTTTGAATGCTTTTGCCTTCACTGACAAATTTTTATCCAGCCTAAAATCGCCTTTAAATATTGGTGATTGCAAACTATCCGGTTCGGTTCCATCCGTTGTATAACGTATGGTTACGCCCTTTACAAAATGTTTCAATTTCAAAGGCGTTGGTTCAAGCAATACCTGTTCTTCATTTTCTACCATGGGCGGGTTTAACTTTATAATGATTGTATCACCGGTAAAGCCAGTTTCTATCCTGCTATTTTTCAATTGTTTTTGAAGAGCTGCCAAATTTTGCGATTGTGCCGGGGTACTCCAGATGTACAGTTGTGTGAGATTGGGCAAAGATGACAATACACTAAGGTGTGTTGCCGTAACACCAGTGCCCGAAAGTGATACCTGTTTCAATTCCTTTAAAGAACTTAATGCACCTAAGCCGCTTCCCTTAATATTTGTAAATGATAAATTAAGCCTTCGCAGATTTACAAATTGCGCTATCGTTTTAAGGTCTTCATCGTTCACCGGCATTTTATTTAAATTGAGTGATACCACCTGTTCTTTAACGGCTAACAGTTCCTTCAATTGTTCCGGCTTAAATTGTGCAGCACCAAAAAATTCCACCCCTAATGCAGGTGACTCCAATGCCAGCGGTGTAACAAAGCGATAATTATTGCTCAACGCTTTTACCTTGCTTTCATCAGCTGGTTTAAAAGCATACACATCTGATTCTATCGTATTAAATAATGCCGAAGCCAGTACCCTGAGTGTATCTGTTGCAGGTAGTTCTGCAACTTTTGCGGTAAAGCTTGCACCGCTTTTTATCCAATAATAAATAATGGTTGTCTCCTCATCTGTGAGTTGTGGTTTGCCGGCTGGTGGCATGTGTTTTTTATTTTCCAACGGCAAATGAATTCTTCGCAGCATTAACCCTAAGTCCACCTCTGCGGAGTCCCATAAAACGCCGTTTTTACCCCCTTTTATCAGCAGAGATGGTGATTCCATAACCAGCTCACCTTTTGCTTTCTTTTCATTGTGGCAACTGGTACATTTTGATTTTAAAATGGGTTGTACCATGTTGGTAAATACCACAGCATCTTCAAATAACACATTTTGTATTTGAAGATCTTTTGTAACCGGCGCCAATAAAAAATTTTCTCCATGCGTTATATCAGCTCCAAGGTGGCCTGTAAAAACTACAATTATCAAACCCGTTAAGGAAGTGACCGCCATTACAACTTTCATCCTCCGTATATGTGTCCTGAATGCATACCACGCAAATGATAAAAATGAAATAAATACTCCGCCCCATTTATGCAATGCCACTACATCCGTGGTGTACCCCTCCTCCTTAGAAAGAAACAATCCCATTAATGCGCTACCTACTGCCGTAAGCGAGGCACACAACAACAGCCAGTCACCGACGGCAGATTGTTCCGGAGTGATCCATTTTTTTTTGAATGAAATTAATTCCCAAAAAATGCATAGCACCATCAGCACTATCGGGAAATGCAGCAGGAGCGGATGCATACGCCCAACTGTTTGCACCAGTGGCGGCAATGTTAAACCACCTTCAAAAATTAATAGGAATACGAGCAGGCAATTCAATGCAAAACTGGTATTGTACAAAATCATTTTCAATCGCTGCATATTGTAGTAACTTTTACAGTACGGGTGATAATTTATAAGGATATACTTTCCCTGAATTCCATTGAGCGATATATAAATTTTCTTCATCATCCACGCATACATCGTGTGGATATTGAAAATATTTGACTGTCTGATACATCTCATCCAGTTTGTTATCTACATAGGTTGGTTCAGACCCTCCAAGGTTGGACACTACTTTAAAATTTTTATCGAGGATTGTTACAAAGCCTGATTGCTTCCATTGGTTTGAATTGGATTGTAACACTGCAGCATATAAATAGTCTCCCTTTATTACCGGGCGGCAAACCCAGGCACCTGGCAAAGGAATGGTGTCAATATATTCTCCATTAAAAGTAAATCGCTTAAATGCATTTTGCTGACGGGAGGTTATCACCATGCAGGGCCGATCCGGGTTTCGTTGGTCAACACAAATGCCGTGTGCATTTAACAGGTGCTTCGGTTCATTACCTTTTCCTCCAAAATGATTGATGTATTTCCCTGCAGCATCATAACGAATAATAAAATCTTTACCATACCCATCTGCCACATAAATATCACCATTTGGCGCAATGGCTGTTTCAGTTGGAACATATTCCTCCGCTTTTGAGTATTGCCCGGTTTCTTTTGGATAATCCAATACCAGCAGTACTCTCCCGTCCATCGTTGTTTTTATTACCTGGTGGCGCTTGTTATCACATATAAATAAAACGTCTGTTCCATTTTCATTGAAGAGTGTCAAACCATGTGCACCGGGATAATCACTTCCCCAGGTAGTTAGTAATTTGCCGCTTTTATCATACATCAGCACATTGTTTTTAATTTCGTTGGTCAATAAAATAATCCGACCCTTACTGTCCTGTACCATCTCATGACAATCATTAACAGGATTGCGGGCAACATCTGCCTTGCTCCAATTGGTATTGAGGCGATAACGTTTTTTGCCGTGACCAAGCAAGGGATCTTCTTTAAAAATAAAGCCAGGCTGGTATATTAATCCGGCTGCTCCAATGGAAGTGTTTTTTATAAACTTGCGGCGATGCATTCTTTACTAAGATTTAAGGATTATTAGATTATAGGATTTTATTTGGCTTATGTACTATTCGGATTTTGAAAATCTTAAATTCATAACAATGTCTTGACCAGGATTTAAGGATTATTAGATTGTAGGATTTTATTGCCTTTTAATATCTAATGTTAGTTAAGCATGATCCGATAGCTATCGGATTGTCAGTAGTGAATAGGCAAAATATGAAAAGTCTGCATTCATTTATATCTATGCATCATTCACCATTCACCATTCACGAATCAATAGGTTACATTAGACTTAACAGAGCACTAGTTTGTTTCGAAAATTGTATTCGAGATAATCATGTTTAAAACCGATTTGATAGTTACACTGGATTTCTCTACTATCCTATATATCCCGAAATCCTTAAATCCTGTTGAAGACTATCATGTAATGATACCTTTTACTACTTCCCCTGCTACATCAGTTAGCCGGTAGCGCCTGCCTAAATGTTTATACGTGAGCTTCTCGTGATCAATACCCATCAAGTGCAATACCGTTGCGTGGAAATCATTTACGTGTACCGGGTTCTGAATGATGTTATAACCAAAGTCATCTGTTTCGCCATATACGCCGGGCTTTATACCGCCGCCTGCCATCCAGATGGTGAAGCACCTGGGGTGATGATCCCGTCCATAATTGTCTTTCGTAAGCTTTCCCTGGCAATAGTTGGTCCTTCCAAATTCTCCGCCCCAGATTACCAGGGTTTCATCCAGCATACCCCGTTGCTTCAAGTCGGTGATCAATGCTGCCGACGCCTGGTCGGTGTCCAACGCCTGTCCTTTTATCTGGGAGGGCAAACTATCATGGGAATCCCAGCCCTGGTGGTACAACTGCACAAACCGAACTCCATTCTCCGATAATTTTCTTGCAAGAAGGCAGTTGGCCGCATAAGTTCCTGGTACCAGGCAATCAGGCCCATATAGTTTTACAATGTCTTCCGGTTCCTTACTGAGGTCAGTTATTTCCGGAACGGCGGTTTGCATGCGATAAGCCATTTCGTATTGTTGCACTTTGGCATTAATTTCCGCATCACCGGTTGCTGCATAAGTTTCTGCATTTAATTCGGCCAACTTATCCAGCATTTTACGGCGATCAGTTTTGTTGATGCTTTCCGGATTGTTAAGATATAATACCGGGTTATCACCGCTGCTGAACTGTACACCCTGGTGAACGGAATCCAAAAAACCATTGGTCCATAATTTCGAGTACACTCCTTGTCCATTGCCTTTTCCTTTTGACAATAAAACACAGAAGGCCGGCAGGTTTTTATTTTCGCTACCCAGGCCGTAACTCAGCCATGAACCCATACTGGGTCTATTACCAACCTGTGCACCCGTTTGAAAAAAAGTTAGCGCCGGGTCGTGGTTGATGGCTTCGGTAAACATACTTTTTACAAAACACAAATCATCCGCTACTTTGGCGGTATGCGGCAACAGTTCGCTAATCCATGCCTTTGCCTGGCCATATTGGTCAAACTTAAAATTGGTTCCAGCCAACGGAAATTTTTTCTGATCAGCGGTCATACCAGTAAGGCGTTGCCCCATACGGATGGATTCGGGAAGGTCCTGGCCAAACATTTCTATCAGCTTCGGTTTATAATCAAAGAGGTCCAGTTGAGAAGGTGCCCCGTTTTGAAAAAGATAGATGATCCTTTTAGCTTTGGGTGCAAACTGCGGCAGCCCGCTTAATAATACTTCTTCATCACTTTTATTGCCAAAAAGATCCGGTATCAACAAGGATCCCAATGCCACACTTCCAATCCCCAAACTTAGTTTTGAAAGGAAACGCCTGCGGTTTAAATGAAGGCCGTGTTTCAAAATTTCTTTTTGCATATTCAGGTTTTTGTAATGGCTTCTTCCATGTTATAGATCATATTGATCACTTTCATTAATGCAGCAGTTGCATTTATTTCTACACTTTTATCAAAAGGAAATTCCCCTGCCGCTAATGTAGCTTTGGCATCCAGGTGCTTTTGCTGAAACTCCTTTAACTGGTCATCATAGTAGGTTTTCAAAATTGAGTTTTCCTTACTGCCTGCAACCCTGCTAATGATGCGGTGAAATGCTTTCTTTATTTTCTCCTCCGCAGAAATATTTTCCTTCATCAATGTTTGCGCCAGCACCCTGGAGGCTTCCAGCACGGTCGGGTCATTCATCATCATCAAAGCCTGCAATGGTGTATTTGTCTGGGATCGTTTTACTTCACACTGATCACGGTTGCTTGCATCAAACACGATCATACCCGGCGGAGGCACAGTTAATTTTATAAAAGTGTACATCCCTCTGCGATACAATGCTTCGCCTTTATCCTGTTTGTAGGTTGCCAGCTCTCCCCTGCCAGAACTTGCCATTTCCCAAAGACCTTTTGGCTGGTATGGTTTTACACTTGGCCCCCCAATGGTATTTACCAATAACCCACTACTAAACAAAATAATATCCCTTACAAATTCAGCTTTCACTTTTATACGGGGAGCATGGGTGAGGTAAATATTTTCGGGATCTTTTTTGTGATTTTCTTCTTTTATTTTGGCAGACTGGCGATAAGTGGCAGACATAACCACCTGTTTCATCAGCCGTTTGATATCCCATCCATGTTCCATAAAATCTACTGCCAGCCAATCGAGCAACTCGGGATGAGAGGGCAATTCTCCCTGCATACCAAAATCGCCGGAAGTTTTAACAAGGCCCCTTCCAAATATTTCCTGCCAGATGTGATTTACAAATACCCTTGCCGTAAGCGGGTTGTTTTTGTTGGCGGTCCAGGAAGCCAGCCCAAGTCTGTTGCGGGCATTGTGCGTGGTGTCGAATGGCATGACCGATTTTAACGCAGCAGGATACACCTGCGTGGTTGGATTGTTGTAAACTCCACGATTAAGAATATACGATTTTCGCATCGTGTCGTTTTCTCCCATCACGGAAATCATTAAATTACCCGTATCTTTTTTATTAATAAAAGACAACATGCTTTTTGCCTCTGCATCACTGATGGTTAGTATTGGGTTTTTTGCAGGCTTGGACTGAGACACATCCCCTTCATACCCTACTTCTTTTGTATTATTAAAAAATGCGAATAGCTGGTAATAATCTTTTTGAGAGATAGGATCGTATTTGTGATCATGGCATTGGGCGCATTCCACTGTTAACCCCAAAATTCCTTTACCAAAGGTTTTGGTTTTATCAATAATATATTCAATCCTGTATTCCTCAGGAATGACGCCTCCTTCCTCGGTGTATTTATGATTGCGAAAAAAAGCGGTGGCCAATATTTGCTCCTTGGTGGAATTAGGCAATAAATCTCCTGCAACCTGCCAGGTTAAGAACTGGTTATAGGGGAGGTTTTTATTGAAAGCATAAATCACCCAATCACGCCATGCCCATTGCGTCCGCACGTTATCATCCTGGTACCCGTAGCTGTCAGAATAGCGGGCGATGTCCAGCCAGTGCAATGCCATCTTTTCTCCATATGCAGGTGAATTCAGCAACCCGTCAACAGCGGCTTCATAAGCGTTTACATTTTTATTGGCTATCATTCCGTCCATCAATTTTTCGGATGGCGGCAACCCGGTAAGATCGAGTGATGCCCGTTTTAATAACCGTTCCTTATCCGCTTCTTCATTTTGCACCAGACCAGCCTGTTCCTGTTTGGCCATTATAAAATAATCGATCTCGTTTTTTGCCAGTGCTTTGTTTTTTATTGAAGGCAGTGGTGCTTTTACAGGCTTTACAAATGCCCAGTGTGGCTCATATTTTGCCCCCTGGCTGATCCATTTTTTAAATATCCCGATTTCTTGAGCCGATAATAAACCCAGGTGAGAATCCGGGGTTGGCATCTGGTAAGCGCTATCGGTAGACGTAATGCGCTTATACAATTCTGACTCTTCTGGTTTAAAGGGTACCAATGCGAAAGCGCCCCTGGTTTCTTTTAAAGGGGCAAATGCAGAATCAGGAATGTCAAGCCTTAGGCCAGCTTCTCTTTTGTTAACATCGGGTCCATGGCATTTAAAACATTTATCGGAAAGAATTGGTCTTACGTGAAAGTTGTAGCTTACTTTATCTGGCAATGAACCTGCTGCATTACCAGATGAATTGATGCAGCCGAGCCAGGCTAAAGTGATTACTACTAATAACGTAAGTACTATGATAAATTTTGATTTCATATAGAAAGAATAATAAATAATGAGTGATGAAGTAGTAAATGATGAGTGATGAGTGATGAATGATGAATGATGAGTTATGAGTGATGAGTGATTACTGCCATTGCATTCACGTCACTCATGCCCTGCTAATTCTTACATTTTTACCAACTTAATCTTTAGAATTTAATGCTTTACTTTTTGTTAGTCTATTACCCTCACTTTTCCTCAACTTTTAATACTGATACCAAATAATTTTATACTTACCTGAAATTAAAACGTCTGGATTCCGGTTCTCCCTTTTCGGCGGAGCTATAGGGGGCTTTTCTTACTCATCGAAAAAGGTGTATCCTCTTCCCTTGTACCACGCTTTTTATTTGGAACCTGCCCCATACCAAATGTAAGCAATCCTCCTCTCAGTAAATCGAAATGACTGATCCAATTTTTTTCACTGCTTTTTTCATTGAATTGAACGCTTTGTACATACCTGTTTTTTTCATCATTCAGCGGAGCGTTTATTACCAGTTGTTTTCCGTTTTGTAACCGGATAGATATTTTTTTGAATAATGGCGCACCTAAAACATATTGGTCGGTTGCCGGACAAACAGGGTAAAACCCCATTGCAGAAAAAACATACCATGCAGATGTTTGTCCGTTATCTTCATCTCCACAATAACCATCCGGGGTGGGTTGATACAAACGGTTCATCGCTTCCCTGATCCAATATTGTGTTTTCCATGGCTGGCCGGCATAATTATATAGATAAATAAAATGCTGAATGGGTTGATTGCCGTGTGCATATTGTCCCATATTCATGATCTGCATTTCCCTTATTTCATGTATGGTACTTCCATAATAGCTACCGTCAAAAACAGGTGGCATGGTAAAAACAGAATCAAGCATCTGAACAAACCGGGTATCTCCTCCCATAAGTTTTTTTAGCCCCGCAATATCATGAAAAACACTCCAGCTATAATGCCAGCTATTTCCTTCTGTAAAAGCATCTCCCCATTTAAAAGGGTTAAACGGTTTTTGAAATTTGCCATTCTTGTTTTTCCCCCGCATCAAATTTGTTTCGGTATCGAAAAGATAGTTGAAATTCTGGCTTCTTTTTGCAAATAGATCAATCTCTTTTTGAGGACGGCCAAGTGCTTTAGCCAACTGATAAATGGTAAAATCATCATACGCATATTCGAGCGTACGGGCTGCATTTTCATTGATGTTTACATCATAAGGCACGTAGCCTAACGCATTGTAATATTTTACACCGGTTCGGCCGGTACCCAGCGGACCTTCCAGGCTGGAACCATTTAACAACGCTTCATACAAGGTATTGATATCATATCCACGAAGCCCTTTAATATAGGCGTCTGCCACCACCGATGCGGAATTATTGCCCACCATTACATTGCGGTATCCGGGGCTGCTCCATTCCGGAAGAAAGCCACCTTCCTTGTAGCAATTGATCAGGCCTTCCTGCATTTCTTTGTTAATGGATGGAAATACCAGGTTTAAAAAAGGATATAATGCACGAAACGTGTCCCAAAAACCGGTACCCGCAAAAAGATATCCCGGCATCGTTTTGCCATTGTAGGGACTGTAATGAATTATCTTTCCGGCTGCATCAATTTCATATTGCTTTTGAGGAAATTGCATGGTGCGATAAAGACAGGAATAAAATGTACGGGTTTGATCCACTGTACCTCCTTCAACCAATAAACTGCTCATTTGTTTGTTCCATGCCGCTTTTGCTTTTTGTTTGGTAGCATCAAATGAATCACTTGCCAACTCTTTTGTAAGATTTATCTCGGCCTGTTCAAAACTGATAAAGGAAGATGCTACTTTCACATTTACTTTTTCACCCCTGTTGGTTTTAAACCCGATAACAGCGCCGGCATGATTGGCCATTAATTCCAGCGAATCATTTGTCAGCATATCACCGTGCCAGGCTTTGGCGATGGCAAAATCCTTGTCGAAAAGGAGAACAAAATAATTTTTAAAGTTGACCGTTACGCCCCCGCTGTTTCTAGTAGTATATCCAATGATTTTTTTTTCGGCTGGAATTATTTTGATATAAGATCCTTTATCAAAAGCATCCACCACTATAAATGCACTATCCGTTTTGGGATAAGTAAACCTGAATTGGGCTGCTCTTTCTGCGGGAGTGATTTCTGTAGTAACATCCGCATCTGCTAAATAAACGCTGTAATAATAAGGCTTTGCAATTTCCGTTTTGTGTGAGAACCAGCTTGCCCGTGCATCCTGCGTAAATTTTAAATGACCCGTAACCGGCATGATTGAAAACTGGCCGTAATCATTCATCCAGGGCGAAGGCTGGTGCGTTTGTTTGAAGCCCCGGATTTTGTCGGCTGCATATTGGTATTGCCAGCCATCCCCCATGGCACCGGTTTGCGGCACCCAATAATTCATCCCCCATGGAACAGAGATAGCCGGATAAGTATTTCCGTTTGATAAACTGGGCTTAGAGTCAGTGCCCATTAACGGATTTACCCATTCTACCGGATCGGTAATTTTTGTTACCAGTTGGGCTGATGAAATATTAAAAGCCATTAACCAGCAGGTTATAATGCTGATAATTTGTATGTAGACTTTTATTTTATTTGTTGCAATCATTATTTAAAATTGGTTTAATATTTTTTTGTTCCGATGGGCTTTACCCATTGTAATTGTATTTATTTATTACATTTTATGATGGGCTTCACCCATCGCTTTGATATGCCGCCCTTACAGGGCTTAGTTGTTAGGTTCTCCGTCCAAAAAAGTCTGGCGGCCAGGAAATCCCCTTGAAATGCTTTAGCTTTTTGAGAACACTAATTTAAACCTCTCTGGCCAAAGTATAATATTAACAGCTTGTCCAATGTTAGTGCTGATTTATTGAAAAGGATGATATTTAAAATATTGGCTAACCCGGAATTTAATAAAATAACTATACCAGCAAATCTGCTTTCGACTGGTAAACCTCCCACAACAACTCCCCGAAAATAGTATTGGCCCATGCAAACCATTTGCGGGTGAAATTGGCAGCATCATCCTTATGAAAAGATTCGTGAATAAAACCGGTACCGCCGTGGGTTTTGCGGAGCATTGCTATACAAGCTTTTATTTCATTATCATCTTTGCTGGTCAATCCCCGCATTACGATACTCAATGGCCAAATCATATCCATGCCGGCATGAGGTCCACCAATACCTTCTGCCACCTTGCCTTTAAAGAAAAACGGATTGTTGGCAGATAATAACATCTTACGGGTATTGATATAAACCGGGTCGGTATTTTTTACTGCATTTAAATATGGCAATGACAGCAGGCTGGGCACATTAGCATCATCCATTAAATGATAGCTGCCAAAACCATTTACCTCGTATGCATACACTTTCCCGTATTGGGGATGATTGATGACAGCGTGATGCTGAAGTGCTTTTTCTACTTCATCGGCCAAAGCCTGTAATTCATTTGCCAGCGTAGCATCTTTTGAAATCTGCTTTACCATAATAGCAGCCTGTTGCAAACTAACCACCGCAAAAAAGTTGGATGGTACCAGGAATGGAAAGACCGTTGCATCGTCACTAGGCCTGAACATCGAGCAGATTAACCCGACCGGCTTTACGGGGTAACCATATCCTGCTAACGGCACTCCATCGGTTGCCCATGCAGTGGTGCGTTGAAAAGAATAAGGTCCTTTACCCGTTTTACGTTGTTGCTCTTTAAATGTTTGAAGGGTTGCCTGTATCGCATCTTTCCATTGATTATCAAATGGCGTTGTATCACCCGTTAATTTCCAGTAATTATAAGCCAGGCGAATAGGATAACATAATGAATCTATCTCCCATTTACGTTCATGTATGCCCGGTTGCATTTTGGTGAGATCGCTTTTCCATTCACTCACCTGGTTTTCATCTTTATAAAACGCATTGGCATAAGGATCTTTTAAAATACATTTTACCTGCCGGTTAATAACACCTGTAATTAGTTGCTGTAAATCCTTGTCTTTTTTTATAAGCAACAAATAGGGCCAAACCTGCGCCGTGCTATCCCTTAACCACATTGCATCAATATCGCCGGTAATTACATAAGTATCCGGTTTGCCATTGATCATTTCAAAATCAACCGTAGTATCCAGTGTATTGGGAAAGCAGTTTTCAAATAACCATCCCAGTTCCTTGTTTTTTACTTTTGCCCGGAACGCTGTGATGGCATCTTCCACCGCTTTACTGTGAAACTTTCTTTTATCCAATGAAACCCGCACAACCGGGAATGGAGCATCGCTTTGTGCAAAAGAAAGATCTTTTAAAAGCAATCCTGCGCTTAGCAACCCGACGTTTTTTATAAATTCATTACGTGTCATGCAGCAATTTGTTTTATTGATTTGAAGATGTGGGCCAGGTGGATGGTTCCATTATCGAGGGTTAGTTTATAATCGTCAAATGAATGGGTTGCTCCCCGTTGTTTGCATTTTATATCCGAAAGCTATCAGTTGTCCACAGGGTTGCCATCCTTTTTGTAAGTAGCAACTATTTCTTGCAGATATTTCCTTTAAGGTTGGCAACCCATAGCCCACTGCCTTGCGAAAATTATAAATATTCCTGCTCTTTTTGAAAGACCTCACAGGTTTTAAAAACTGTGAGGTCTGGCCAGCTATTGCATATTCAATTGGATGATCGTATCCGTATCATCCAGCTTTACGCCATCCAGGTATATAAATGTTCCTTCCGGCATTTGCTTAAATTTCATATATTTTTTATCTGCCCTTAAGATTGCAGAAACAATTTTACCCTTAAATTCCGGCATAAAAATATAGGATGGCTGTGTTGGTTCTTTTAAAATATGAACATACATGGTTTTACCTTTTACCGATACCACACCCCAGTTTTGCAGGGGATAAACATTTCCCCGGGTATTATAAATTGTTTCACCATTTAATTGTAACCACTCTCCCATTTTCTTTAATGTGTCTGTAAATTCGGATTGTATTATTCCGTTGGGCATGGGGCCTACGTTCAATAAAAAATTAACATCGAGGCCAGCGCCTTTTACGAGGTAATGAATCAACTGTTTGGTGGATTTGTAACTGCGATCGGTCATATTAAATCCCCATGAATTATTCATCGTTTCGCAGGTTTCAACCGGCAATTGTTCCGAAGCTTCCTGGAAACTGAGTCCCGATTTATTTTCACCCGGAAGATCTTTTTCAAACATCTGAAAATCTTCACCGGCAAATGGTGTCATGTGGTGGTTATTGCCGATCAATGCCTGTGGCTGCAGGCGATGGATGAGGCTGTATATTTCATCATATTTCCAATCAATCCTGGAGGTGCGGTCTGCGGCGCCTTCCGGTTGCGTCTGGTCCCAATGACCATCAAACCA
>JBBQTL010000112.1:0-17710 GCA_038213285.1 Chitinophagales bacterium
GATACAAATTTATTGCAGTCAGTATGCCGGTTTGTTTGTACGCTCTCGCTCGAACCCTGGCTACATACGCAACAACGGCGGCGGTGGGCTTGCTTGCCTTTATGGTAAAGCTAACTAACAACGGGCCTAAAAGTTGACGGCGTTTTAGCCCAGCCCCACTGGCGCCGTTGTTGGTGTTGTGCGGATGCTCATTCGGAGCTGGCTCACCAACAACTTGTAAGGGTGATTCAAATTTAATGCAGGCAGTAAGCCGGGTTGTTGGTACGCTCACGCACTAACCCAGGCTGCATACACAACAACGGCGGCGGTGGGCTTGCGTACCAGTAAGGTAAAGCTAACTAACAACGGGCCTAAAAGTTGACAGCGTTTGAGCCCAGGCCCACTGGAGCCGTTGTTGGAGTTGTGTGGATGGATATGCGGCTTGAGATAGCGTCACTGCTGCAATAATGAAAGCTTCCAATTTTCTCTGCAATTCATCCGGCCATTTGAACGACTCAAACAGCCCTTCTTTTCAACTCTTTCTTAATCAGGCTTAGCTCCCTTCCTGTCTGGCCGCTCATCGAACTGTTTTCCTCTGCCCTTCTCATCAGGTAGGGGATTACATCTTTAATGGGGCCGAAGGGCAGGTACTTGCTTACAGAACATCCGGCAGCCGCCAGGTTAAAGGTGATGTTATCACTCATGCCATATAACTGGGAAAAATGAACATGCGGATGATTGTGTGGCAAACCCTTTTCATCCAATAATTGGGCGGCATATAAGTTACTCTGATCGTTGTGAGAAGCAATAATAACCGCTATCTTACCCAGGTGTGCAATACAAAATTCAACTGCCGCATTGTAATCACGGTCGCAGCTTTCTTTATCTGGCTGAATGGGAGAAATGTAATTCAATTCTTCGGCTCTTTTCCGCTCGTTTTCCATGTAGGCGCCCCTTACCAGTTTGGCACCCAGGATAAAATTCCGCTCATCAGCAGCCTCATATGAATCTTTCAAAAATTTCAGGCGATCCATCCGGTACAACTGGAGCGTATTGTACACTACAACCTTTCCTTTGTTGAAAGTGTCCATCATCAGGATGGTCAGTGCATCTACCGGATCCTGTATCCAGGTTTCTTCGGCATCAACCAACACGCCTACTTTTTTTTTCGCCGCAGTTTCACAAATCCGCAGCATGCGAACCCGCACCCGGTGCCATTCTGCCTTTTCATCATCCGATAACAGATCCAGCGCCTTAAGGTATCGTTTCATGAGGGTACCGGAATTACTATTCATCAACGAGTCAATTTTCTCCAGCAATGCAAACCTTGAGAAACCGGTTACCTTCACACTCATAAAAGGTATATTGGGCTGGGTAGGCGCATATTCAAGTACCCGTATAAATTCTTTGGTTGACTGATCAAAGCCATGCTCTCCATCATCCCCTCCTTCTACCCCATAATCCAAAATTACCTGCACATTGTATTCACCTAATTTCTTTGCCACAACAGCCGTTTCTTCCAGTGTTTCGCCGCCTACAAACTGGCGGAAAATGGTATCCCGGATGAGGGGTTTTGTAAAGGGCAAATTCCATTTAATGGCAAGTGGAGTAAGCTTTAAACCAAGGCTTACCAGCCAGGGCTTTCCCATTAACTGAAAAAGCAAATTGGCTTTTTTTAGATCGCTGTCTTTCTTGTAAGCAAACGCATGTTTTGTATTTTCGAAGGAGATGGATGGGTTTGTATTCATATAAATAAAAATATCCGCAAAGATAAGTACCCGTTGTGCAACTGCCCGTAAATTCAACAAAACTTATCCAATACCAGTGTGTATTTCCAAGTAGTGTAGAAAGTTAGTTATGCTGCACAAGGGATGAAATCTGGATCAAATCAACCTGTCACCGGTTTATCGCCTGCGAAGTACAACAACCATACAAATGATTCCGGCAAATTATTCGCTATATCCCGCCGGCTTAAATAGCCTGGTGATTAAATGGCTGTAAAACCATTTCACTTACTACTCCGCTTATCGGTTGCTGGCAGAGGAACCAAATCGCTTTGGCGGCTTCTTCCGACTGAATCATTTTCTCCCGCTGCACTTTTAAATCAATTGTATCCCAAAACGGGGAATCAACGCCGCCCATGAATAAATTGGTAATGCGAATATCCGTTCGCTTCAGTTCCTCCCGTATACTTTGCATCATGCCTACGAGGCCGTACTTGCTGGCACTGTATGCGGCAGCACCCGCCATGGGCACTTTGCCCAATACACCGGGTATGTTGATGATCAGCCCTTTTTTCACTTCCTTCATAGCGGGTAAAAATGATTTCACCAATAAAAAGGGCCCATATAAATTATAATTCAATGTTCTTAAAAAATCAACTTCGGTTAAAGTGTCCATTGATTTAATAATCCCTATGCCCGCCGCATTTACCAGTATGTCGATGGAAGGCAATTGCTGAAAGTATTTTTCCTTTAATTCATTCACTGCTTCCGGTTGGGAGATATCCAATGCAAAAGTTCTTTCTGCAGGCACGCCGGTATTTGTTGCTACCAGCTCCAGCTTGTCAGGATTACGACCTGCCAAAAATAATTTCGCTCCACTTCCTGCCAGCAATTTTGCCAGCCTTGATCCTATGCCACCGGTAGCACCGATTAACAATATGTTTTTACCATTCAATGTTTCCATAATAAACTATTTGCACATCAAACAATAGAGTAATCAATTTGTTTGATAAATTTTTATTCAGATGAAAGAAGCCACCATCATTTTCCCACACCAGCTTTTTAAAAACCATCCGGCTATTGAAGCTGGCCGCAGTATTTATTTGGTAGAAGAAACGCTTTTCTTTAAGCAGTACCATTTTCATCAACAGAAAATAATGCTGCACCGGGCTTCCATGAAAGCGTATGCAGATTTCCTGGCAAATAAAAAAATGCAGGTAAATTATATTGAAGCATCAGATGCATTTTCAGATATTAGAAAATTACTTCCATACCTGCAAACCCAACAAATCAGCACCATTTATATTGCTGATGTAGCGGATAACTGGCTGCGGCAACGAATGCAACGTAGCGCTAAAAAGTATTCACTAAAATTGGTGGAATATGAAACCCCGAATTTCCTCAATACATTAAATGGGGTGAAAAATTATTTCGATAAAAAGAAAACCTATTTTCAAACAGGCTTTTATACAACGCAACGTACCCAAAGAAATATATTACTGGATGCAGGCGGACAGCCAGAAGGCGGTCAATGGACCTTTGACGCAGACAATCGGCAGAAATTCCCTAAATCAACAAAGCCACCAATCATTACTCCGGCCAAAGAAACGGTTTTTGTTAAGGAAGCCAAGGATTATGTTGCCAACAATTTTGGATCAAACTATGGCAGTGTTGAAAAATTTATTTACCCCACCGATTTTGCCGGAGCAGAAAGATGGCTGGATGAATTTTTAAAGGAACGATTTGAGAAATTCGGAGTTTACGAAGATGCCATCGTAGCGAAGGAAAATTTCCTGCATCATTCCGTACTATCGCCGATGCTGAATATTGGTTTACTGTCACCGCAACAAATTATTGATAAGGCCCTGGAATCTGCACCCAAATACAATATACCCTTAAACTCAATGGAAGGTTTTATCCGGCAAATACTGGGCTGGCGTGAATTCATTAGAATTGTATATGAAAGGGAAGGCGGCAGGCAACGCACAAAAAATTACTGGGGTTTTACCAGGAAGATTCCGAAAATCTTTTGGACAGGTGATACCGGGATAATACCGGTAGATAATGTGATTACGAAAGTATTGCAAACCGGCTACAGCCATCATATAGAGCGGCTAATGGTAATTGGTAATTTTATGCTGCTCTGCGAGTTTGATCCGGATGAAGTGTACCGCTGGTTTATGGAAATGTACGTTGATGCGTATGATTGGGTGATGGTTCCCAACGTGTATGGCATGACGCAGTTTGCCGACGGAGGTCTGATGACAACCAAGCCCTACATTAGTGGCAGCAAATTATTTACTAAAGATGAGTGATTATGAAAAAGGCGGCTGGACGGAAATATGGGATGGCTTGTTTTGGCGCTTTATGCATGTTAACCGAGATTTCTTTTTAAAAAATCCGAGGCTGGGCATGCTCGTAAACACATTTGATAAAATGCCGGCGGAGAAAAGAAACAAACACATATCCAATGCTGAAACATACCTGCAAAAATTAGATAAATAAAACGGAAACGATGACTAAAAATATCAATCAACCCGGCGCTGTTTCAACGTCTTCCACCATGGAACTCAGCGCACCCGACATAGACCGCATCATAGAAATGGCATGGGAAGACCGGACTTGTTTTGAAGCAATTGAAATGCAGTTTGGGTTAAAAGAGAAGGATATCATCATACTGATGCGACGAGAAATGAAAGCATCCAGTTTCAGGATGTGGCGCAAACGCACCAATGGAAGAACCACTAAGCATGCCGCACTAAGAGGCGATGAAGTTACCAGGTTTAAATGCAAAAGCCAGCGGGTTATTACAATGAATAAAATGAGTAAAAGATAGGGCGTTCAATTTTTTGAAGTAGCAATAAAATGATAACCGGGGGTATGCAGGCAAACCTTTAACCAGCGCATTTTAAAAAAACCCGGTGAGTGATCGGGTAATTCAGTTTATCGCAGATCTTTCAACAAACATAGATGGCATACAAATTTTACCGGCAATTTTGAAGCGCTGAAGTTGATCGCCGGTAATTACCAAAATTGTTTTTAAGTCCCACCCCAACCTGTTTGCATTACGAAGGCATTGCAGAAAAGTACGATGAACTATTTCCGGAAGTGACCGGCTACTATCCGTCGTTCTTTTCATACTGGAAAAAATATGCGAAATATGCAGGGTTTCAGCTACAGGTCGTGGCCGTACTTACATGCGGCTTGTTGTTATCTTCCTGTTCTGCGCATGGAATTCCTACATCAGACATTACAAAATCAGACATCAGACATTCCGGTTATCTTTGCCAAAATTTAATACATGGATAAAAAGGCAAGTGAATCATTGGTAGTGATGACAGAACTGGTATTACCCAACGACACCAATACGTTTGGCAACCTGATGGGTGGACGATTGATGTACTGGATGGATATCGCATCTGCCCTTGCGGCAATGAAACATTGTGGTTCACCGGTGGTAACGGCATCAGTAGATAATATTTCTTTTGAAACACCCATCAAACTGGGCAATGTTGTGCATATTGAGGCCAGGGTTACACGGGCTTTTACCACCAGCATGGAAGTACACCTGAAAGTATGGGGTGAAGATGCCATACATCAACATAAATACAAAAGCAACGAAGCCTATTTTACTTTTGTGGCGCTTGACCCCAATAGCAAACCTAAACCCGTAAATCACTTAGTTGCTGAAACACCGGATGAAAAAGAACTATACGAAGGTGCATTGAGGAGAAGGCAACTTAGACTGGTACTGGGCGGTAAAATGAAAGCACATGATGCAGATGAATTGAAGGCGCTTTTTGCGTAAACACCAATCCCGGTTATAATTGTATGGCAATAAATATAATTGAAAATAAAAAGATAAGAGTGCGCAAGGGCATAATCATTATTTGTCCATCATCGTTATAAGGTGATGCTTTCCCTTCAACATAAATTTTTTACTTTGTTCAATGGCATCCATTACCTGTGCCAGGATATTTTCGCAGGTATCGTCATAATCGATCACCAATGGTTCTTTAAACGTAACGGATAAATCAGAACCTGTTTTCTTAAATCTCAATCCCTTTTTATTAAATGCCCGCCAGTAGCCGCTGATCACTACGGGTACTACAATGGGGCGATGGTGCTTGATGATGAAGGCGGTGCCCTTACGGCCCGGTGCAAAAGGTTTGGTTGTACCCTGGGGGAAGGTGATGACCCAATTATTCTGCAGGGCCCGTTCAATTTTCCGGGTATCACTGGGATCTAAATTCCTTCTTACTTCCGTGCCATCTGTACGCCAGGTACGCTTAACAGTAATGGCCCCGGCCAGCATAAACAATTTACTGATCCAGTTGCTTTTCATGGTTTCCTCAGCAGCCACATACTTTACCCTGGTAAAGGGCCATAGCAGGTAAAAAGGTATACCCAGCCCGTGTTTTTTTCGCCAGCTCACTGCACAAAAAACGTGAAGAAATGTAATTACATCCGCAAAGTAAGTCTGGTGATTGCTTACAAAAAGTACATTTTGTTTGGGAAGCTTGTGGAGGTGTTCCATCCCATTTATCCGCAAGTTGTTAAACAAATTGATACCGGGGTAAGATATAGCTCCAAGAACGGCATAAACCAGTCCCTTCACCAATCTTGTTTCCTTCAGTTTATCAATAAAAGATGACATGTAAATATTTTTGGTAGCAATCCTCTATGCAATATACGGAATAATCGTTTTTTTATACCGCTATATTTATTGCCTTTGAGACTTTCAAGCGGTTTAAATGATTGCCGGTACACCTGCTTCATAATTGTTTACCCAACCATAGAGGTGACACCTTTAAAAAAAAAGGTGTCACCTCTGGGTAATGGCATTTTGCCGTTGAGGCGTTTAGGCGGTTTTACCCATGCCCACTACGGCTGTTGTTGTGTGTTTGTGCCGATGGTTAGGCAGGACTGGCTCACCAACAACTTATAAGGTTGATACAAATTCAATGCAAGCAGTAAGCCGGGTTGTTGGTACGCTCATGCACGAACCCAGACGGCATACGCAACAACGGCGATGGTGGGTTTCGTATCAGGAAAGATAAAACCCTAATGCCCAGGCCCTCTTTAGCCGTTGTTGTGTGTTGTGGCGATGGTTAAGCAGGGCTGGCTTACCAACAGCTTATAAGGGTGATACAAATTTAATGCAAGCGGTGAGCCGGGTTGTTGGTACGCTCATGCACGAACCCAGGCTGCATACACAACAACGGCAGTTGTGGGCTTAACCCGGGTTGTTGGTACGCTCACGCACGAACCCAGGCGGCATACGCACATTGGTGGCTGTGGGTTTATGTATCTACAATGCAAGGTTGCTAGCAACTGTCTCATGGCTTTCGTTGAATGTGCACCCTGGCAGGGACTTCGAATAAAAAAGGCAGATATGGTAATAAGCCTTGCCTGCAAATTAATATCTTTACCTACATGAAACTGAATACAGTAATTTTTGATATGGATGGCTTGCTGATCGATTCGGAGCCATTGTGGAGCGAAGCCGCCGATGAAATTTTTAAGGGCTATGGATTTCAATTAACCCCGGCTCAATATGCCACCACTACGGGTATGCGAACCAAAGAGTTTGTAGAGTGGTGGTTCGACTATTTTAAGGTTCCCCGGGAGATGGCGCCAGTGGCAGAAGAGAAAATATTGAAAGTTGTGGTAGATAAAGTTGCTACCAAAGGAAGGGCCATGCAGGGCGTGGCGCATATATTTAATTTTTTTATCGAACGCCGGTTCAGGATTGGAATGGCTACCTCATCGGGTATGCCGCTGATTAATGTAGTAGTGGATAAGTTAGGCATCCGCAATCACCTGCATGCCATTGCTTCCGCGGCAGACCTCCCGTACGGCAAACCACATCCGCAGGTATATTTAAATTGTGCCGAACAATTAGGCAGTCAACCTACAGATTGTATTTGTTTTGAAGATTCCTTTAATGGAATGATTGCCGCGAAAGCCGCCAGGATGAAATGCATAGTAGTACCGGCTCACCAGGATAGCCAAAACGGAAAATTCAATGCAGCCGATCTCAAAATATCGTCGCTGCAAAACTTCAATGATTTATTGCTGCAAACACTGTAATTTTTTGGTGCGTGCAGGGCAGCTATGTGCAGCATCGTTGTTTCATCTGAATCGCAATTCCGGTCAACAAAAGATTTTGATCATCCGCTCTTTATTAAAAACACGCCTCCCATCATCCAAGGTTATATATTTCCATTATGCCAAATAACTCTTTTTCAAAGTCAATCTTCAGGTCGATGAGTCGGCCTGTTTTCATGTCGAACACCCAGCCGTGTACTTTAAGGCCCCTTTCCTTGTAGGCGTTTTGCACTGCGGCGGTTTTAACCAGGTTAATGCACTGTTCCTGCACATTTAATTCAACCAGGCGGTTGTAGCGGTCGTTTTCATCCGTTATTGCATTCAGTTCTGTTTTATGAAGGCGGTACACATCGCGGATATTTCTTAGCCAGGGATTTAGAATTCCTAAATCCTGCGATTGCATCGCTGCTTTTACTCCGCCGCAAAAGTAATGACCGCACACAACGATATGGTTCACTTTAAGATGTCGTACCGCATAGTTGAGCACCGACATCATATTGAGATCAATACTGATTACCATATTGGCAATATTACGATGAATGAAGGCTTCGCCGGGTTGCAGCCCCATTAACTCCTCGGCGGTAACCCTGCTGTCGGAACAACCGATATACAAAATATCAGGGCTTTGTCCTTTGGAAAGTTTTTCGAAATATGCCGGATCTGCATCCAGTTTTTCAACAATCCATTTTTCATTATTGGCAAATACTTTTTCCAGTTGCATAGTATATTTTGTTTATGGCTGATTGTTTTTTGAAACCAACCGGCGTTATGTTAATTGCATGTCCGGTTTAATTCGAGACTGCTGAATCAATATCTTATATGTTAGTCCATTCCCCCTTGCACAGGATCAGGATGAAGGGAGATAAGCAAACAAAATCAATAATAAACAACATCGAATGGTGAATGCCGATAACTCATATCCCGCAATACACTAGTCACAAACTAACTTATCACGAAAGTATCAATATTTCAATTTATAAATCGAATTTAACTGAACAATAATTTTCCCGAAAATTGAGAAACCTGGTAAAAATTCCGACACACAAAATTATTTCAACAGTGTAAAAGCAGTAGGTAAACTCCCTGTTATTTACCGTACAATAAGTCGAATACCTCACTATCACAGAAAAATATATATTTGAACCAGTCAAATATATTAAGCAATGGAAACAAGACTATTGGTTATAGCAGCACTTGCCTGTTTTCTTTCTTCCTCAAATCTGAATGCTCAGCTATCATTGTGGAGAAAAGCAGATAACAGTTCGTACAATAGTTATACCACATCATCAAAAGGCGCTACCCCCGGGAAGCTGATGTTGGCAAAAATTGACCTGGCACAATTGAACACAATTCTCCGGGCTGCCCCGTTGGAGCGTACCGATGGGAAATTTAC
Organism: Chitinophagales bacterium; assembly: GCA_038213285.1. Taxonomy (GTDB): domain Bacteria; phylum Bacteroidota; class Bacteroidia; order Chitinophagales; family Chitinophagaceae; genus Ferruginibacter. Next base: position 9,208 of record JBBQTL010000112.1, read on the forward strand.
AAAAGGTGTCCCTTTCCCGATTATATTACCAGATGAAACGATTTTAAATACGGTTATTGTAGAATCACCCATTTGGGAAACTAGTTATGCGGCTCAATTCAGCAAAATCAAAACATATACTTTATCGGATCCCATCAGCAAATCTTCCCTCGGAAGAATAACCTTAACAGCAGAAGGCATCAGCGGAATTATATTTACCGAACGTGGTGACGTATATATCAACCCGGTAAATTTGACTGAGGCCGGAACGCACCTGTTATATTATACAAAAGATACAAAAGAATCGATGCCCCAATGTGGCGCTATCAGGAACGTTGGGTTGCAGCCCTCTATAATAAATATTTACAGTGTTGGGAAATTTGACGATTCAGGATTAATTAATCCTGTTTAAAAAAGGTATCTGCGAAGACGGTTTTCCCGGTAGCCGTGCCATTGGTAAAAGAGTGGTAATATAGAACAATGCCAGATGAAGACAGTCATAGAAAAAAGCCGGAAAACAAATTCATCTGTCTTGCGGCACTTTTTATTATCAAAATCCTACATACATTTATTTTAGAAATATAATTCACCAGTTACATTAAGTTTCAAAAAAAGCCATACATTACTTTCTTTATTACGATGCTAATAAAAAAAATCCTAATGCCCCATTTCGAGAAGCCAATTTAATATTAATCCCCTCCCCTGCTAAATATGTTTATTTTCTTTATCATTAAATAGCATCATTATGACAAATGTAGAATTGGTTAAGGAGTTATACTCCCATTTTGCAACCGGCAATGTGCCAGGTGTATTTGCTTTTTTTGACCCCGCAATTGAATGGCACGAATGCAAGGGCATGCCTTTTGTAAAAGGTGATGGTATTTTTACAGGGCCAGAAGCCATCGTAACAAATGTTTTCATGAACCTGCCCGTCCATTTTGATGGTTTCAATGTGGCCGTAAATGAAATATTTGGAGCAGATGACAAAGTGGTGATGGTGGGCTTTTACCAGGGAACAAACAAGGTAACCGGTAATCCTTTTAAAGCAAATGCAATCCATGTATGGACCCTGAATAATGGAAAGGTGACACATTTTGTCCACGCAGTGGATACCGCCACAGTTAACAGTTAAAAACTTGCCGGATGTTTTAAATTATTCACACAGGTATTGTGTAAAGTATTAGAATGTGTGCTGTAACCTGCATACGTTGCCGAAAATTTTCAAATCACTTTTAAAAAGTTGATATAAAATACAGGAATAAGTTCCCGTAGTTTATATCAACTTTCAGTCGCCATTCTTGAAATGGTGGGCATAACGTTCAATCCAATCAATTCACATTAGAAAAAAACCATGTCAAAATATTTAGTTCCGGTTTTTACCTTGCTGGCATATTTATTTTTTCCCAACTTTGCCCAATGCCAATCGAATTACAACAATGAAATAAAACAGGCTGCTGTTTCATTGGTTAACTCATTTAACAAAATACAGCAGCGGTCGGCATTACTTGCCTTTAATGACACGGCCCGGATACAATGGAATAACCTGCCGGTTGGCCTGAGGGCAAGAGCTGGCACCAGCATTGGCAATATGAATGATGCGCAACGAAAGCTGGTTCATCGCATTCTTTCCGCATCGTTCAGTTCACAAGGCTATCTTAAGGCAACCGGTATTATGCACCTCGACAACCTGATCAACCTGTATTATGACAGCCTCTATTACAAAAAAACAATTGATGATAATACATACGGTTTTGTAAAATCCTTGCTTTGGTCACACCGCAATTATTATTTTGCCTTTTTCAGTCGGCCTACCGACAGCGTATGGGGCTTTAAGCTGGAAGGCCATCACCTTTCTGTCAACTTTACTTTTGTAAATAATAAGCTTTCGGTAACACCATTTTTTATAGGTACCGATCCGGCCGAATATCCCAATTCCGAATATGCAGGCTGGCGGGTACTTGGGGAAGAGGAAGACCTTGGTATTAAACTGGTTCATTCCTTGTCGCTTTCACAACAAAAGAAAGCCACCTTAGGCATAGCCGTTCCAAAAGACATCATAACAGCCGCGGAAAGCGGTAAACGATTGGTTGAATACTGGGGCATCCGGGCATCAGAAATGACAAAGGAACAACAAGCGATATTACAATACATTATCCGCGAATTTGTTTTCAACCTGAAATATGAAAAAGCTGTCACCGAATATGAGCAGATTGTAAAAGCAGGAATTGATAAGATTTATTTTGGCTGGATTGGAGAATATGAAGAAAAAAAGCCTCATTATTATATTTTGAATGGCCCTACATTTTTGATTGAATTTGATAATAACGGCGGGCCACGAAATAGTGCCAATCACATTCATGCTATCTGGAGAGAAAAAGGAAACGAGTATGGTGAAGATGTTTTAAAGCAACATTATTTAACCAACCAACATTGAGGGTATTTTCTTTTGCTATTTTGCTTTTGCACGGGTTTCAAATGAAAGCTGCATTTCAAATGCACCCGCGCTGAATCTGGCGCTTTATTCACCTAGCCTTTGATTTAATTAATTAGCACTGCATATTTTCGTACGACTACTTTTAAATCTCATATGAAAACAAAAATCATTGAATGCAGGAATACAATTGGAGAAATCCAAAACATGATTGCGGATTTTAATTATTTTATCAAGCTAGAAAATAAATATCATGGAAAACGCTGAAAAAATTAAATCACTTGGCGCATTTATCACCACTATCAGCGTTGTTGTGGGGATTGTAATCAGTGTAATGAATTTTAGAATTGCAAAAGAAAAAGAAGCTGAGTCAATAAAAATTGAAACGGCAAAACCCTTTTTAGAATTAAGGCAAAAACTATATTTAGAAGCACTGAACAATGCTTCTGTTTTGGCATCAAAGGAACTACATACCGAAGAAGAAGTGGTAAAGGCAAAAAAAAGGTTTGCCGAACTGTATTGGGGTGAATTAAGTTTAATAGAGGAAAGAAGTATTGAAGCAACTATGATGGCAATTGCCGATGCGGAACATTTAACGGACTCCATTACAACTACCCAGCAAAATGTATATGCTTTGGCTCATCATATGCGTGAATCGCTTATCAATTCATGGGGTATGGATACTTCTAAAATTGGAAAGGTAAACCGCTAATAAAAAGCCCTTCAACATCCTGGGTATAAATAAAGGCAGCATAAAAAAAAGTTGCTCCTCTCCAATCAGCCCTGGTCACCAGCCCGGTTAAACGCTGCTTTTGACATCATCCATTATTTTATATTTTCTTCCGGCAGATATTGTATCCCTCAGCAAATGCAGGCGTTGATAGCAGATACAGCAGTGCCCTCATAATAAAATCAGCAGTAGCATGAGGATTTTCATACCCCCCTGCATCTATCTCACTAAATTATGATTATGAAGGAAAATTCACTGGCAAAGAAATTCATCACCTGCACGGTGTCATCGTTAACCACCATTGCCCTTTTATTAATGCTTGGTAATAGTGGCACATTTAAATGGTTTCCACCCCCCGTTGTTTTTTCTCTCGTTGCTATCTGCTTTTTAGCTTCTCTTATTTATCCCGTTATCTGGCATCAACGCGAAAAAAACCGATTGGTTGACTCAAATAAAATTTATGGATTGCTGTATACCACCATCCGGTACACCATCGCTTTTAATTTGGCAGCTTTCGGTTGGAAAAAGATTTTTGGGCTTCAGTTTGTAGTGTCTGCGTCCGTTGCCGCCAATCCGATGAATGAACAACCCGGGGAATGGTTAACCTGGTATTACTTTGGCTATTCGAATGTGTTTGGAATGATACTGGCGCTTATACAGATCGCCGGTGCCTGGTTGTTACTGTTTCGTAAAACTTTTTTAGTTGCAGCAATAATACTATTTGCTTTTATGCTAAACCTAACGCTGATTAATATTTGCTATCAAATGAATGCCGGTGCATTAACAATGTCATTGCTGTTAACATTGGGCATCGCCTTTTTAATTCTGGTGGAATACAAAAGGCTGGTGGAGTTTTTTTTAATAGCCAAACCAGTTATTTCATCCGTTCACTTTAAAAGTGAACGAACAAAAAATATAATCAGGCTTTCAGCGATATTGCTTTCCCTGGTATTTACCCTGTACATAAAATACATTTTTAAGGCCAGTCAGCATTTGTAATAATATGCTTCAAATGGTCGTCTTTAAAAGCAGTATCCAAAACCTATCCTACCCGGCCCCACTATTCATCAACTAAACAAAATCCTTCCAGTAAGTACTGGTACCCGGGTTAATGAAAATCTGTGATAGCATACTTCAGTATCCGGGCGGGGATGATTTTGACAATAATTTCCTGGCAGGCCTGGCCAGCCGGCATACTATTGCCGCAATTTTACATATCCAATTACCTTGGTAAATCTTATCAATCAAATGACCGGAATTGTACAAACTAAAATAGTTTGCCTATATTGCTATTGGGATTGCCCCGATATTTTTCCTTACACTTTTATTTGGTCGGATACAACATTTCAAAAAAAAGTAAACCTTATTTATCATCATTCAACTTAACACATGCAAAAGAAAAGAAGCGTATTAATTGCCGTATTGCTAATGCTATCCGTGGGTAATTACTTTCGGTTGACAAGTAATGAAAATGTCAGGGCCGTTCAGTTTTTATCCATATTCGCTATTGGTGCATTATCGGGCTTGTTAATCCATGAAGTGGTTAATTTGATGAAAGCTAAAAGCAATCAATAAAAAATCAAGCCGGATAATAATACCGGTGGTATACTAAAAGCAAAATAAGAGCAGAGCAAAATAAATGGGTGAAATCACCTCAGTTATTTCCATCCTAACCATACAATACATTTCATGCGAAAGCACTTCATCTTTTTATTGTTGAGTTTCCTGGCTGGCCGGTTTGTCTCGGCCCAATCACCTGATGTGCTGACAATCAGAAAATATGGACAGGAGAATGCCGGCAGTATCGTCAGCGAATTTGCTACATTTCTTACTTTGCCAAATATTGCTGCTGCGCCTGATAACCTTCAAAAGAATGCAGCCTTCATTATGGCAATGATGAATAAACGGGGCATTCAAAAAGTACAGTTATTAAATGCTTCCACTGCATCCGCCCCTCCGTCTGTATATGGTGAAGTGATGGTTCCGAATGCAACAAAAACCCTTATTTTTTATGCCCATTATGATGGACAGCCGGTTAATCCCGCCCAATGGGCAAAGGGGCTCGATCCGTTTCAGCCCAAATTATTTTCAGGTGCAATTGATAAAGGCGGAACCAATATTCCTTTTCCTGCAGATGGCCGCTATGATAAAGAGTGGAGAATATATGCCCGCAGCGCATCTGATGACAAAGCTGGTGTGGATGCTATTTTGAATGCTTATGATGCCCTTATAAAAAGCGGGCTAACACCTGGATGTAATCTCAAATTTTTCTTCGAGGGAGAAGAGGAAGCCGGTTCTCCCCATTTGAACGAAATACTGGAAAAATACCGGTCCTTACTCCAGTCTGACCTGTGGATCATTTGTGACGGACCTGTTCACCAATCCGGGAAAAAACAAATTGCATTTGGAGTGCGTGGCGATAGTCATCTCGATTTGACGGTGTATGCCGCAAATCGGCCATTGCATAGCGGGCATTACGGCAACTGGTCGCCCAACCCTGCCATGATGCTGGCAAAATTATTAGCCTCCATGAAAGATGAAAATGGGAGAGTGACGATTAAAGGTTTTTACGAAGATGTAATTCCATTAAGCCCATCTGAGAAAAAGGCATTGCAGGAAGTACCTTCAGTGGATGCACAGATGAAAAAGGAGCTTGGAATTAGTACCGCAGAAATGCAGAACCTGTCATTAAGTGACGCAATCAATCAGCCATCACTAAACATCAATGGAATGCAGAGTGGCAACGTGGGCAAGCTGGCATCCAATCAAATACCAACCTTTGCTACCGCAGTGATCGATTTAAGGCTCGTATTGGGTAACGACTGGAGAAGACAGCAACAAAAAGTTATTAACCATATCAAGTCCCTTGGGTATTTTGTAACGGACCAGGATCCTACCGATGAAGAAAGAAATAAATATGGAAAGATTATAAAAGTGATCGCCGGGGATGATGGTTATAATGCCCAGAGAACATCCATGGACTTACCCATCATTGAAAAGGTTGTTGCAGCGGTTAAAACTACCTCCGCCGATCAAATTGTATTGCAGCCAACAATGGGTGGAAGCCTCCCGCTTTTTCTATTTGAAAAATACCTGGCTGCTAAAACAATTACCGTTCCAATAGCTAACCACGATAATAACCAGCATGCTGAAAATGAAAATATCCGGATAGGCAATCTGTTTGATGGAATAGAAACGATGGGGGCACTGATGCTGATAAAATAATTGCTTTTCGTATATGCACTTTGTAATTCCAGGTAAATATCTTTGACAGAAAAAAATATCCAAAGCGGACGATTGACGATCAAAACCAGGTCTAAAAAATACATTTTGCTCAGTCTTTTCAGCATTGGTTTCAACCTGGCAAATTTGAATACAAAGCCGTAAATACGATCCTTTCAAATGGCAAATCTATTTCGACTATGCCAACTGTATATAGAAAATCATTACCTTTTCACTACGACTGTTTTCACCATACAGTTTTGGTGTTTAGCCGAAATCGCCAGCCATTGTGTGAGGCTCGATTTTAATAAGGATAAATTTAAAAGGTAAATCAAACTTCTTCAGGCGATGAATTATTTTTTGTTTGCATTATTACTACTCACTGTTAGAAACAGCCACGCACAGGAAGAACCTGTAATATTTGAACCGGGGGTTATTTCAAATGGCGGCGTTTTTGGATTAACAATTTCACCCGACTCAAAGACAGCACTTTGGGTAAAATCCAATGGCAAACGGGATACACTGAAAATTATGGAATCTCAAAAGAAGGGTAGCAAATGGACCACGCCGGTTGTTGCATCCTTTTCAACTGCTGATGGAAAATGGAAGGATATAGACCCCATATTTAGTCCGGATGGCAAAACCCTTTTATTCCAGTCGGACAGGCGGGTAGATGGGATGCCCGATAGAAAAGGATTTGATATTTGGGCTGTTAAAAAAGAGAAAAACGGTTGGAGTACAGCTTATCATCTTGGCAATATTATCAATAGTGATTCATCTGAGTCTTATGCCTCCATGTCGAATAATGGCAATATCTACTTTATGAAAAACAAAGACGGCAATTCGGATATTTATATGTCTGCAAATATTGATGGCAGGTATCAAATCCCCCAAAATATCGGCGCACCCATTAATACTTTGGACCGGGAATCAAACCCTTTCATCTCGCCGGACGAAGACTATATCATTTATTTTTCTTCAGCGCCTGGTGGTTATGGTGAAACGGATTTATACATCAGTTTTAAAAATGGGAATGGCTGGTCGGCTCCACGGAATTTAGGAAAACCCGTTAATTCAAAACTATCGGAATTTTGCCCATTCGTGCATGCAAAGGAAAAGCGACTATACTATTCAAAGCAGAGTAAAAAAGGCGATAAAACGACTGAGGACATCTATTCAGTGCCCTTTGATGTACAACACTATAAACAAGACAAATAAGTTTATCATTCCTGTTGTTGCTTTGTTGACAATAATAAGCAACCGGCAAGCCTGCATACATTACAAATAATATTTTAAATTTCTACTTGATCAAATGCGTTTAATTGCCTGCTGTATCCTTGCCGTTATTTTCAGTGCACACCTTAATGCTCAATCCATATTCAGCCACGGTCGGCTAAAAGTTACCAGCGACGGGCACTATCTTCAATTTGCAGATGGCAAACCTTTTTTTTTGGTTGGGTGATACCGGGTGGGAATTATTTCACCGCCTGAACCTGGCTGAAATAAAACAATACCTTGACAACAGGGCAGCAAAAGGTTTCAATGTGATACAGGCGGTTGCACTGGCCGAATTTGATGGCCTGCGTAAACCAAATCAATATGGTGAATTGCCGCTAAAAAACCTTGATCCCACAAAACCAAACGATAAATACTTTAAGGTATTAGATAGCGCTATTCACATGGCAAGACAGCGAAATTTATTTGTAGGTCTGTTGCCCACCTGGGGCGATAAGGTGACCGAACGATGGGGCGAAGGGCCGGTAGTTTTTGATAGTGTCAACGCCTACATATATGGCAAATGGATTGGCAACCGCTACAAAAAAGATCCCAACATCATCTGGATACTGGGGGGCGACCGGCCCGCAGTAAAAGATAGCAATGACTGGCGCCCCGTATGGCGGGCTATGGCCAAAGGCATTGTAGAGGCAACCAATCATCAATGCATCATTACCTATACCCCGGGGGGCGGCAAAAATTCTACCTCGCAATGGATACACAACGAGCCATGGCTGGATATCAATATGTTTCAATCGGGCCACGGTGGCGGGCATGATGTTGCCTGCTGGGACCTAGCACAAAGGGACTTTAATTATACACCCACCAAACCAACCCTTGATGGCGAACCCAATTATGAAGACCAC
>JBBQTL010000113.1:0-17657 GCA_038213285.1 Chitinophagales bacterium
ATGCTCCTCGTTGGGACAAAATACACACCGATGATTACCAATGTTCATTCTGCCCGGACAATAAAAATCATACATCAACAAATCAGACATCAGACATCCTACAAAGTACGTTTTACTTCAACCTCTTCAAATGCTTCTACAATATCTCCTACCTGGATGTTCGCATAATTTTTAATAGTTAGTCCGCACTCCATGTTGTTCGTTACTTCTTTCACATCATCTTTATAACGTTTCAAACTACCCAGCTCGCCGGTAAAGATTACAATACCGTCTCTTACCAAACGTATGCGGCTGTTCCTGGCAATTTTACCTTCCAGCACAATACAACCGGCAACGGTAGCCTTATCAAATTTGTACATTTCCTTAATCTCCACATTGGCCAATATTTTCTCTTCAACACCCGGCTCCAGCATACCTTCCATCGCACTCCTGATTTCTTCAATTGCGTTGTAAATGATAGAGTATAATTTAATCTGTATTGATTCAGCTTCAGCTAAACGGGCTGCCTGTATTGAAGGACGAACGTTAAACCCGATAATAATGGCATCCGATGCATTCGCCAAGGTAACATCACTTTCGGTAATGGCACCCACCGCTTTATGAATCACTTTCACCACAATTTCTTCTGTACTCAGTTTCTGCAATGAATCGCTCAACGCTTCTACCGATCCATCCACATCACCTTTAATAATTACATTCAATTCTTTAAAGTTACCCAGGGCCAAACGACGGCCGATTTCATCCAGTGTAATATGTTTTTTAGCTCGCATACCCTGCTCCCTCAAAATCTGTCCACGCTGGTAAGCCTTTTCCCTTGCTTCACTTTCATCTGCATATACTTTAAAGGTTTCACCCGCCTGCGGTGCACCATTCAATCCTAATATTAATACCGGAGTAGATGGCGGTGCTGATTCACTGCGTAAGTTCCGCTCATTGTACATAGCTTTTACTTTACCAAAGTTTTGGCCGGATACAATCATATCGCCCAGCTTCAAAGTACCGTTTTGAACCAGGATGGTGGCTACATATCCACGCCCTTTATCAAGCGAAGCTTCAATTACGGTACCATTTGCCACTTTTACCGGATTGGCTTTCAGTTCAAGGATATCAGCTTCCAGCAAAATCTTTTCCATCAACAAGTCAATGTTCAGACCTTGCTTAGCGCTTATTTCCTGGCTTTGGTATTTACCGCCCCAGCTTTCCACTAAAATATTCATGGATGCCAACTGTTCTTTAATTTTTTCCGGGTTTGCACCATCCCTGTCAATCTTATTGATTGCGAAAATCATGGGTACATTGGCAGCCTGCGCATGCGAAATGGCTTCCTTGGTTTGAGGCATTACCGCATCATCCGCTGCAATTACAATTACCGCAATATCAGTAACTTTTGCACCACGTGCCCTCATCGCCGTAAAGGCTTCGTGACCCGGCGTATCCAGGAAGGTAATCGCCCTTCCATCTTTTAATTTTACTTCGTAAGCACCGATATGCTGGGTAATACCCCCTGCTTCACCGGCAATTACATTGGTATTGCGGATATAATCCAGCAAAGATGTTTTACCCTGATCCACGTGTCCCATGATGGTCACAATCGGTGCTCTTGGTTTTTGATCTTCTTCATGATCATCCTGGTCATCTTCTTCCAGTTCGGCGGCATCTTCCACACCTATAAATTCTACTTCAAAGTTAAATTCACTTGCTACCAGTTCAATTACATCTGCCTCCAGGCGCTGGTTAATGGATACCATGATACCAAGGTTCATACATTTACTGATAACATCGGCAAAACTTACTTCCATTAAACCTGCCAGCTCACTCACGGAAATATATTCCGTCACCTGTAGTTTATTGCCTTCATCGCCCTCTGTTCCTCTTTGTTCTGCCATTTCATCCCGCTTGGCCTTGCGGTATTTAGCTTTCAAACTTTTACCCCGGCCACCGCCGCCAGATAATTTAGCCTGCGTTTCTTTTATTTTATCCTGTATTTCTTTTGCGTCAATTTCCCTGTCTTCCCTGCGTGGAGGTGGTGCTGAGTTCCTGTTATTATTGTTGAATCTTCCACCGCCCTGTGCCTGGCCCCCCTGACCCGGAGGCCTGTTACCGCCAGGTGCGCCGGGACCACCTGTATTGGGACGATTCCGGTTTTGATCGTTGGGACCGCCACCCATCGGCCGCTGCTGCTGACCACCATAACCTGTACCCTGCCCCTGCGGGCCACGATTTGGCTGACCTCCCTGTCCCTGTGGACCCCGATTGGGCTGGCCTTGTCCCGGCTGGCCTTGCTGACCCGGTGGCGGACCACCACCTTTCCGTTCCAATGGTATGCGTTTGCGTTTCCGCTTATCGTCATTATCCCGTTTGGGCCTGGTATCATTATCTACAGGCAATTGAATTTTTCCTAAAATTTTAGGACCTTCCAATCTGTCTGCTTTTATATTTTCTATCGTTGCGGGTATATCTGCTTTGATTTCTTCGGGCTTTATTTCCGGTATGGAAGGGCTTTCTTCAATTTTTACAACAGGTTTTTCTTCTGTTTTAAAAATTTCTTTTGGAGGTGCTGCTGTTACAGGTGACACTTTTTCTTCAGGCTTTTTAGTTGATTTTTTAGGCCTGGTGGAGGAATCAATCGAATCCAGGTCAATTTTGGTAACCACTTTAGGAGCTTCCAGTTCAGGTGCCTCAATTTTTGTTATTTCTACAACCGGCATTTCAGGAACTGGTTTTTCAACAACGGGGGTTTCTGCTACAATCTTTTCTTCTACTATCTTCTCCTCTTTTTTGGTCTCTATTATGGGAATTATTTCCGCTGGCTTTTCTATCACGGGCACTACTTCAACTACTGGCTCTTTGGCTTCTACGGGTTTTTCTTCTACCGGCTTTTCAAGCACCGGGGCTACTACTACTGGTGGCGGTGTTGGCGCTGCTATTGCTTCCTTCTTTTTAAAAGAAAGATCCTCTTCATCTCTTTTTCTTTTTGGCTCTGTTGACCCTGCGCCTTTTGGCAAATCAATTTGTTCTGCCTTTTGCTTTGCCGCCTTATCCTGCTGAAATTCGGTCTGAAGCACACGGTACATCTGGTCCGTAAGTTTAAAGTCCCGCTGCATATCGTCCGGGCTAAACCCTTTGCTGCCTAAGAAATCAACCAGCGTATCCCTGCTCACATTGAATTCAATGGCTGCTTTCATTACTCTTGGTAATAGTATTATTGCTTTTTCTGACATTCGTGCTTTTTAGTCAATATATTTTATGCTTCATTCAATGTTCAGTACAATAAATGTTCATTCCTGATACAAATATCCCAAACTATGAACTAATTTATTCCTTCTCAAATTCTTCCTTCAAAATCCTCATTACATCAGCAATGGTTTCTTTTTCCAGGTCTGTCCTGCGTTCCAATTCTTCCGCAGTTAATGCCAACACTGACCGGGCGGTATCACAACCTACTTTTTTCAGCGCTTCAATTACCCATGCTTCTATTTCATCGCTGAACTCTTCCAGGTCAATATCAAATTCATCCACTTCTCCTTCATTATCCCTGAAAACATCTATTTCATACCCTGTTAATTCACAGGCGAGTTTGATGTTGACTCCACGACGACCAATGGCCAGTGAAACCTGGTCGGGTTTTAAAAACACTGTAGCGTGTTTTTTTTCTTCGTCTAAATCTATACTGGTAATTTTCGCCGGGGTAAGGGAGCGCTGGATCAGCAACTGAACATTATTGGTCCAATTAATCACATCTATGTTTTCATTCTTCAATTCCCTTACAATACCGTGTATACGGCTACCCTTCATACCTACACAGGCACCCACCGGGTCAATTCTGTCATCAAAACTTTCTACTGCTATTTTTGCCCTTTCGCCTGGATCTCTCACAATCTTTTTTACAACAATTAAGCCATCAAAAATTTCCGGTACTTCAATTTCCAATAATTTTTCAAGGAAGGTAGCACTGGTTCTTGAAACAACAATTACTGCCTGGCTATTTTTTAATTCTACCTTTTTAACCACCCCTCTCACATTTTCCCCCTTTTTAAAGTAGTCGGATGGAATTTGTTCAGATTTTGGTAAAATCATTTCGTTGCCTTCTTCATCTAAAAGTAACACCTCTTTTTTCCATACCTGGTATACTTCGCCACTCACAATATCACCTACACGATCTTCGTATTTTTTTATCAATAAATTTTTCTTCAAATCATTGATACGGCTTGCCAGCGTTTGTTTACCGGCTAATATTGCCCTGCGTCCAAACTCTTTTTGGATATCCACTTCTTCGTACAGCTCTTCCCCTACGGCATAATCCGGCTCAATTTTAATTGCATCGCTGTATTCAATTTCGGTAAGTGTATTATAAATATCACCATCGTCCACAATCATACGACGCCTGAAAATTTCCAGGTCACCCTTCTGATCATTTACAATTACGTCAAACTGATCATCACTGCCATACTTTTTACGAATCAATGTTTTAAAAACATCCTCCATTACTTTCATCAACGTTGGACGATCAATGTTTTCCGCCTCTTTAAATTCCTGAAAGGAATCAATCAAATTAATACGTGCCATAGACCTAACCAGCCTCACTTTTGTATCCCCGCCGGCAGGGGGTTTTGTTTGTTAACTAAAATGTAATAAGAACCGTTGTTTGCTTAATTTGCTCAAAAGGAATATCTTTTTTTACCGTAACAGCTTTCTTATTCTTTCCTTCTGTGTATTCAAGTTGGATAAATTGCTCATTTGCCTCCACCAATTTCCCTTCGTGTTTGGTATCATCGGTTAAAATAACTTCCACCATTCTGCCCATATTTTTTTTGTATTGCCGGAGCAGTTTCAATGGCTCCTCCACCCCCGGACTTGATACTTCCAATGAAAAATTGCCATCGGGGTACCAGCCATTCTCTTCAATTGTTCTATACATTGCCCGGTTGATTTTCACGCATTTATCAATGCTTAATCCAGCATCGGCATCTAAAAACACCTTAATATTATTGGTTGGTTTAATCCGAACAGAAACAAGGAAAACATCCTCTGTTTCAGAGAGTAACTGTCCCACTAATGTTTCGATTGCCTGTATGGCTGTTGTTTCTGGAGTCATAGTAAAAGAAGAAGGGAACGGTAATCGTTCCCTTCTTTTGCTTCATTTTCCGTTTGCAAATATAGGTAAGTAATAATAAACTTCCAAAATAGTAAATGAATTAAATAATTTGGCCATTTAACAATTAACCTGAAAAATTAACAGGTTTATTTTTATTTGATTTATACCTTTACAGAATGAACATTTTCAGATTGGCCTTTGAGCTATTTGTGCTCTATCTTTTATATAAATTGATTTTCGACTTCATTATACCGGTAGTAAAAACTACCAAACAGGTAAAAAAGCAATTTGGGGATATGAGTGACCGGATGCAGGAAAAAATGAACGAACAGCAACAAAAACCCACCGCATTTAGTAATACTACACAGCCTGGGCCTGCTACAGGCAAAAACGATGACTATATTGAATTTGAGGAAGTACCTCCTGCACGCTGAAAAGCCGTAAAGTGCCGCCGATGTATTTTTTTCAAATACTTTTTTTGGAATTTTGGATACTGTTCTCAGGTTATTACAATTGCAAATCCCCGATATTCTCACCAGGCAGCAGATGATGTGTCCTGATGCCGGCTTCGGCCGCACCTTTTATATTATTAATTGAGTCATCGATAAACAGGGTTTCTCCGGCAATCAGTTGTGCATCATTTAACACCCATTGGTAAGTGGATACATAAGGCTTACGCATCCGAATGATATGCGAGTAATAACTTCTTTTAAAGTACGCATCAAGAGATGTTTGGCCTGTTTCGTAGTGGAGTATTTTATTAAATTGAGTAAGATGTATACTGTTGGTATTACTTAACAAATAAAGATTGTATTTATCTTTTATTGATTCCAGTATATTTAAAGTATCCATTCTAAAGTCGAGTAATATAGCATTCCAGGCCGACAGTATTTGCTGCCTGGTAGTTCCCGGGCCACAATACTGCTCTATTTCCTGGTAAAAATGATCTTCTGAAATATCCCCTGTTTCGAGCGCTTCAAATAAATGGTTGGCATTTGCCTGCGAGTACAATTCGTCAAATTGATGAACTCCCAGCGCTTTAAAGGCATCTGCCGTTTTATGATAGTCTATATTTAACAGTACACCACCCAGGTCGAAAATGATATTTTTGATTGCTTGCATAAAAATGTAAAAGACGAAAATAAGGGGTATTTGTTAAAAATAGTTTTGAGTAATAATAAAATATATTAAGGAAGCATGGAACATTTAATTGCGAAATGCCTGATTTTTCCACTTTGCTAATTATATCTATACGCTTCATGTTGTTATAATAATACAACATCAACAGCCGCTGATCAATTGATCAATAGCATTGTATTTTATTAAAAAACTTATGGAGTCCTGCATAATAAAAAAACGATCTCCATTTTTAAAAAGCCATGCGAAATATTTAGGACATTGCTGAGATATTCATTTTAATTAAATATCTTAACAGCACAATTCAGATAGCCCATCTGGATTGTATTTTAAAAACTAAAGTTCCCATTTGTTATGGTATCACAAATTCTCTTTTTAAGAAAAACAACAGTTGCATGGATGATGGTGGCAACACTCTTATTGAACAGTTGCTATACCTACCGGGTGGCAACTCAAGCCCAGGCAGGCACGGAAGTTACCAATACTATTACAGCCCATTCCTATTTATGGGGACTTATCCAAAAACCGCCAGATTTTATACATACTCCCATTTGCGATTCATTGGGAGTAAATGGAATGTCGGAAGTTACCGTTAAAACAAATTTCGGATATGCGTTAATTACGGTAGCAACCCTTGGGATTTGGAGCCCCATGAAAGTACAGTGGAGATGCAGTAAACCTTGCAAAAAAACCGGAACCTTATAAATTTAAATACCATGAAAGTGATTTCAACCGGAATGAAGGAATGGGAAAACAAACATGAAATTTTCAAAGAGAAAATAAAGGACTTACGAATAGCCGCCAACGAACCGGCCCTGGATGCATTGGATAGCTACAATGATTGCACTAAAGGTTTCCAAAAATTAATACAGGAAGCGATCGAAACCAAAACGCCGATCCGGTCTTTAGGTGCCGGCTGGTCGTGGAGTAAAATTGCGACTGCGAAAAATGGTATTATGCTGGATACCAAACAACTGAATACTACCCTTTCTATTTCTGCACAAAGTGTGGTGCCAGCTTATACCGGTGATCCCGGCAAATTGTTGTTTGCACAATGTGGCAATGGGGTATGGGAGTTAAGTAAAGAGCTTCGTGAAAAAAAACTCTCTTTAAAAACTTCGGGTGCCAGCAATGGGCAAACAATTGTAGGTGCCATGTCTACCGGGGCGCATGGTGCTACCTTTGATGTGGGAGCAGTGCAGGATTTTGTGGTAGGTATGCATATTATTGTTGGTCCCAACCGGCATATCTGGCTCGAAAGAAAATCGGCTCCTGTTGTGTCTGCTTCTTTTGTTCAAAAATTGCAAACAGAACTGGTGCAGAATGATGATTTTTTTAATGCTGCGTTGGTAAGTTTTGGCAACTTTGGCATTATACACGGTGTAATGGTAGAAGCTACCGACCTGTTTTTACTGGAAACCTATATGAGGCCAATGCCTTATGATGATACACTTAAAAAGTTAATGGCTACGCTGGATTTCAGCAATGCAACACTACCTTGTGGAAATGAACGGCCCTTTCATTTGCAAGTAATAATTAATCCCTACGATAAGGATAACATGGCTTATGTATATTCTTTTTATAAACGGCCTTACCGGGATAATTACCAACGGCCCGTTCCCAATGAGGCAGGAATTGGTCCCGGTGATGACGCCCCCTGTTTTATTGGGAAGCTTACCAACTCAATTCCAAAATTGGTTCCGGTGTTGGTGAATACTTTATTGGAAGGTGCGCTGAAACCATTCGAAAAACAGTTTGGCACTTTGGGTGAAATATTTAACAACACTACCTTACATGGAAAACTGTATAGCGCAGCAATAGGTTTGCCACTTAACAAAGTAAGCCGCGTTACTGAAATTTTGTTTGAAATCAATAAAATAAAAGGCCCGTTTGCCGGACTTTTTGCTTATCGTTTTATTAAAAAATCACAAGCTAAACTGGCATTTACCCGTTTTGATTTTACCTGTATTCTTGAATTGGATGGTGCGCCCTCAAACACGACCAAAAAATTTTATTCTGCCGTATGGCAAAGGCTGGAAGAAGAAAATATACCCTTCACTTTTCATTGGGGCAAAATGAATGAATTGGATGTTGACAGGATAAAAAAGATGTATGGAAAAGATGCCGATACCTGGATAGCTGCAAGAAACAAATTATTGGACCCTGCCGCTATGAAAATATTTACTAACCCGCTTTTAAAGGAATGGGGGTTGGATACAGTAGTGTAATGGTAAGTACGAAACTACTGAATCGGGATACACGAATTTTGTACCATAAAATCAAGTGTATCAATTATGATTAACACAACATTAGTTTAATTATTGCAATGTAGCAGTTAACCCAATTACCATGCGTTCTTTTTTACTAATTGCAATTTTTTATTTAATAGCGTTACCATTAGTATCACAAACTGCTGAAGATATCATTGACCAATTAAATTCAATCAATCAATCAATAACAAATCAACCTTGTAGCACGGGCAGTGCATCACTTATTTCAAACAGGGCAATGAATATTTTCCTGGCAGATAAAACAGGATATCTTTCAGAAAGAGGCGACTTGTCGATGTATACAAATTATGTAACCATCAATACATCTGAAGGTATGGTTGCCGTTAACCATAATTTTCAAAAAGCAACCGGTATTGATGACCCAATAAAAAAACTATGGAGCCTTGGCCTGAATGCAAATATTGCCAATACCCTTGCTGCTACTTTTTTAGATAAAAAATTTGAAAATGAATTGATGGTAGCAGTAAACCATAAATGGTTGGGTAAGGTAAAAACACATTCATCTGCATGCTCCCCTACACAAAATAACAACAATCAAAAACAGGCAATGGATGCATTGCGTGCATCGATTTTACATTCGCTGAAAATCGAAATTTTAAAGAGGGATTCTGATTTTAAAGCAGCGCTTACTGCTATTGATGAGGCTGATGTTCCCGGCCAAAATCCACAAATGGCTAAGGCTATTATGCAACAGGAATTTTATGAAAATTTAAAAGAAGAATACACCGAAAAATTTGCAAGGTTACAGGCTGAGACACTTACCAAAACGAATAACTACAACCTGATCGCCACGGGCTGGACAAGCCTTACTGTCAATATCCCCCTGGTATTTCCAAAATACACCATTGCGCAATCACTTAGCTCCACCTTTGCTGAAAAACATCCTTACCCTTTGAGCGTACAACTTAGCCATACCCGCTTGTGGGAAAGCAGCAAAGCGGGCAGACTGTTTTTTACTGTGAGTGGAGAAGTATTTTTAAACAATTCAAAATTGAGCTATTCGCTGGATAAAACAAATTTTGCAGCGTACAAAAACCTTGGTGGCGCAGATACCCTCCATTTAGCCCGGTTAAAAAACGACAAGGCTTATATCGGGCCTTATGAAACCTTTGTTACCCCTTTAGTAAAAGGCCGCCTGGTTTACTTTCCACCTACATCGCATATTGGAATAAGTTTTTTACTGGAGCAAAACTTTGGCAGGCATAATCTACTTAATGGAAGGTTGGGTGTTCCAATTATTTTAATCAACAGTAAAAAGCTACCTGCTGCAAATTTTGAATTTTTTATATCTTTCTATGATATGAACAATAAAACCAGCGTAACAAAAAGCGCCGGTAATAAAACTGCCGTTGGCCTGGGTGTAGGAATACCATTTAGCCGGTTGATGTATTAGGCGTGGTTAAATAAAAAACGGCACTTGCTAAAAATAGTTAAGATAAAAGTATTTACATTTCATGAATTGCCAGTTTATGTATGTAAGCCATTTAAAGGCTCCACAGTTTAAAAAAATTACTATTAATTGTTTTTGAAAAGAGGTTGCTTATCAATGATATTTTGGATGCATTCCTTATAGTATTTGTTCCAATTTTACAGATAATATACCACACGTCTTTCCTTTACCTCCCTCCATCTAAAAAGAGCAGCAAATTTCGCCGTTCCTGGCTATTTTAGATTTAAGTCCTTGTTAACACAATAACAACGGTCTCCCCGTTTCGTCGTAATCTATATCAAACTATTTTTGTAAAATTATAAAATAATCGTTTACCCATAGCTATGAATCGGAAGTGTATATTTTTAATGGGTTATATTTTGTCCATAATACCGCTGGTTAGTTTTTCACAAAAAGACTGGTCTTTAAAACTTGACAAAGAAGGCATCAAAGTGTATACAAAAAACCTGGATGACTCACCCTATAAAGCCATTAAAACTGTTTGTATAATTGATGCTTCGCTAAGCAAATTAACCGCTGTACTACTTGATATAAGCCGCGGTACCGATTGGGTATATGCAACTAAAAAATGTACCTTATTAAAGCAGCATTCTCCATCAGAATTAATATATTATTCAGCAATTGAAGTGCCATGGCCGGCAAGCAACCGCGACTTTATTGTTTTGCTAAAGGCCATGCAGGATGAAAAAACAAAAGTTGTTACTGTAGAAGGAATCAACAAACCGACCTATCTTCCTGAATATAAAAACATGGTACGCATTCAGCAATCTTATTCAAAATGGGTAATCATACCACTTGCCAACGGACAGGTAAAAGTGGAATATGTGCTCCAGGCAGATCCGGGTGGAAATGTACCATCCTGGCTCATCAATCTGTTTGCAACTAAAGGGCCATTTGAATCTTTTAGAAATTTGCGTAAAGAAGTAAAAAAAAGCATTTACAGCCAGGCTAATTTACCTTTTATCAGGAACTAAAACATTTAGGTGTATAATTCAACCGCTACATACATTTAGGTGAAGGACACAATTAAAACAAACTTATGTTCCCGGAAGACCCCGGAAGACTATGATAAAAATTAATAGAGCCAGTAAATAATAAAGACCTAAATTAATAACGTGCCTGATATGAAGCCAAATTGTAAATCCGCTGCGGCGGATGAAACACAGTTTCCGCCCACCGCCATTTTGGCAAACCCCATGTTGTGCTGGAAGATTGTCGAATGAAATGGTTTTAATTGTGTATAGGGGTTTTGTAAGCGTCTGCAAGCAACACTCTTTTACAAAGGCTTGCTTATGTGTCGGGCTCGTGCACCTTTGTAAATGTGTGATGCTTGCGCTGAGCAAATAAGTTCTTTGAAGTTGCGGGGTAAGAAAAAATTATTTTTTCTTTTTCTTCACATCCTTTGGCGGTGTATCCACAATAGGTTGGTCAACTATTTCACCTTTCGATTTTAATAGGCTGATATAATCGTACTTTGTTTTAGTACACTTTACGAACTCAACAAAGGAAGGTTTGTCCATAAGGCATTGTCTACTCATGGCTTTTATTAAGTGGTCGTCAATATCTTCATTGTTATGGCTAGTATAAGTGGTAGCAATTACTTTCCCATCATGCCAAAATTCAAAATAATGGTGATGTGAATTGTCTTTGGTAAATCCTTTCTTTTGAAGACTTTGTTTAGTCGTCGTTGCTTTAAGTACTGCCATTTATGCCTTGATTACTTTTTTTACAATAAAATTGTAAGATTTTTTTATTGCAACTAATCTATCGCTAAGTTGCCGGTCTTTCAATTCATTTAGCCTTTGATAAGTATGGTCAAACTGGTTGTTTAAGTCCTGTTTAGCTTGCTCTAATGTTTTACCTGCGGCAAACAAATCAAACTGCTCATTTTCAATAACAATGCCTTTACCTTCTTGGTAGAATTGAAAATAAATAGGAGTATTTAACTCGTACCTTCTTTCTAGTGTAACGATATGGTCAATTTTTAAAGACAAAACAGCATCATTTTCCATGTAAACTTCGGCTAATTTTTTGGAAACTTTGCCTGATTTACCTTGTCTAAGGATCACTTTACCTACTGCGGTCTGATCTGGCTTTTTCGATACCAAATTTCGTTCCTGCTTTTTGATATATAACTGCTCGTAACCATCTTTTGAAAGTTTACGAACATTAAAAACTTTTGCATAGCCTGTTCCTTTTGCCTTGCGTTTGACGATTTGAACTGGTGCTGTGCCTGCGGAATTGGTAAATTCGAAAACTTTAGATATAACATCATTGCTTACTTCCTGGGTATTGTAAGTATCTGTTATTTCTTGAAAGTTACCCTTGTCAACCAAATACATAACTTTTGAAAAATCTGCATTTAGCCTTTTTCTGATTTTGTCATCTGCATTATAAAGAGTTGGAGTAGGTTGAGTATTTAACGCAAAAGCTGGGATCGCAGACCCATCATAAAAACCAGTGAATTCTAAGGTAAAATTGTCAAGAGTTGTAACATCGCCGTCTTCTAAAGATTATTTAGCAAGGGTGAGTACCAGGCTCTGCAATTTGTCACCTACATTTCTTAGTAGATCCCGGGGGATTGTATGTTTTTGGGTTTTATCTCCTTCAATATGAAGAAGAAGTTCTTTTGTAAGGTCAACAATCGGAATTTTTTCAGCCATTATATATGCGGTTGGTTAAGCAATATATGTCAGTATTGGAATATTGCAAAAATTTGAACTCGCTCATCAAGATTTTAGCATTTTTGTGTCAAGGTTTTATGTCCAGAGAAAGTGCTAAAATGTGTCGAAGCAATGAAGCTGGGCAAAATTAAAATACTTTGAAAACCAAATGATGAATGTCAGCGGATTGCCGATTAGTGAAGGCCCGCACCGCTTGCACATTACGCATCGAATGCAGAAGCTGACATTCCAATTTTTTATACCTCATAATGTGATGATTTTTTTCAAACTATCTATTTAACTGTACTCACCTGATAGGCAGTTAAAACAGAAAGCGCTCCCGGTGAATAACGTATAGCGGCGAAAGTGCGATTTCTTTCTTTACTATTTTTAAAGGTATTGACATGGAATTGGTAAAAAAATACTGGCCCTGATAGTTCTTATGCGTTGAATTATATGATTAATAAATACTATCTGGGAGATTGCGAATGATCAGATGTTGAACCGGGTAACCCAGGCACCGTCGCTTATTGCAGTTACAGATTAATCTATTGGCAAATCACCTGATCGTATCAGAAAAGAAGATATTTTTCATTCGCAAATATCGATTGTATCGCATTTAAATCGCAATAAAAATTCAAAATAATTCATTCATTAATGGTTCATCCACCCCTAATGGTGGCAGCCCGGCCCAATTAAAAGGTTCATGTTTCAACCTTCCGTCCGGTCTGGGCTTTGTTGTACGGATTGTCCAAACGGGTACGGCAGTGATGTCTGCGGAGGGAATTTCATAACCTAATATAGCCTTCATTTCATCATCTGTCAAATCAGGATCAATCCATTTAACCGCCTGTTCGGGCTGCATAAATAAAGGCATCCGGTGTTTGTTTGGCCCGTCATTGTGAATGTTACACATTTTTTCATTTGCAGCACGGGTTATCATCGAGTAAGTACCTGTAATTTCACCTGTTTCCAGGTTGAGTATTTTACCTAAAGCCTCTAACATGTATTTATCATTGATTGCTTTAATCCTTTCTATATCCTCCTCTGCTAAAACCAGGAAATGATAAAAACCTGGTATCAACATTCTTTTATTACTTGCAAGCCTGATAAAATAAGGAACCTTGGTTTTCCAGCCTGTAACGGCCCGGTGCTCATAAATCCCAGGTGTATCTATCAGGCACCTCTGCGTCCTTATCCTATACCAGGAGGAAGATTTGTTGAGCACTTTTTCGGCCCTCGCATTATAATTATTGTTGGCATACATTTTAAAGCTGTCAACATCTTTAAACATATACTTCGTGAGCATACCCCACCGCATCTGAGTTAAATAGGGGTCTCCTTCCGTATTGGAATAAATGATGTTTGTCCTGGGACGGTTATGAGCCTGAACATGACTATTCATTTCAAAATTAATATCCAGTTGTGGATCAATTTTTAACTGCGCCAGGTAATCGAATAGGGAATCTTCTGATTCGTCAATCTTAAATGAAATATCAAGGCACATAGTTATGAATTTTCAATGTCGCTAAAGGGCACGGTAATTTTATCGCCCTGGTGTGCAATCCGTACGTACAACTCACCTAACTGGAAACTAAATTTCGGATAGATGGTAATTTTACCCTTCAAATCCCACTCCGTATGCTTAGCAAGATAACGCTTTGCATGTTCACTAAAATGTGCCGTTGCCCGTTTCTCATTTTCCGGATGAATTAATTTTGAAGACGAGCGACAGGTATCCCCGGGGATGGTTTCGTTGCGCAGTTTTTCTAAATCGGCCGGTATGCGGATATCATATATCGCACGGCTTTTATCATGTGCTATTGCATTATAGTGTCTTTCGGCTTCCGGTTGCTTATGATAATGAGATATTAAATATGCTCCTTTTATTTCATGATTAATGCCCCGGGTATAAGTTGATTTCACGAAATGAACCACTTCCTTAGCCATAAACGATTCAAGTAATTCAAGTGTAAATGGATAGGCAGGGTTAAACATACGCTCAGTGTTATATGTAAAATACAAGCGGGTTTAAATTATTAGCGCCACGAGATATCTATGTTATAAAATATCATTCAACATTTAAAGCACCGTTTTTAAATAAATCAATACAAAAATTTGTCCTTTCAGATTTTGATTTTGAGAACCTGGTTTATATTGGTAGTATAACAGGGTGACAAATGCATTTGCTTAAGCTTCCATTGTTTCGAATACCCTTGTATGGCAAATTTAACCAAATCCTTACCAAAACGTTTGTTTACAGCATCCAGCATTTTCATCACCTGTACATCTTTTTGCCCGGAACCAGGATTTCCAAATAAGGATTGCTGAACCTGTGTGTCTGGAATAATGGATGTTACAATAACACCTGCCTTTTTAAAATTGTAACCCGGTTTGTAAATAATATCCAATCCCTTTAATGCAAAAGATATTATTTTTCCCGTGCTGTTCGTTGCAACCGGTATCTGGAGCGTTACACTCCTTGAGTATTGCTTATCCTGTGTGCGATGTACATTTGTTTGTATCAGAATATTGATGGTGCTGGCACAGCTATGCTGCATTCTAAGTTTAGCAGCACAGGAGGATGCATAGTTGGCCACCGCTTCCTGGATATCTTTTTTCTCAGAAAGCAGCCTGCCAAATGATCTTGCTGTACAAATACCTTTTTTTGCTTTGGCTACATCCTGGCATTCAATGGAAGGAATGCCTTTTAATTCATTGAAAAGTCTTTCGCCCATCACCGACATATTATTGCGGATCCAATCGGCGTTTAGCTGATGTACAAAATCGTAGGCTGTTTTTATACCCATCAATTTTAAGCGTCGGCCATGCTGCCCTCCAATGCCCCAAACATCGCCTATTGGAGTCCATTGGAGCACCCTGTTGGTTTTCTCAGTTGTATCCAATACAAAAACACCGGTGCCCGGCAATACTTTCTTTGCATATCGGTTTGCCATTTTAGCAAGCGACTTAGACGGGGCAATTCCGATGGATACCGGTAAGCCAATATTCATTGCAATGGTGTTCCGTATTGTAATACCATACTCAAACAGGTTTACCTCTTTTAGCCGTGACAAATCCAGGAATGCCTCATCAATACTGTAACATTCAATTAATGGGGTAAAGTTTTCCAATGTTTTCAACACCCGTTGACTAAGATCACCATACAATGTATAGTTGGAAGAAAACACCTGCACGTTTTCTCTACCCAGGAATTCCTTCATCATAAATGCAGGCGCTCCCATTTCTATGCCAAGGGCTTTAGCTTCCTCGCTTCTGGCAATAACACAACCATCATTGTTACTTAACACAACAATAGCGAGCCCCATCATTTTGGGCTGAAAGAGCCGCTCGCAGGAGGCATAAAAATTATTGCAGTCAACGATAGCAATCATTATTTTACATCTTTAGGATCAATAATTATTTTAATTACTACTCCCCATACCTGCATTTGCATTTCTTCGGTAATTTCTATGGGCTTGTACCGATCGTTAGCCGGCAATAACCGGCATCGAAAACCAATGCGCTCAAAAAACTTAACGGTAAATTCACCATTTACAACTGCTACAACAATATCCCCGTTTTTAGGTGTTAAGCTTTTATCAACGAGCAGTAGCGATTTATGTGGGATAAATGCTTTAATCATACTATCGCCTTCTGTAGTTACAATGAAAGTAGACAGCGGATGATTTATGAAGGCTTCATTCAGGTTAATACTTTCCTCCATGTAATCATTTGCCGGTGAAGGAAATCCTGCATGTACCCGAAGATCAAAATAGGGCGTTAGCGTTATATGTTCTAATTTGACGGTCACAATACTAATTATTTTAGCAAATGTACTAAATGGAATTGGAAACAATTTTGTTTTCTGTGCTTCTCTGCTTTCTGTGACAACAAATTTTTTCTTCTGTGCTTCTCTGATTTTTGCTCATATTGCCGGCATCCTGATTCATTTTCTTTAAAATAGGACGACTTTTATAACCACCGATGAACTGTTTACTCAGCGGTTGCCATTGGTTCTTCACATCAATAGCATCTACAAATGGTTTCAGGCCCGTGTGGAAATTGATTTTAACAAGGTGCGCAATTAATTACCGATTATATCCATGCGTAGAATAAAAAAAAGAGTGTGTTTGTCAAGAGCGGTTTGCATGACATTGTATAATATATTTAACCTTTCTAATTGTTGGTACTGGTGGCTAAGCAAAAAAGCCTGGAGAACGCTAATATCTTTAAAAGAAGAAGAAACAAGAAAAGAAATAGAGCATTTTGTTTACAAGCATTTGCACCATGATTTTTCTTCACAGGCGACGCTCCATTTAGGATTTGAATGGGGATTTAGCATTAAGTAACGATATAAAATTAATTTAGAACCCGTTCTTTTAAAAGAATTGAAATTATTTCACGAAATAGCTTTTAAATACAAATAGTGTTATATATATTAGATTTTTAATTATCCCAAGCCCTTAATCTGTGACTCAGGGAGGGCGACGCCATTCAAAATTTGATAGTTATATTTTGCATTACAACCTGATCACTGGTTCAAGAAATTATTTAGGCTTAGGGGGATACAAAGTAAATTTTGCGTTTGGATGGACAACCGATGTATATAAGAATCAGAAAAAAGCGATCGTAAAAACTTGCGTATTTTAAATATCACCCTTTGTGAATATTTAAAAAGCGCAAGTTTTTACAACTTGCGCTTTTTAAATATTTTTTTCTATATATCTTTAACAATCAGACTTATAGGTGCGAAATGGAAATTTGGGTAAAGCCGAAACATGCGCATATTTATGAGTTAAGTGCAAGTTTTTTTTTGCGACAGTACATATCTTCGACATTGACTTTCAATTGAACTTTTGTTGTGGTTGGACAGCAGTTCCCTGAGGATTTTTTTGTTCCAAAAAAGCAAAAAAAAACCTGCAATTAACAAGCGGTTTTGCTAAAGTTTGGCAGGACATTGTTACTTCGGCTTCACCTACAATTTGGCTTTGGTTGGGGGCTGGACTCGTTCTAAAGAA
>JBBQTL010000114.1:0-17645 GCA_038213285.1 Chitinophagales bacterium
GGCAACAATTCCTGGAAAAAGAAAAGACAATTGCCACAGAAGCCACAGAAGCACAGAAAAGAAGAACAAAAAAGGTCGTGCGGTAACATTATAGTCTTCGCAAACAAAAGCTACAAAACAGTGCATCTGTGATTTCTGTGGCAACAATTCCTGGAAAAAGAAAAGACAATTGCCACAGAAGCCACAGAAGCACAGAAAAGAAGAACAAAAAAGGTCGTGCGGTAACATTATAGTCTTCGCAAACAAAAGCTACAAAACAGTGCCTCTGTGACTTCTGTGGCAACAAATCCTAAAACTACCAAACAGTGCCTCTGTGGCTTCTGTGGCAACAAATCCTAAAGTTGCAAAACAGTGCCTCTGTGGCGTCTGTGGCAACAAATCCTAAAAATACAAAACAGTGCCCCTGTGACTTCTGTGGCAACAAAGTATCAAAGTATTTGAACTCAATAGTTGCTTTTATCGCAATAAGGTATTAAGTTAGTATCGTTTCCAATACTTAAGAATAATACCCACCTATATTCCACCAGTAATATTTAGCAGGTTGCTACAACTAAAAGTGTATGCCTTAACCGCAATTTCATGTAAAGGTTAATAAACCGGTATCATGAATTTGCCCGGGCTTTCAATAAAGCGAATATGAAATTATTTTCCATCAATAAAAACCAGGCCGCAGTATTAACCACGTTATTGATCCTGATTTTCTTAGGTGCAGGGTATTTTTTTATATACCTGCCCAACAATGAAAGAAGGATACAGGAACAACGTTTTAGTGCGCTTCGGAATATTGACCGTAACATTCATACCAAAATTGAGAATAGCATTGCCTTATTGAATAACCTGCTTACCGCATATCAAAAAGCCAATACCAATAGCGGGGAACTGGAAAAACTCTTAAACTATATCCGGTCATTTTCTAACACTAATTTCACCCTTACCACACCCCGGATTATTAAGAAAGAAAATAATTTTCTCTTGCTAGATAGTGCCAATTCAGGCAGTGGATATGATATCAGGGTAAATAACGATACCCGGGAAATTAGTTTGTCTTTTTCCAGGCTACAGGTTGGTGAAAAGAATGACAGCACGGTTTACAAAATGTCAATGAAGTTCAGTTTTAAACAGTTTATTCTCTTCCTGCTGCCCAAAGATATATTTGATGATTACATTATTTTTAGCAAGGGCAAACCGGTGTATGAAACCTTTCCTTCAGGTATCAGTTTTGTGAGGCAGGATTCTTTACTGGGGATTAAAAATGGCATTGGTAGTTCGGGTGTTAGAAACCAGGTAATCAGCGGTACTGAGTATATCATGTTTTTGCAGCCTGTTGGTTTTGATGCGAATAACGAATGGATCATCGGCGGCTTATTAACCAACCGGCATTATCAAAGCGAAAAAACTCAGTTGCCAACGCAAATGATCCTCTTGCTGAGTACGATCATGTTAATTGGAATGGTAGCATTTCCCTGGCTGAAATTGTACCAGATGGGAAGTAAGGACCGGCTGACTATTTATGATGGAATAGCGTCCATTTTTATTTCAATGCTTTTAATATCACTGATATTTTTTGTGTTCTTCAATTATAACCAGGCATTTCGCCCGAAGGTTAATAAGGATTCAAAAAGCGTTCTGGCACATAGCATCAGTAATGCCTTTAAAAGTGAAATTGATACCGTTTTTCACAAGATGGAGCAATTTGATAAATTAGTAGTACCGGCGAATAAAAATATTATCAACCTCAATAAGGATTCCATCGCTTTCGATAATGGGGATATACCTTTTGATAAAACAGCAATTGCGGACATTACCAGAGGAGTGAATATGAACCAGGTATTCTGGCTTGATAAAAACGGCGGTGAAATAATTAATTGGACGGTGGATGATGTAAACGCACCCCTTGGTAATTTTAAGACCAGGGAATATTTTAAGAAAATTATTGAAAAGCAAGAATACCTTGTTAATGGCGACAACAATAAACGCTTTTTCCTGGAACAGGTGATATCCTGGACAAGTGGTACTTTCCGCTCGGTACTTTCAGCCAGGTCGAAGCTTTCAAGCCCCGGAAACCCAGTCGTAGCCGCTTTGTCATTTAATTTTAGAAGCCTTGATAAAGTGGTATTGCCCACAGGCTACCTGTTCGCTATCACTGACCAGGCCGGAAATGTTTTATATCATTCAGAACCTTCAAGGAACTTAAATGAAAATCTGTTAAAAGTGTTTTCTAAAAGCAATCAGTTGAAAAGCTGTTTGGATGCAACTGTGCAGGGAACCTTTTCAACCAGATATTATGGTAACGAATACGAGGTGGAGGTAAAACCGATTAACGGGTTGCCTTATTCCATCGTCATTTTTGAAGATGCGGTTTTCAGGGAAACTACCGACATGGAAATTTATAGTTTTACTTTTTCCATGTTATTTTTGTTTTTTAGTTTGCTGGTTCTCCAGTTATATGCCATTTTTATGGTTTCTGCAAAGCGGTCTTTTTTTAAGAAACAGTTGCTCGATACAAGTTGGATAGGGCCAAAAATTTCAAGCAAAAGTGAATATATTTTGTCAACTGTATTTAACAGTGTCCTTATCTTTTTACTGATCCTGTTTTTTAAACGGAGTAGTTTTTTGGAGTATTTTTTTATGCTGTTATTCTCAGTAATGGTGATACCTCTTTTTCTTAACACTATTTTTGCGATCAAGTATTCCGAGGAAAAGAGAAATGTGTTAAAGTATAAAACTTCGGCTAAATATTGTTTGTGGGGAATAATCATATTAATAGGAGTGGTTGCTTTAAAAGTACTAGACAGGAATCATTTTATTACCTTAATGGGTTATGAAATACTGGTGATAATCATGGGTGCATTATTATGCTATTTTAAGGAAAAAATTTACTTCGCTGCATATCGGTTAAAAACATCCGAAAAGGGAAAATTATTATTTGGCAGGTGGAATTATGTAAACAGTTTTACATTGATGTCAGTAACCCGGTTGATCATCACCAGCGCCTTGCCGGTTGTATTCTTTTATATTAGTTCTCACAATTATGAGCAAAATTTAAGCATCCGGTATAAGCAGGTTGACTTTGCTAACCGGCTGCTTAGTAAATTTCCAGGCTCTTCACCTGCTGCAATTTTAAATGCCCGAAACGGATGGAATGGCGTGTATATCGATAGCAGCCTGGTCAATCATGTTTCTGTTCTTTCCCGCCGCAATGCATTTGCCGGCAAAGGGTTAAAGTCCTATTCACCGGAAGAGAAACGAACACTTGATCTGCTAAACCTTTTTCGATTGTACATTACCGATAAAGCCATTATTGAGGATAAATTTTATAGCCCGGGTACCGTTGACAGCTCGTATTTCTTTAATCCGCTGCTGGAAGAAGCCTGTGCTACAGATAGCGGAACCATCACTTACCGGCAATCTTCATTACCTGGCCAGTACCTCAGGTTGCAATCAGAAAATCTAAATTATCATTACCCCTCTGCGTATATTTCTAAGTGGTTTAATGGCGCTTTGTTTTGGTTGCTGGTAGTAGTTACGCTGTTGGTATTTTATTTTATTGTGGGCAATATTGTTAAAAAATTATTTGCTCTAAACCTGCCTGAAATGGAAGTATGGAAAAAACTGGATTATGAAATACTGGTAAATAAAAACTGGGATCAGCCCCTGTTTGTAATTGGCTTGCCCGGTGCAGGGAAAAAGAAATACCTGCTGGATAAAATTGCTGACGGTGAAATATCAATGGACGACAAAACGACTTTGTATTACAATCATGCAGATGAAAAAATGAACAATGTGTTTATAGCCGAGTTAATCAACATCCCTTCTTCGGGAGGTGATGATGCGGAGAAAGCACTATGGGCAGAATACACCAAAAAGGTTTTTGATGAAAAAAACAGGATGATCATCGTAAATCATTTCGAATACAATATACAGGACCAGGTATCCAACCGTTATAAACTCGAATTCCTTGAGCGGCTTTACCTGGATAATAAATGCAAGATTGTTATTATGTCAACCATTCATCCCGTTGCCTTCCTGGACTCTGCAATGGACTATTCGTTTAAGCCGGAAGATAAATCAGTGCCCGGTCAGGATTTGGAGAGATGGCACGTATTGCTTGGCCATTATTGCATTGTCGTTTTACCCTTGCAGTTACGTTCTTCACATTTGGCTACCGGTGTTCTCCAGGGAACCATCGTTACCAAAAAAGGAATCAGGAGTATACCAGATGCTGTGATCATGATAAAAGAGACCGATCTCGTAGCTTTTTCACGGCATGATGGACGGTTCGTATTGCCGGACCAGCAACTTCCATTTAGCATCTTTATTTCAAACGAAGGATATACCGGAAAAGAAGTTATCGTAAACAGTGTCGATGACCTCGTTGATATCAAACTGGAAGAAGGAGCCAGTTTCAAGTCAGCACAGCTTATCCGCCAGGAAACCAGGCAAACTTATTTTCTAAAAAAAATGCAACCACCTTCCTTCCAGGCAGGGAAGGCAATACCGGAGCAGGTTAGGATCGCCAAATTTGATGAACTGGCTTTTAAATTACAGGTAAGCTCCCATTATTTTTATATGTACATCTGGCAATCCCTTACCAAGGAAGAAAAATTTTTATTGTACGATCTTGCTGAAGACAACCTGGTAAATTCATTTGATGACTATAACCTCAGTATGCTGATTGCAAAAGGCGTAGTGATACGCCCCGATGGAACGCTTAAATTATTCAACAAAGGCTTTCGCAATTTCATACTCTCAGCGATAGGCAATACAGAGGCGATGAAAATTAAAAACCAGATAAAAGACAATGGTAACTGGAGTACTTTAAAAAATCCCATACAGTTGGTAATCCTGGCCATTCTTGCTTTTTTACTAACCAGTCAGGAGGAAGCATTTTCAAAATTAATTACCTACGCTGCGGCACTCGGGGCAGGTGTTCCTGCGGTTTTAAAATTGTTTTCGCTGTTTGATAAAAGTTCGCCAAAACAAGCTTGAGGAAAGAAGGGAATGGCAAATGAATTTTGAGGACGTATCGTAAATCCGATATTGATCGGATGCCGCTCTTTATTTAAAAACTAAAGAATTAGTAATTGGCCGTTAAGGCACTAAGACGTTGAATTATCAAAGAAATAAAAACGTCGGAACGCCTTAACGGCAAAACTAAGTAGCCCATAAATGCTGCGACAATTTGAAATGCACCCGATACTTTTACAAAACAAATAAAAATCATAGCTTCATAAAAATTTCAAATATGCGTTGGTTAAAGCGATTGTTTTTTGTAGCAGTAGTATTGTATATAATTTATTTGATGGGGCCTTATCCTGCTACGCCAAAGTATGATATGGCTATGCCGGTAGTTCCATCAACGAATGACCTGGATAAATTTATTGCTGCCAATGAATCGGCTCACAAACTTCGTCCAAATAATGAAGCAAGAATTGTATGGGCAAATGATTCCGTTAAACAAAAAACCGAATATGCAATTGTTTACCTGCATGGATTTTCTGCTTCGCAGGAAGAAGGCAACCCGGTACACCGAAACACTGCAAAATATTTTGGCTGCAATTTATACCTATCCCGGTTAGCGGAACATGGCATTGACACGTCAGAACAGTTGATGAACCTTACAGCCGATAATTATTGGAAAACTGCACAGCAGGCATTGGCCATAGGAAAGCAATTAGGCCACAAAGTCGTATTAATGGGCACCAGTACCGGCGGTTCACAGGCATTGCAACTGGCTGCGGCTTATCCTAAAGATGTTGCGGCGCTGGTTTTGTATTCGCCCAATATTGCCATCAACGATCCCAATGCATGGATATTAAATAATCATTGGGGGTTACAAATAGCACGCCTGGTGAAAGGTGGGAATTACAATATACCCGAAGACGATCGGCCGATATACAAACAATACTGGAATAAACCCTACCGTTTTGAAGCAACGGTTGCGTTGCAGGAAATGCTGGAAACCACGATGAACAAGGCGACTTTTCAAAAGGTGAATCAACCAACCCTGTTGTTATATTTTTATAAAGACGAACAATTTCAGGACCCGGTAGTGAAAGTAAGTGCCATGAAGGAAATGTTTAACCAACTGGCTACTGCAGATTCTTTAAAAAGGTCGATCGCATTACCCGGTACCGGAAATCATGTAATTGCATCTCCCATCAAATCAAATGATATAGTGGGTGTTGAAAAAGAGACGAAACGCTTTTTGGAAGAAGTCATTCATTTGCCGGTAAAAAAGTAAGTACTATTGACGCAATCAGATGGGGCTGCCGGTGCCAAATTTTTGCCTGGTTTATTCCTTAGTGATTCTTTTTGATATAGCTCCCGGGTTTTCAGGTAGCCTTTCTGTTTAGTTAAGGGTAGTTCTTTTGAACCAGTCACTTTTTTACAGGTAATAAATTGGCTGCTACAAAAAATAGCATCATCTGTAATTTGCAAATGCCAAAATAATGCACTACGTTAGTGGTCAAATTCATTCCTCTGATCAATTCGCTCCACAGGCTTTCCTTGTTATCATTTTTTATTGGCCCCACCAGTTTTTTGGTGTGCTGAATCTAAACTATATGCCAGCCGTATTGATGTTATAAAGCGGTATTGTTAGTTGTGTTGCTTAGCCAATGGCCCTTCAATGTTAATTATAAATCAGAATAAAGGCACGGTAAACAGGCTGGTAAAAATCATTTCATTTTCCGCCTCTGCCTTAAATCTAACCGTCAGCCTGGTCAAACTGTTGGCAAAAAAAACAAACATTTATTATCACTAACCTCAATCAAATAAAAACAAGTTTATGGCAACGCTTAGAAAAAGAAAAATTAATGAAAGCCAGATTAAAGTCGCTCCGAGGCGGTTCTGTTCCAATCCCAAAGTAGTATCAAAGCCATTGGCAGATGGAATGAATAAAGAGCGGGCAAGGCTGATCCTTACCAATGCAACCAAATGGGTAACCGGCACTACGCTTCATTATTATTTTTTTGATAAGAAAACGGATGGTGAGTTTATAAAATTTACAGATGGTACCAAAGAGTGGAAAGGCTGGAAGGGAACACCTGCCCAAATGGAGGTGGTAAGAAAAGCATTTGGCCACTGGAAAAAATTGGGTATCGGTTTGAATTTTGAGGAAGTGAAAAACAGGGAAGAGGCCGGGATAAGGATTGGGTTTATGGAAGATGACGGTTCATGGAGTTATGTAGGAAGGCAAATACTGAACCAGAAAGTAAATAACCGTACGATGAATTTTGGATGGAATATTGCGGTTGCCGACCCGCACAATGGCATTGATACAGCGGTGCATGAAATTGGACATACGCTTGGGTTACAACACGAACATCAAAATCCATTTGCCGGCATTGTGTGGGATGAAGAAGCCGTGTATGCATCATTGGGCGGTGAACCCAATAACTGGGACAGGACCACTACATTTGAAAATATTATTAGGAAGCTTGATAAAAAGGAAGTGAACGGTTCCACCTGGGATCACAATTCAATCATGCACTATCCTTTTGAAGCAGGACTGATAAAAAAACCTGTTGAATATGCCAATGGTATTGAACCCGCCGGTGGCTTATCTGTACAGGACATTAAATACGCACTTACTTTTTACCCGGCTGCAAACCCAAATAAAGATATCCTGGTAACGGAGGGAGTAACTTATGATATACCGGTTAAAAGCTCGGAACAGCAAAACTATATCTTCAAGCCTGCCATATCAAAATATTACAAAATTCAGACACTTGGAAAACTGGATACCGTAATGGTTCTATCGGAGCAAATGGCGGGCAAAAAATTACAATACCTGAGTGGTGATGACAACAGCGGTACCGATAATAATGCTATGATCCGGATCAAATTGTTCAGGGGTAAAACGTATACAATCAAATTAAAAGTGTACTTCAAATCTGCGAAAGGCAAAACATCTTTGCTGGTATCTTAAACGAACTTTTTTACAAAAGATACCCTTTAAATTTTTTAACCAGTCGTTGGTGCAGGTATTAAAATAATACGCCAACAGTAAATCTGCCTGAACTCTTTTTTAAAACAATCAATTTATTTTATGGCAAAAAAAGCAGAACCAACCTATCCAAAAACAACTCAGCCTTCTGCTGAGAAACAACGGGACAAACCCGCCGCAAAAACCACGGCGCAAAAAATCGATAAAACACTGGATGCTTTCCCCGATAAAATTGATGTACGGGACTGGTTTTACCAACCTACCTTAAGTCCATTGCCAGAGCAGTATATTGATTTTGATAATATCCCACTGATACTGGACCAGGGAACGGAGGGGGCCTGCACGGGGTTTGCATTGGCGGCTGTGATCAACTATCATTTGATAAAAAATAAACGCGTTAGGGCGGCATCCATTCTAAAGGAATGTGTGAGCCCACGTATGTTATATGAAATGGCACGCCGCTACGATGAATGGCCCGGCGAAGATTATGTAGGGTCTTCCGCAAGGGGTTCCGTAAAGGGCTGGACCGCTCATGGAGTGGCAAAAAAATGGCAGTGGGAAGATGATATGACCGGGCCCTCGCACCTGGATGAAGCACTCGCAAAGATTGCGATGGAGGTGCCTTCGGGCGCTTATTACAGGGTAATGCACCGGAATATCCGCGACATGCATGCGGCCATTAGTGAAACAGGTATTTTATATGCTACTTTAATGGTACACCAGGGATGGATGAATCCACAGGGCAAGGGCAGGACATACAATTATATTTCTAAGAGAAAGCGAAAAACAATTACCCTGCCCATTATAGAGCGAAAGGACAGGGCGGATGGCGGGCATGCGGTAGCCATTGTGGGATATACCCGGGAAGGTTTTATCATTCAAAATTCATGGGGTGAAAAATGGGGAAATAAGGGTTTTGCTTTGTTACCTTATGAAGACTGGATGTTGCATTCTTCCGATTGCTGGGTGGTGCAATTGGGCGTACCAGTGGATACCGATCTCTGGAGTGACCAATCCAGGGGGGATACGGATGCAGGCAGGCAAAGGGCTTCTGATATTATTCCGCTGGAGAGTATCCGTCCTTATGTAATCAATATAGGAAATAACGGTTTCCTGTCTGATTCGGGTAATTACTGGACCACTGAAACAGATATAGAGCGACTTTTTCCAGCTATAAGGGATGCGGCCACCAACTGGGATAAAAAACGCATCATGCTTTACCTGCATGGTGGCTTAAATTCTGAAAAAGAAGTTGCCCGCAGGGTCATCAGCTTTAAACAGGTATGCCTCGACAATCAAATTTACCCGGTACATATCATGTGGGAGACAGATTTTTTTACCTCCTTAAAAAATAACCTCTTTGATATTTTTACGGATGACGACAAGGCCACTGTAAACTGGCTATCCAAATTAAGGGATAGTACCCTGGAGATAAAGGACCGTACGTTTGAACTGACTTCCAGTAAACTGGGCACCATGCTGTGGGATGAAATGAAGGAGAATGCGAAACTTGCTTCGAAGCAAACAGGAAAGCCGGGTGATAAAAAAAGAGCCATTGTAACCTTAGCGGAAAAAGGGCTGGAAGCATACAATACGCTGGATGAAAAGGAAAAAAGTAAATGGGAAATTCATATTGTGGCCCATAGTGCTGGTTCCATTTTTATTTCTTATGCCCTGGAATCTTTATTACAGATAGGTATCCAGGTTAAATCGGTTCAGTTCCTGGCGCCTGCCATTTCTGTTGATCTTTTTAAAGAGAAATTTTTTCCGTTGATTGAAAAGGATGACCGGCTAAGGCCTA
Organism: Chitinophagales bacterium; assembly: GCA_038213285.1. Taxonomy (GTDB): domain Bacteria; phylum Bacteroidota; class Bacteroidia; order Chitinophagales; family Chitinophagaceae; genus Ferruginibacter. The sequence continues at coordinate 9,753 of JBBQTL010000114.1, forward strand.
CCATGTATGTATTGAGCGATAAGGGTGAGCGGGATGATGATGTGGGACCTTATGGTAAATCGCTGCTTTACTTAGTGAGCAATGCCTTTGAAAGAGTACGGGAAAAACCCATTTTGGGAATGGAAAAATTTATCAATGGTAATAACCCCGAGTTGGTAAAAAAATTTGTTGATCCCGACATAAGTAAAATGTTGGAGCAACCTATCAACGGGTGGCCCAGCCTGGTAATAGCAGGAAAGGCGCCGGGTAAGGAAGAAGAAGGGGCGGATATCTGCAGGTCGGATTCGCATGGTGGATTTGACAATGATACCTTTACATTAAATAGTGTATTGTACAGGATATTGGGTAAAAAACCAAAACGAAAATTTGATTCAAGGGATTTGCAGTAGATTGGTATAAGCATACGCTAAACCTTTTTCACCTGCGTTATCTGGCATAGCCGTTATTTAAAACGCCAGGTAATAGGATGAATTTTTAAACCCAGGGAAACCGGGGTTTAAAAAATGAAATTATCGAATTGCTGCAAAAAGAAACGGGAGAAATACATTTATACTTCTCAAAGTATAAATTCGTGGTATTGCCAGGTGGAGGTCTGATGACTTAAGAATTGATGAAGGTGATGAGGTCAGCTAGCGGCGAGCGGGTTTAAACAACTTACATCTTTACGCCTTGTGTTTAGTATAACAAAAAAAATAACAGGACGGCGTCGCTCACCGACGGTCATTTGCGTACCGTGAGACTAACATGAAAAAATCCCCCTTCTCTTCATTATTTTTTTAATGGTATCAAATGCTTTAGTATTTCAATCTTGTAAAAAAGAAATACAATCAACGGATGCTGTTGTTAACGCTAGTAGCAAGGTTGAGGCAAGTGGTGAAATGCTGTTATCTTCCGGCACCTGCAACGACATATTGGAACCAGATTGGTTTGATGACTCCATACAAACCCCTACTGTTTTAGGTGCCCGTTTATTAAATAGCCCATATTCGGTGGCCGTTATGCAACAGGCCTCGCAAAACCTTTACGGAAATTCAAATGGCATCACCATCAATAAAAAATATATTCGCCTTAAACCAGCAAATGAAACCGGGCTAACCCAACTGGTAAATTTGGAAATAGAACTATCTAAGTATATCTGCAAGCTGTAAAAAAAGATTTGATTGTAAGCAAACCATTTATTCTTTTGAGGGAAATTATAAGGCCTATCCTGCTTTAGATAGCATTCATATAAACGATACAATATGGCTGGAAGCTACCATTCCCACACAATTAAAAAATTTGATAACAAACCAGGTAGTAAGTTATGTAGGTGCAGTGAATCTGGGAACAGCAATAAGCTACCTTGAATTAATTGGAGGTAGTTTTAGCGACCCGGGATCCACCCCTGCGGCTAATAGTTTTGACAATATTTTAATTAAAGGTTCAGCATCGCAGACTGATAAACAAGATCAAATACGAGCATTTCTTTTTAAAGAAGAAGGCCCAATGTATTTTTTTAAACTTGGCATTGTTCCCAAAAGAAAAGGGCTTTTTGCCATAGGGCCGGGCAATGCGGCCAACGTTTACACCCGCAGCAACCAATGTGATAAAGCAGGATTTAACCTTACTTTCAAGGATACCGACCAGCATTTATATTTATACGAACAAAGCAGGCCCGGTTACACCCCTTCAGCATATGAGCAAACACACGCATACATTTTTAAAGTTTATTAAAAGCTATGCCCAGGGCTTCGTCTTTGCCCTTACGTTAAAACTGCAACGCAGATTTTTAAAAATGAAAGCTCACAAGAGTTACTTCATGTGGCATGGGCTTTTATTTCAAAGCCCGCTTTTTAATCATCCCACCCTTGGTATCTTTTATACTGTTCATAATCACAAACGCATCGGGATCAATTTTTTCAATCTCAGTTTTTAACCGGCTTACTTCCAGCCGGGTGAGTACGGTGTAAATTATTTTAATTTCATGGTTGCGGTGCCCGCTTTTTCCAAACCCTCTTTCCCCTTTGTAGATAGTTAAACCACGCCCCATTTTTTCAGTTATCATTGTTTTAATCTCATCATATTTAATTGAGATAATAGTAATGCCGGTGTACTCTTCAATACCTTCGATAATAAAGTCGACTGTTTTGGAAGCAGAGAGGTAGGTGAGGATGGAATAAAGCGCCGTTTCGATAGAAAGCAACCAGGCCGCGAAAGAAAAGATGATGATATTTAAAATCAGGATGATATCGCCGATGGTGAGTCCAAGTTTTTTGCTAAGGTTAATCGCCAATACCTCTGTGCCATCAATTACCCCTCCGCCTCTTACCGCCAGACCAATGCCACTTCCTAAAAAGAAACCGCCAAAAACCGCCACCAACAACTTGTCAGCCGTAATTTGAGGATAAGGGAAAAATGCCACTACCAGGGCAAGTGTTGTAATAGCCGCTGCTGTTTTAAAAGCGAACTCCTTACTAATTGCCCAATAACCCAATACAATAAATGGAATATTTACTACTACCAATAAGATAGATAATGAAATGCCAGACAGTTTGGCCAGTAGTAATGATATGCCCACCGCCCCTCCGTCAATAAAATTATTGGGAAGTAAAAATCCCCTTAACCCAAAGCCTGCAGACAACACACCCAAAGAAAGTAAAAAACTGTCAATCGCTAAACGACGGATACTTATTTTCAGGTGCCTGAATTTTTTTGCCAGTTCATATTTTGATTGGGGCTTGTTTTGATCAGTTTCGGGCAACTGCTGTTTTTTGTTTTTTGCGGTAACTTTTTTTGCCAGGTCTGGATTCATATTATTTGCTTTGGATGAAAATGGTGATAGATCATTCAATGTCGTTGACGGAAGAAAACTTTCACTCAAAGAAAAAAGATGCAAAGGCGCAAAGCTGATTTTGTATTTTCTTTGCGGCTTATTTTATTCCCGTGCGTCTTTGCGTGAAAATAAAGCATTAAGTAAACGACATTGATAAATAATTACCGAAGGTTGATGTTAATTTCAGCATTCCGATGATCAATATTCGACCAGGGGGCATTTATAATTGTCGCTTTACTTTTAAATGCACGCTTCTACTCAGCTACCAGTTGAAATGAACTCCGGACTTTGTTTTTAAATCGCTCAATACAAACAATCTTTTAACCTGCAATCAAATCAACCAATCCATTTTAAACCATAAATTTACGATACAACATCCAAAACGTTCAATTTTGCATGACCTGTTTACTACTATTCTTCAACATCAGGCAAATACATGTGTTAAAGGTCGCCAACCTTATGCAGCATTGGTTTCTATTTTCAAATGAAGGCAGCGGATAGGTTTTGCAGATTGTCTGTTTAATGCGGCTCAAATAATAAATTGATTTGCTATATGATTTCTTTGAAGCCCGGTACGGATTTCTATAAAATCCCGGTGCTTATTTGCAGCCGCCAATAGCCGCTTTATACGACTAATATAAAATGGCTTAATTTTTATGCCTGTTGATTTCACAATTGTACAACTTTTAACCGCCGATTATATTTGCCATGGATGAGAATATGCCTTTTAACTCGATTGCTTTGCATGATCTTCAACAACGTATTGCTGATTATGAAGATGAAGTGTCGTATAAAAAATTATTTTTTCATTTTTTCCTCCCCCTTAAAAGTTTTTCCTTTTCCATCATCAAATCCAAAGAACTGGCCGAAGAAATTGTATCAGATGTATTAATTGAAATTTGGGCAAAAAGAAAACAATTGGCCGAAATTGCGGATTTGAAGATGTACCTCTATGTAAGTGTAAGAAATGCATCTTTGAGAAAATTGCAGCAATCAAAAAAAGCAATGTTTCTGTCAATTGACGACGTAAGTGTGGAGTTCGCATCACCAGATGACAATGCAGAAACAATCCTGCTCACCCAGGAATTATCAGAAAAAATAGATACCGCCGTGCAGCAGTTACCCCAGCGGTGTAAACTTATTTTTAAATTGGCCAAAGAAGACCGGCTGAAATACAAGGAAATAGCCCTGCTCTTGAATATAAGTGTAAAAACCATTGACCAACAAATTTCTATTGCACTTAAAAAAATCGCGGAAACACTTCATATTTCGCTTAAAAATCCTTCTTCTCATTAAATTTCATTTTTTCTTTTCCTTTCTTTAGGGGATTTATCTGGCGTTTGTATCTATAGGTTACTTGCGTATGACAAAAGACAGAATTTGGACTCTGGTGTCCCGTAAACTTTCAGGCGAAGCAACTGCTTCTGAATTGACTGAGTTGGCCAATCTTCTTAAAGTGGATTCGAATGACAGCTTATACTTACAGGCGATTGATGAATACTGGAATATCCCCCCCGAATCGGACGAGGAGTTTTTAGAAGCAACCTATCATTTACACCTTAACAGGTTAAAGGAAAAAGGGTTTAACCTGGAACCGGATAAAGGCAGCAATGAGCCGCCTCATTCATATTTTGACTACTCTATTGATACATCATCCAATACTGGCAACCGCAAAAGGGCATTCATTTCAACCGCGGTATTTTCAATAGTGGCCATCTTATTTTTTTTACTTTTCAGGTTTGAACAATCTACACCCAAATTAGCTGTTGAAAAAATTGCCCAAAGTGAGGTAAGTACCAGGTTTGGCTCCCGTACAAAAATTCAATTGCCGGATGGATCTTCCGTATGGTTAAACGGGGGTAGTAAATTGGTGTATAATAACAGGGATTTTGGGAAAAAATTCCGGGAGGTTACCCTTACCGGTGAAGCTTATTTTGATGTGGTGAAAAACAACGGTAAACCATTTATAATTCATGCCAATAAGATTAATATCAGGGTAATTGGTACCGTATTTAATGTAAAGGCATACCCGGGCGAAAAAAATACTGAAACCAGTTTAATAAGAGGAAGCATTGAAGTTACCATGAAGGATAGATCGGATAAATTTGTAATGAAACCCAATGATAAATTAATTATTAGTAACGACGCGGCTAATGTGAACAACCGGAATGCGGCAATCAAAAAAAATGGGCCAATTGTTGCGGATTCCATGATTATGCTGATGAGCCATTTAACGTTGGGAAAAGATGATATTACCATACAGGAAACGGCATGGGTAGAAAATAAACTGGTTTTCGATAATGAACCTTTTGAAGGAGTAGCATTGAAGATGGAAAGATGGTTTGGAGTGAGCATAGGTTTTGCCGATCCCAAATTAAAAGTGCAACGCCTGACAGGAACTTTTGAAAAACAAACCATTGCTGAAGCCTTGCTTGCATTACAACTCTCCACGCCAATTTTTAAGTACAAAATAAATAACCAAAATGTAACCATATTTAAATAACGACCCCATGCAAAAAGCTATCATCAACAACTCTACCTGATTGTACTCCATAAAAAACGGGAAATGTTGGCGCATTTCCCGAATAAAAAAGGATAACAAATATAGAAACCCTCATTGCCGTCAGAAGGCCAGGATAACCGTTTTCATTAACCAAAATTAAAAATATGAAAAAAAATGAAAGACTGCTTGTTTTGAAAAAAAGAAGCATTTTTAAAATGTTAATGCTTATGAATAGTACGATTGCGCTTATTTTATTTGCCAGTTTGCAATTGCATGCACGAACATCCCATTCGCAGGACAGGATAACGCTCAAGCTTGAGTCTGCCGAACTTAAAACTGCTTTAAAACAGATTGAGAAGAAGAGCGTCTTCCGCTTTTTGTACAATGATGAAGTGATATCATCTAACCAAAAAGTGAGTATCAACGCGGTTAATTTATTGGTAACGGAGGTATTGAACAATATCTTTAATTCCACGGCTTTAACCTACCGTATCCTCAATAATAACCTGGTGGTGATAACCCCAAAAAATGTTGTGCCGCAGGATGTGAAACTAACTGGTAAGGTAACCGGCATCTCCGGCGATCCTTTGCCAGGTGTGTCTGTCAGGGTAAAAGGCTCTGCTGCCGGCACATCTACCGGTACAGATGGTACCTATTCATTATCCGTGCCCGACGCGGCTACATTGGTATTTTCATCAGTAGGTTTTGAAACACAGGAAATGCCCCTGAATGACCGTACCGAAATAAACGTGGTATTAGTGGCATCTACTAAAATACTCGACCAGGTGGTAGTGGTTGGTTATGGCACTTCCCGCCGGAAAGATTTAACCGGATCAGTAGTGTCTGTTAGTGGCGCCGAATTAGCCAAACAACCTGTATTGACAGCTACACAAGCAGTGCAGGGCAAAGTAGCCGGTGTGCAGGTGATAACCAGTGGCGATCCAAATGCACTGCCTGTTATACGTATCAGGGGTACGGGTACAATGCTTGGTGGAGCAAGTCCCTTATATGTTGTGGATGGCATTATCAATGATGATATCCGGAATATCAACTCTGCAGATATTGTAAGTCTCGATATTTTGAAAGATGCATCTGCAACCGCCATTTATGGTATGCGGGCTGCCAATGGAGTGGTGTTGATTACTACCAAAAAAGGCAGGCCGGGTAAAATGCTGATCAACTACGACGTGTCAGTTGGAGTAAAAGAAGCTGCCCGTTTGGTAAACATGGCCGGCGCCAACCAATATGCAGGCTATGTGAATGAGGCCAGTGTATATTATGGCAGCGGTGATAGCATCGTTAAACAGGCTACCCTGCAAAACGGCGCCAATACAGATTGGTATGATGAAATATTGAAGAGAGGTGTTTTTCAAAATCATAATCTTTCCTTATCCGGGGGTAGCGATAAAATAAATTATTTTTTCAGTGCAGGGTACCTGAGTGATGAAGGCATTATCAGGACGAATAATTTTAATCGTTTCACTTTAAGAAACAACAACGATTATAAAATTACCAACAAATTTAAAATTTCCACCTTGCTTTCCTATAGCCGTTCCGATGTAAGAAATGTAGACCTGGGTGCATTTAACGTGGCTTATCGTGCAGCACCTTATGTAGCTGCAAAGCAGGGAAATCTTTATGGCAACACCTCTTTGTCCAATAACGTAGGTAACCCAATATTAGACCAGGATAAAAATAACAATGGCGGAAAGGGTGACCGCTTCCAGGGCAATATCGTCGCTGAATTAAAGCCTGTTACCTGGCTAACCCTAAGATCAAGTTTTGGAGTGGACAAAAATAATTTCAGAAGCGTAAACTATGGATTTAAATATGTCAACAGCGGCCCAAACAATGTATTCCTTACAGCGGGTAGCAACCAGGTAAGAAACAACAGCAGTTTAACAATTGAAGAAAGCCAGGGAAATCGCTGGGTATGGGATAACACCGCCACTATCGCAAAAAAGTTTGGCGACCATAATTTTAATTTGCTGGTTGGTACTACATCAGAACAAATAAAATTGAATAGGCTGGGTGGAAGAAGAAATGACGTGCCGGAAGACGAGGACCAATGGTATTTAAATGCAGGATCAACTATTGGCGCTACCAATGTGAATGATGGAGATAAATCTACCCGTAATTCATACCTGTCCAGGTTAAATTACAGTTACAGGGATAAGTATTTTTTAACCGCTACCGGCAGGTATGATGGTACTTCCCGTTTGCCAAAGGATAACCGTTGGGGCTTCTTTCCATCAGTGGGTGTAGGCTGGGCAATCACTGGGGAGCAGTTTATGGACAATCAAAAAACATTTGACAATCTTAAACTGCGTGCCAGCTATGGTAAAGTAGGCAATGATGGAATTCCCAGCAATGCATTTACTTCTTTGGCCACCCCTAATCTTCCCTATTTCTTTAATGGAGTAGAAGTGCTAAACTTCAGGCTGGAACAATTGTATGATCCGCAAATTCAATGGGAGGTTACCACAGAAATAAATGTTGGCCTTGATTTCAGCTTGCTGAAAAACAGGTTGTCGGGTACTATAGATGTGTATGACCGAAAAACTGAAGATGCGCTGGT
>JBBQTL010000115.1:0-17396 GCA_038213285.1 Chitinophagales bacterium
GTGAATTGACACTACGTGCGTGGGAGAAAAATGTACAGGTTATGATCGAAGGTCCTGGTCACGTTCCTCTCAATCAAATCGAGCGTAACATGAAAATTCAACGTGAATATTGTCATGAAGCGCCATTTTATATTCTAGCCTAACATACGGGGACTAAAACGGCTATATAATGCCTCCTGCGAAGCTGCATTATTTGTAAGACATCCGGCCAGCATTAGCTCTTCTGTCATATTTGTGCTTTGATTACACTATAAATATAGACAATTAAAGGAATAAAATTGCTGCTTTTCAAATAAAAAGACAGCAATTTTTTTATTAATTGAATTATTTGTTATAGGTATGTTATTGACGTCACCAATTCGCCCTTGCAGAAATAATCAAATTACTCCCGGATGCAACAATACCCGACGAATATGACCTGTAGCGCATATCGGTTATGTTTTCCCATCCTGCGGTTAACTGGAAGTTTTTGGTTAAAATATATGCGGCTTTTAGATTGATTGTGTACCACCCGGGCGACCACGGTTTTCCATTTGCATCCCGTGCATAAATATCGGTTTTTGCCTGTTCTGATGGTGCCAGGTCCTTATTCTCAATCTTACTGTTGTAAAAAGCAGTTGCTTCTAAAATAACGTTTTTCACCTGGTATTTTATGGTCGAAATACCATAAAATGGCGGAGCGTGTCGTAAGGGTACCTGCTCATTTTTTATATCATCTGTTTCCTTGCCACTAATCCAATTAGCATGGCCTTGTAGTGAAAGCGCATCTGTAAATGTGTAGGAGGCGCTAACCTGCAAACCATATACAGTGGCTTTTGCCAGGTTTTGTAAGGCCTCCACTCCGCTGTATATACCATTAAAATTTATGCTATCGGTGCCATTGAAGGTAAAAGGACGACGTACAATCGCATTGGTTAGTAAAGTATAAAATCCGTTTACCTCAATCCGCATTTTATTCACGATATTTTTTACAATCCCCAATTCAAAATTCCAGGCATATTCTGATGTAAGACCTGGATTAGGAACTGATACTATGCCCGCAACGCTTTCGAACAATTTGCCAATATCATCGATGTTGGGCATACGATAACCCGTAGAGACATTTGTATTGATCTGCCAGCTTTCGCCCGGCCTGAATACCAAACCTGCATTGCCCGTAAAGGCGCCTTCTTTTAATTTTGCTTTTTTATAAGGAAATTTTATAAATGTTGAATCAAAGCTCGCCTTTAGTAAATTATAATTGTATCTTAAACCGCCTGTCAGCGTTAGTTTGGAATGTAAATTTATTTTATAACTACCATAGATACCGGATGTATTCCAGGTGCTTCCATCGGGATAACGGGACACAGCTGGCTTTACTACACCGGTAAGTATATTGGTAATACCTCCCATTGACCCTACTTTATTGTACACATGTTCCACCCCATAAAATAACTTGTTTTTCCCAACTCCTTTTGTTGCATCCCAGTTAATACTTGTAGCATCTACGTGCTCTGCCTGATTGTTTTGGTTATTATTTGAACGGGTTCGGTCAATGCGGCTCTCTTCATAATTTTGATATGCAATAGTGAAGCGGGCCTCATCATAAATCCGGTTTTTCTTACTGTGAAAAGCCTGTAAGTTGTGCATTCGCCAAAGCATAGGTCCATAGTTCCATTCTGCAAACCTTAGCTTTCCGGTACGGTATTGTATTAGCCGGTCGTACCTTGGCGCCGTGCCGGTTCCTGCGTAAATAAAGCTATATTGGAAAACTAAATATTCAGTGGGTTTAAAACGAATTTTCTGTAAAAAATTAACCTGATCATAACCACTGAAACGTTGTACCAGCGGATCACTGTTTTTTACGATGCTGTCTATTCCATTTATTCTTTGCACATATTCCGGTCGAAGATAGTTATCCGGGCCTCCATTTTTGCCCATTCTTAAATCATCAAACTTACTATAAGTAGCGGATGAAAGGAATGCCCATTTTTTAAACCCCAGGTTAATATCTGCATGAATTGTTTTTTCCTGGTTTGCAGTAGAATATCGGGAAACAGCACTTCCATTTACCAGCATTCTGTTACTGTCTGCAAACTTCGGTTCCAAGGTATGAAAATCCATTACACCACCAATTGCATCGGATCCATATATCAGAGAACCAGGGCCAAAAATCACTTCAGCAGTTTGTACACTTAGGGGGTCAATGCTGATAATATTCTGCAAGTTGCCACTTCGGTAAATGGCATTGTTCATTCGTACACCGTCATTCACCAGTAGTATGCGGTTGGTTGCAAATCCCCTGATCATTGGACTACCACCACCTAATTGACTCTTTTGAATAAATACCCCTCCTGTTTGCGCAAGCAGGTCGGCTGCAGTTTGTGGATTGTTTCTAATAATATCCTTTTTGGTGATCTTTAATATTCTATTGGGAATTTCATTTAGTTTCTGTTCCCATTTATTTGCAGAAATTACTACTTCTTCTTCCACCACTATTTGCATTGTTAACGAATCTGACACCTTGTTGTTTTTATTTTGGGCATAACAGTTTTCAAATACGGTCAACAACACCAACAAAATAAATATTAGTTTCATTTGGTTAGTTTTTAGTTGTACTTAATCATTTCTGGCAACAGCTTTTATTTCACACTGTTTTAAAAACGGCATGAAATAAGGGAGTATCAATTCAGGGGCTAACCAATGGGAGGCGGAGTGTAAACAAGCAAAAATTGTGATACAATATTGCGGGAAGTGGTGTCCCATTTTTTGCTGCACAGCGATAATAAATCAAGTTCGAGTGTAGGGGAGGATGGTAGAGTAGCATAAAAAATAAACAGGAAAGCGAGTGAATTACAAAAAGGATGTGCTTGTTTTTTATGATCAGTCATACCGCCGTATTTTTCATTTAACACATCTTCATCCTCATCAAAAATGCCCTCTACAATAATACTATCTTTATTGACAGTGATTGATTTTAAATCGAAATACTTACCGTCTATAAGAATCTCTTTATTCTTTTTTATCCAATGTACCTGATCAGCACCTAGGGTAAATTTTTGTGTAGCAGCATTTTCCAGTTCACATTCCATTTGCACCTGGATAGAAAGTTGGGTAAGTAAAAAGCCAATGGATAACAACAACGGTATTGCCACAATCAGCAGCAAAAAAGTAGCTTTAATATTGTTTGACGAAATCTTCATTTAACGGAATAAAATATCGCTTGGTGCTTACCTGCTTTTCTAAAACTTGCAGCATGGTAAATTTCAATTAAAGTTTGAGCGGGCTTGAAGATTCACTTTCATTACCCGCTTTTGAATAATATCAAATCATTCAATTTTATCACTATGGTTTAGCAGCTACCGGCGGTTTTTTTCTTATCAAACTGTCTGCAGGGTAATTGGCTTTTATTGAGTCCCTAATAGTAGTGGCCCAATTGTTTAAACTTAATTTCTGATCTTTACTCAGGCTTGCATTTCTGTGAATAAGCGTATAGGAAGAAAGCGGCATTTCATCTTCATCTAGCTGCTTAATTATTTCTTCCATTTTTTTGAATTGTCTGCCAATTCTGTATGTAGCGAATTCAGAAAAATTGATCTCTTTTTTCCCCTCCACCACATGATCATTTAGCCACCATGCCACAGGTTGTATATTTGCATACCAGGGATATACAGTTTTATTACTATGGCAATCATAACAACTGGTTTGTAAAATCTGTGCGATATTTTCAGGTGTATGATGGACCTTGCTGATATCATTGGCAAATGGGCTAGCCTGTAAGCCCTTATTTTTTTCAGGTCTGAAAAACTGGATAATGATTAATGCTGCCAACAGCAGGAAACCTATTGGCTTCAGGATTTTCTTCATTTATAAACTTTTTATTTAATTGGATAAAATCAGATCAAAACGTTGCCCGTCATTTCTGCCGGAATCGGAATTTGCATCATTGTTAAAATTGTGGGTGCAACATCGCCCAATTTACCTCTTTCAACAGTACCTCTCCAATCTTTATCAATCACGAAAAAAGGAACCAGGTTTAATGTGTGCGCCGTATTGGGCGAGCCATCTTCGTTTATTTCGTAATCTGCATTTCCATGATCGGCCAACAAAAAAACAGCATAATCGTTTTCCAGTGCTGCTGTTACCACTTTTTCCACGCAGGCATCCACTGTTTCCACCGCCTTGATTACTGCTTCCCATACACCGGTATGCCCTACCATATCGGCGTTCGCAAAATTTAAACAAATAAAGTCCGCTGTTTTATTATTTATTTCGGGAACAATAGCATCCGTTAATTCATACGCACTCATTTCGGGTTTAAGATCGTAGGTGGCCACTTTTGGGGAAGGAATCATGATTCTTTTTTCACCTTCAAAAGGTGTTTCCCGGCCACCGCTGAAAAAGAAAGATACATGAGGATATTTTTCCGTTTCAGCAATCCGTATTTGTGTATTGCCGTATTGTTGTAATATTTCACCCAATGTATTTTTCAGGTCATCATTTTCAAATACTACCTGCACATTTTTAAAAGTCTGGTCGTATTGGGTCATGGTAGTATAATGAAGATTAAGCTTCTGCATACCAAATTCAGGAAAATCTTTTTGCGTAAGTACTTCGGTAATTTCGCGACATCGATCAGTTCTGAAATTAAAGCTAATTACCACATCACCATTTTCAATTTTGCTGTTGGCAACTTTACTGTTTATAATTGGTTTTATAAATTCATCTGTTATATAGGCTTCATACGATTTTTTTATCTCACCTATAATATCATCCGTTTTAACCCCAATTCCATTTACCATGGCATCATAAGCCAGCTTTACTCTTTCCCAGCGTTTATCCCTATCCATTGCGTAGTACCTTCCCGTAACAGAGGCTATGGCGCCGGTTGATTGTTCCAGGTGGTTCTGCAAGTCGGTTAAAAATCCAAGACCGCTTTTTGGGTCCGTATCCCTGCCATCAGTAAATGCATGAACCAATACGTTTTCCAAACCCTCTGCCTGGCAAATAGAGGCAATCGCTTTTACATGATTGATGTGAGAATGAACACCTCCATCGCTAACGAGGCCAATTAAATGCAACGGTTTATGATTTTCTTTTGCAAACCGGATGGCGTTTAATAAAATTTCATTTTTTTGAAATTCACCATTGCGGATGCCAACATTGATACGCTGCAATTCCTGGTACACTACCCTGCCTGCTCCCAGGTTTAAGTGGCCCACTTCGCTGTTCCCCATTTGACCATCCGGCAGTCCCACATCTTCCCCACAGGTAACAAGGGTAGCATTCGGATAGGTACTGTACAAAGAACTCACAAAGGGTGTTTTTGCATGTTGAATGGCATCGCTGCTTTTAACCTTTCCCAGGCCCCAGCCGTCCATTATTACGAGCATAGTTTTTTTCGTATTCATGATCCAAAGCTAACTTTTTTGTGGGGTTTCAAAAAAAGCTAATTATCTTTTCACTTTAATACTTACCAACAACCATTCAACTTGGCACGTTTTTAGCAAATTCCTGTAAGTTAAAATCCTAATTATGAAACATTTTTTTACACTCTCTATACTTGTTGCTTTTTTATCTTCCTTTATTATAAACTTCGGTATTGATGATGTGATTGCCGCAATGAAATCCGGAAACGCTGGTGTGGTAGCCAAGTATTTTGATAATAGTGTTGAAATCAGCATGCCGGATAAAAGTAATAGTTACAGCAAAAGCCAGGCTGAATTGATTTTAAAAGACTTTTTTGTTTCTAACCCGGTTAAGAGTTTTGAGGTAATTCACAAGGGAGAAAATGCCGGTTCGCAATATTGTATCGGAACCTTGCAGACCAAAAACGGTGCCTATCGGACTACCATTTTTATGAAGCAAAAAGGCGATAAACAAGTATTACAGGAACTGCGTTTTGAGAACCGTTAAATACTTTTTATCATTATAATATATACCTGAACCTGTAAGAGTTTTCTTTTACAGGTTTTTTATTTTTATAAATTTGCCAATGATCAACTACGAGCAACAACTTGACTTACTGATTACAAATGCGCTGACAGAGGATATGGGGGATGGAGACCATTCCACATTAGCTGCTATTTTACCGGGTACAGAAGGCAAAGCTGTTTTAAAAATTAAGGAAGATGGCATACTGGCAGGTGTAGCCGTTGCCGAGAGAATATTCCGGTGTATGCAACCTGATATCCTTTTTAAAAGTAATAAACAGGATGGCGATCAAATGAAGTACGGAGAAGTTGCCTTTGAAGTGGCGGCGGATGTGCATACCATCTTACAGTGTGAAAGACTGGTATTAAATTGTATGCAACGCATGAGTGGTATCGCCACGCTGACTAATGCGTATGTGAGCAGGCTGAAGGGCTATCGCACCCGGTTATTGGATACACGCAAAACCACGCCTAATTTCAGGGTGTTGGAAAAAGAGGCAGTGCGGTTAGGAGGAGGCTTTAACCATCGCTTTGGGTTATACGATATGATTATGTTGAAAGACAATCACATTGATTATTGCGGTGGAATTGAAAAGGCAATTGAAAAGGCTCACGATTATGTACAAACAAAAAAACCGGGATTGAAAATTGAAGTAGAAACGCGGAGTATTGAAGATGTTAAAAAGGTAATGGCGGTTGGCAAGGTAGATCGCATTATGCTGGATAATTATACACCAGAATTAATAAGAGAAGCATTGAAAATTATTAATGGAAAATATGAAACTGAAGCCAGTGGAGGAATCAATCTAAGCAATATTGAAACCTTTGCCGCCACTGGTGTTGATTATATTTCAAGCGGAGCAATTATTCACCAGGCAAGAAGTTTGGATTTAAGTTTAAAGGCGGTGATCGTATCAGCAGGTTTGAAAGGATTATAATTTTTATAAACTTTCAACTTTTGGAAAGGCAGGCTTTAACCCGGGTAAGGTTGATTGGCAGATAAAATAACATGTTATGGCTAAAATTAAATTGAACAGTTTGGGTGGATTGGTTTATTCTACGGACCCAAATTTTAAGCCGGAACAGGAAGATACCGAAGAGGCGGCCACCCTGTTACCCGCACAACAAAAGCTAAAAGTGCGGTTAGATACCAAACACCGTGCAGGCAAGGCAGTTACACTGGTGGAGGGCTTTGTCGGCTCTACAGGTGATAAGGAAGACCTGGGTAAAAAATTAAAAACATTTTGTGGAACAGGCGGATCGGTAAAGGATGGCGAAATCATTGTGCAGGGAGATAACCGGGACAAAGTACTGCAATGGTTGCTGAAAAACGGTTATTCAGCCGCCAAAAAGAATTGAGCAGGTAAGCTGGGGAAAATCTATTCATTTAAAATATTAAAAGCACCGCTCGGGCATTTCTTAACCTGCTCAATAATACGGGCTGTTTCAGCCTTATCCATATCAATCCATGGACTTTTGGATGGATTAAACACAGCGGAAAGCCCTTTAACGCAAACACCGGAATGGCTGCAAATATCCGGTTGCCACAAGATTGTGACGCCATCTTTGGTATACTTATGAGATTTTATCGGCATGATGTAATTATTTAATGAATATTACTTATTCAATTTACAACAAAAACTTATTTTTTGAGTTATTTTTGTCTAAACACAATTGATAGGATGATCTCAAAAATATCAGAAGGTATAACTGTTAGCGTAGAAACATTCTACCAGCCTGATTACAGTAATCCGGCCAACAGCGAGTATATGTTTGCCTATCGCATCACCATCGAAAATAGCAACCTGTACCCGGTAAAGTTATTACGTCGCCATTGGTACATTTATGACACCACCGGCAGCCTTCGGGAAGTAGAGGGCGAAGGTGTGATAGGAGTACAGCCGCAAATAAACGCCGGTGAAAAATACCAATATGTAAGCGGTTGTAATCTGCGTACCGAAATGGGTAAAATGTATGGAACCTATTCGATGGAAAATGTGAACGATAAAAAGCTGTTCGAAGTGATTATCCCGTCATTTGAAATGACAGTGCCTTTTAAGATGAACTAAATCTACTTTTTACCGTATATTAATCTACCTTTAGAAGAGAAAAAGCACCTTTTAAATTTGGTTTTCGTATTGTAAAAGCGATTGAATTACATTAAAGTATCAATATTTCCCGATGGCAAAAATTACGTTCGACAACAGGAATAACCTGTTTTATCAAAGTCTGAAAATTTCCGTAGACCAATATTTTGAAACAAGCGGCATAAAAAGAACCGGTGATTGGCGTTTATATATTAAAACAATCACACTGGTAGGCGCAGCCATCGCCATGTACTGCAGCCTGATGTTTATCCAAATGGGCGGATTGCCTGCATTATTGATCTCCGCTTTGCTTGGGTTTATATTTGCAAGTATTGGCTTTAGTGTAATGCATGATGCAAACCATGGCAGTTATAGTACAAAGCCCTGGCTAAATGATATGCTTGGCCTCTCAGCCAATGCACTGGGCGCCAGTTCTTTTTTCTGGAAACAGAAACACAATATCATTCACCATACTTATACTAACGTAGATGGAATAGATGATGATATTGCAAAGAGCCCCATCATTCGGCAGTGTGAATCGCAAAAGTGGGTTCCTGCTCATAAAATCCAACATTTGTACCTTACTCCTATTTATGCCCTGTCAAGTATCTTCTGGATATTTTTTATGGATTTTACCAAATATTTTACCCGCAAAATTTATACAACGGATGCATGGAAAATGACGCTTAAGAATCATATTATATTCTGGGTTACCAAAGCATTCTATTTAACTTTTTATATCGTTCTTCCGATAATGGTGTGGGGATTTGGCGCATGGCTACTCGGGTTTTTTGTGCTACATGCGGTAATGGGACTTACTCTTTCGCTGGTATTTCAACTGGCGCATGTGGTGGAAAATACCGAATTTGAAAATGTAGCCATCGACGAAACAAAACATATTGAGACGGCCTGGGCCGAACACGAGTTGAAAACGACTTCTAATTTTGCCATGAATAATAAAGTGGTGTCCTGGTTTGTGGGTGGGTTAAATTACCAGATAGAGCATCATCTTTTTCCCCGTGTGAGCCATGTACATTACCCTGCCATCAGTAAGATAGTAAAGGAAAAATGTGCTGAATATAATTTGCCTTACAACAAGTATGATACCATGACGGAAGCTTTGGCCTCTCATTACCGGGTGATGAAAATGCTGGGTCAAAAACAGGTGGTGGTAAAAAAAGTACAGCGGGCGCAGGCAGCATGATTATGGTTTGTATTTTGCTGCCTGGAAAATTTGTTCCGGGTCTAAATTCATTAGTTGCTGCACGGTAGTTGCAGCATTTTTTTGCATAAACTTTTTTACTATTTGCCAGCCGGCAAAAGAACCAATATTGCCGGGTGCGCCTTCGCCCAATTCTGGTGTTTTAGGCCCTTCTCCAATATAATTTTTTATGATGTTTTTATCTGCAATCTGCAGGTAAGAGTTTTTAATAAACAGGTTCCAGATTACGGCTTCATGGGCGTACGCATCTTCTAATTGCTTCCCGGTAAAGCCGATTAATTTGTATTCTTCTGTTTCCGGTAAAAATTTACTTAAGAGGTACAGGCGTTTTCCCTTTTCAATCATTTGATTCACCAGCGGTTTGTCATCTGCTTTCTCCGGATACAAATCATTAACAATATTATTCATACAGTTAACAACAATGTAGCCAGGTTCAAAACGATTGGAAATATATTCGGGATAGGTTTCCTGCACTAACGCAGACTTATACATATAAAAATTTCTCCCAAGGTGGTGTTGAAGCCCAACGATCAATCCCTCGTTCGATAAAATATCTCCATAACCATCCGCCGGTCCAATATAAGTAATTACCTTACCCGGGATTTTATATTCGGGGAAATAATATTTTACAAATTGCAGCCCCCTTTTTATTTCCTTTTCATAAGGGGTAAAGTCGTTGAATATTTTTTCGGCACTATCAAACACAGGCCGGTATGCTTTTATAAATCCATTTACATAGTTTGCTGCTGTATCGGCAGGCCACAAAGGATCTACATTTAAAATATTAGTTAAATATAATGCTGTAAAAGAAGGGTTTTCTGTCTGTAATTGGAGGATATAGGTAAATAAATTATTAGCGGCCGTGTCAAATAATTTTTTTTCAAAACGATCGGTACTGAGTGCGATTTTTATATTTGTAACATCAGGAATTTTTTCATGATTGCTGCAGGAAAATAAAGTGGCAGTGATTAAAATAGCAATGATAGATAATCTCATACTTATTAATGGAATTGAATGTTTTAACTTTACAAAGAAAGGATTTGATTTATAAACATAAAGTTAAGCCCCTTTGAGGGGATGGTGTATGAAAATATTTTTAGCGCAACAAAACTATCACATCGGCAATTTTGAAAGCAATACAAAAAAGATTATTGATGCCATAGAGGAGGCCAAAAAGCAAGGTGGCGATATCATTGTATTTAGCGAGTTGAGTATATGCGGATACCCTCCAAGGGATTTTTTAGAGTTTGATGATTTTATCCATAAATGTTATGCCGCTATTGATCAGGTAAAAGAACATGCTGATACCATAGCGGTAATTGTTGGTGCACCGGACAGGAACACTGTCAAGGAAGGAAAAGACCTTTTTAACGCCGCTTATTTTTTATACAACAAAGAAGTAGCAGGCATTGCCCGCAAAACTTTGTTGCCTACCTACGATATATTTGATGAGTACCGTTATTTTGAACCGGCTTATGAATGGAATGTAATTGAGTTTAAAGGAAAGAAAATTGCCCTTACTATTTGTGAAGACATCTGGAACCTGGGTCACAATCCCTTGTACCGGATTTGCCCAATGGATAAACTAATGATGCAGCATCCGGATTTGATGATCAACATTTCTGCATCTCCATTTGACTATACGCATGATGAAGACCGTAAGGCAACCATTAAGGCAAATGTAATTAAGTATAAGCTTCCTATGTTTTACTGTAATGGCGTGGGCAGCCAGACAGAAGTAGTGTTTGATGGCGCTTCACTGGTGTATGATAAGGACGCCAATCTTTGCGGACAGCTTCCTTTATTTGAAGAGTCTCTCAATGGCTTTCACCTAAATGATGATGGCTTTGTTGAAGGAGCTGTTATAGAACCTGCCAGTCGCATTCCGGATAAAGAATTAACGCCCGTTTCATTGGAAGAAGAGCTTAACATTGCACAGGTGCATGATGCAATTGTAATGGGCATTAAGGATTATTTTTTCAAGATGGGTTTTACAAAAGCCATTATAGGAAGCAGTGGGGGAATAGACAGCGCTGTCACGATTGCACTGGCGTGTACGGCCCTTGGATCGGCTAATGTAAGAGCGGTATTAATGCCCTCTCAATATTCTACAGGTCACTCCGTGGATGACGCTGTGCAACTAAGTGACAACCTGGGTAATCCGCATGACATCATACCTATCAAAAATATTTATGATACTTTTTTAACGGAACTGAAACCCATTTTTAAGGACTTACCTTTTAGTGTAGCCGAAGAAAATATCCAGAGCCGCAGCAGGGGAAACCTGTTAATGGCCATTGCAAACAAGTTTGGATACATTTTACTAAATACTTCCAACAAAAGTGAACTGGCAACCGGGTATGGCACATTATATGGCGACATGGCGGGCGGCCTTGGAGTATTGGGCGACTGCTATAAATTACAAGTGTATGCCCTGGCAAAATACATCAACCGCAATAAGGAAATCATTCCGGTAAATATCATTACCAAAGCCCCCTCCGCAGAATTGCGTCCGGGCCAAAAAGATTCAGATTCGCTGCCTGACTATGAAATTCTTGATAAGCTATTATACCAATACATAGAAAGAAGGCTGGGACCAAATGAAATAAAAGCGCAGGGCTTTGATGCGGCTTTAGTGGACAGGGTTTTAAAAATGGTAAATATCAACGAGTATAAGCGCAACCAGTTTTGCCCTATCATCCGTATTTCGCCGAAGGCATTTGGGGTGGGACGGCGGGTGCCGATTGTTGGCAAGTATTTGAGTTGAGTAATGCATATAAGTATCATCGCTTTAATATATTTTTGTGCTGGTATTTCCAACCGATTTTAGCCGTTAGCAGGCAATAGCAGGTTCTTCTCAAATGCCTTGCAATTAGGGTTTAGTTATCAGTATTCAATAGTTTCGTACGTTCTGACTTGGCTGTAACTATATTTTTTTATGCACTTACAGCCAAATCAAAATATTTCAATTTTGCTGTAATTGTTATTTTTTATGCATTTATAGCCAAATCAAAATAATGGCAGATATCATTGGGCGTTTAAATAAAATGGAATTATTTACATCCGTGCTTAGTTGAAGCCGTTCCGAGTTTATTGCCGTATATGGCAGGCGAAGGGTAGGTAAAACTTTTTTAATACGCTCGGCATTCAGCCAACACTTTACATTTCAGCTTACCGCCCTGGCCAATGGTACCATTCCTGCATTCCTTTTGTGTCATTCTACAGATTAAAAATTTTACCATCCTCAATCTTCTCCACCACTACCGCAGAACCATTAGAAAGCACTTCCGTATTCCCTGCATTACTTCGTTGGCATCGTAGCGCATATTTATAATTGCATTCGCTCCGGTTGTATTGGCATGTTGTATCATTAACTGGTAAGCCTTCTCAGCAGATCTGCTGTAAATATTTTTGGTTAAAGACAGAATACTTTTTAACAGATTTAACGTCCTCCAAAATTGTGGTTAAGTTTTTGTAAGTGCATTGTTCGTATTTTCGCCGCTAATGTTTATTAGAGCATTAAACCTGTTTTCTGGTGCCTGAAATAATATTTGAAAACTGTAAAACTGGTAACAGGTACAATAAGAAAGGGCCTTAAAAAGGTGTATCAAATAATTTTTTAAAATCTCAACATCCTTTATGGGTGGAGTAAATTTTTTTTATGCTACAAACAGCCGAAGACATCCGCTTGCTAAATGAAAAAATAAATCATGCAGCGGGTTTTGTAACCAGGATAAATGATGAATTAAGTAAGGTGATTGTTGGTCAGCACGGCATGATCGAAAGGTTGATGATTGGGCTGTTAAGCAATGGTCATGTATTGCTGGAAGGTGTACCAGGACTTGCAAAAACACTGGCCATCAAATCGCTGGCACAGGCCATCCATGCCAATTTCAGCCGTATTCAGTTTACACCCGATTTGCTGCCCGCTGATGTAATAGGTACTATGATTTATAACCAGGCAAAGAATGAATTTATGGTTCGAAAGGGCCCCATCTTTTCCAACTTTATTTTGGCAGATGAAATAAACAGGGCACCTGCAAAAGTGCGGAGTGCTTTATTGGAAGCGATGCAGGAACGCCAGGTAACCATCGGCGATACTACCTTTAAATTAGATGAGCCATTTTTAGTATTGGCTACTCAAAACCCCATCGAACAGGAAGGAACCTACCCATTACCCGAAGCCCAGGTAGACCGGTTTATGTTAAAGGTGGTGATTGATTATCCAACCAAACCCGAAGAACAATTGATTATTCGTCAGAATACGCTGGGGCTTTCTTTCCCCCCAATTTACCCGGTTGCATCAACCAGCGAAATTTTAACTGCCAAGGAATTGGTACGCCAGGTGTACATGGATGAGAAAGTGGAGAATTACATCCTTGATATCGTTTTTGCTACCAGGTATCCTGATAAATACAACCTGCCTAAATTGAAACCCCTGATAAGTGTGGGCGGTTCACCAAGAGCAAGTATTAACCTGGCATTGGCTGCAAAGGCCTATGCATTTTTAAATAAACGCGGTTATGTAATTCCCGAAGATGTTAGAAGCATTTGCAAAGATGTATTGCGGCATCGGATTGGATTGACATACGAAGCAGAAGCGGAGAATGTAAATGTGGAAATGATTATTAATGAAATATTGAGGGTGGTGAATGTGCCGTAAAGAACTCACCCCATCTCCGAAGGAGGGTACTAAAAAGAGTCTGATATTTTGGGGATTTTCATTTAAAGTACATGCATAATTAATATATTTTTATCCTTGTTTAAAAAGAAAAAAGATATCAATCCAAATACTTTTCTAAATCCTCTTGAGGCTAACGGAGGTAGTATCCTAACTACCGAAGAAATTTTACGAAAGGTAAAGGAGCTTGAAATTAAGAGCAAGAAAATAACCACTCATTTGTTTACAGGTGAGTATCATTCTGCTTTTAAGGGAAAGGGAATGAGCTTTAGAGAAGTGAGGGAGTATTATGCAGGTGATGATGTACGGTTTATTGATTGGAATGTAAGCGCAAGATTCAGCCACCCGTTTACGAAGGTATTTGAAGAGGAACGGGAGCTGACGGTTTATTTATTGGTTGACATAAGTGCCAGTAATCTATTTGGAACCGTTCATTCCCGAAAGCGTGACATACTCACTGAAATAGGTGCTGTATTAACTTTCAGCGCTATTAATAACAATGATAAAGTGGGCGCTATTTTTTTTAGTGATAAAATTGAAAAATACATTCCACCCAAAAAAGGCCGGCAACATGCACTCTATATCGTGCGACAATTACTTACTGCCGAGCCTGTAGGGAAGAGTACCAATATGGAAGAAGCGATTAAGTTTTTTAACAAGGCGTCTCACCAGAAAAGTATTGCTTTTCTATTAAGCGATTTTGTTGATGCAGTATATGAAAATGACCTGAAGGTAATTGGCGGCAGGCATGATGTGATTGGTTTGAGAATTTACGATAAGATGGATATGCAATTGCCCGAAGCTGGCCTATTACAGGTGCAGGATCTGGAAACCGGCAAACAGCAATGGATTGACAGTAATGATGCCATGGTTCAGTACACATACAAACAGCGGTTTATGGAGCAAAGCGAAATATGTAAGAACTATTTTCGCAAAGCAGGCGCCGACCTGTTGCACATACGAACCGATGAAGATTATGTGAAAATTCTACAACAGTTTTTTATCAAAAGAAGCTAACTATTCAAACGGTGGTTCGTCCAGTATTTATTTTGGAAACATTCTTTAATTGATAATGCGGATAATTTTTAATGATAACAGAATACTTGAAAATGGATAAGGTGAAAATGCGGATGTTTTTTTTAACAGTAGTAATGGCCTGTTTTTCATCTCTGTTATCTTATGGTCAGCCAATAGTAAAAACGGGTGTTGATAAAAATGAAATATTGATTGGGGATCAATTTAAACTGACTATTGAAGCCAGTTTTTCTCCGGATGCGTTTAAATTAAACTGGCCTGTAATTCCAGATTCTTTAGCTCATTTTGAAGTAATCAGCAGGACTAAGATGGATTCTTTGTACAGCAACAACACCTTTACCGGTGTAAGGCAAACGATTACATTAACCAGCTTTGATTCCGGTAAATGGGTATTGCCATCTTTTTTAGTCAACATGGTTCCGGTAAATGGAGATGCTGCTTATAATTTTTTCACCGATTCGGTTCCAATCACAGTTTCGTTTTCTACTTCCGACACAACAAATGTTTTAAGAGATATCAAACCCATCAGGGAAGTAGAAACCATTAATCCATTGTGGTATTGGATAGGAGCGGGTGTTTTAGTGATCGCATTGATCATCTTTTTAATATGGTTTTACAGGCATTGGAAAAGGAATAAAGGTTCTCTTACGTTACAAACAAAATCCAGTGCGTATGATGAAGCAATGATCGAACTGGAGAAATTAAGATCTCATAATTTTTCCGATGCCGGCGCTTTGAAAATCGTACATACCAAAATGGGGGAGATATTGAAGCGGTACATGTCACGTATACAAAACAGTAATTATCAAAATAAAACTACCGGCGATATATTGATATTGCTACGTGACCAGGTTGAGGATAATGACATGCTGTTTAAAGCAGCCGCCAGTCTGCGTTGTAATGATGCGGTTAAGTTCGCGAAATATTTACCACCATCATCCGAAAGTGAAATGTGTTTGCAAGTAATAAAAGAAGCAATACATACCATACAACAAGCCAAAAACGAAAAAGCAAAAAATAACAACCTGAAATCTACTTTGCCCAATGCAAAGAGCAAGGGGTAGTTAAAAGTAACAGTAAACAACAAACAGCAAATTTAAAAACATTACACATTTGTTTTCCGACTATTTAGATACCATAAGTTTTGCCCAATCAGGATTATTATGGCTTGCCTTATTACTTCCGGTAATGATCTTTTGGTATGTAAAAAACAACAACAGGCAACAGGCAGGGATAAGGGTTTCTTCCCTTAAAAATTTTAAAGGAATTACTTCATGGAAAAATTTATTCCGTCATGTACCATTTGTATGCAGGGTTTTGGCATTGGCATTTATCATTATTGCATTGGCAAGGCCTCAAACGAAAAATGATGAACAACAGGTGGAAGGGGAAGGGGTGGATATCATATTATGCATTGATGTAAGCGGTAGCATGACTGCTCAGGATTTTACACCCAACCGAATGGAAGCAGCAAAAGCAGTTGCAGCAAACTTTGTTGAACAGAGACTGACAGACCGGATTGGAGTTGTAATTTTTTCCGGCGAAAGTTTTACCCAATGCCCGCTTACAACTGATAAGTCTGTTTTAAAATCGGCCATAGAAAATATCCGCAATGGCTTATTGGAAGATGGCACTGCCATTGGAGACGGCCTTTCAACAAGTATTGATCGTTTGCGTACCAGCAAGTCGAAAAGCAAAGTGGTCATTTTATTAACCGATGGCGAAAATAATGGAGGGTTAATTGGCCCTGACAATGCCAAAGAAATAGCCAAAGCATTTAAGGTAAGGGTTTATACAATTGGTGTTGGTACAGAGGGATATGCCCCTTTCCCGATCAAAACCGAACTTGGGGTGATTATTCAACAGCAAAAAGTGACTATTGACGAAAAGTTGCTGAAGGCAATTGCCGGTGAAACAGGGGGTAAATATTTTAGGGCGAAAGATAATACCGGTTTAGAAAACATCTACAAAGAAATTGATAATCTTGAGAAATCGAAAGTTGAAATTTCAACAGTCACCAGATTTACAGAAAAGTTTTTTCCTTATGTAATGATTGCTTTATGCTTTTTGTTAATCGAATTGGTGCTTCGCTTTACTATTCTCAAAAAGTTTCCTTAGATTAATGGTTTCAAAATCGCCGGTACATTATTAGTTCGTTTCCACCCCAGTTAAGCTTTGCATGCTGATGTTATTTTTTCCTATAATGACGATTTTAATTTATAACATAATTAAAGTTCATTAATGGTATGCGGTAAAAGAGGGCGACGCAACAATGTTCCTTCTTGCTTCGTTGCCCGGACAAAAAAAAGCACAACAAAAAAAGGCAAAATATATGGCTCAATTTTTTTAAGCCATCAATTCATTTTTATTAGTGAGATTTGCAATCTATGATGGCAACAGTTTATAAAAGTACCGGAAGCTGGTACATTGTGCAGGATGATGAGGGTAAAATATTTAAT
>JBBQTL010000116.1:0-17306 GCA_038213285.1 Chitinophagales bacterium
GCCTTTGTTCTGGAATCATACACCTGGCCTTTTACCCATAAGGTTTTGGGTGGTTGTATATCTTCCCTTAACTGGAAACTATATAAATCCAGCCCTCCTTTACTATTGCTTTTGTCACTGGCATAATAGGCTGTTTTGCCATCAGCGGATACAACCAGGGAGCCCTCATCATCAATGGTATTAACCGGGTAGCCAAGGTTTTCCGGTTCGCTCCAGGTACTATCATTTAATTTTTTTGAAAAGAAAAGATCCGTTGCCCCATATCCTTTGTGGCCATTGCTGTTAAAAAAAAGGGTTTGGTTATCAGCATACATAAAGGAGCAGCTTTCATCTCCGCTGGTATTTACCCGGGGGCCTAAATTTTCGGGCCTGCTCCATTTGCCATTGGCATTGCGGTGTGTTACCCAGATATCCTTTCCTCCATAGCCGCCGGCCTGGTTGCTGCTAAAATAAATATCTCTTTTATCAGGCGAAAAGGAAGGGGACGATTCCCAAAACTCAGTATTCACCATCGGGCCAAGGTTTTCCGCTTCGGTCCAGCCTTGTTTTGTTTTGTATGAAATGTACAGGTCGCAGCTTCCCTGGCCCTCCGGATAATTACAACCGGTAAAAATGATCAGTTCACCATCCTGTGAAATATTTTGAGCGCCCTCATTTAAATTGGTATTTACCTTGCCGCCCAATGACTGTGCATTGGACCATTTGCCATCAATTAAATCGGTTTCGTAAAAATCCTCATCACCGGAAACCCGCCTTGTGAAAATGAGTTTTTTACCATCAATGGTGAGCGAGGGGTAATATTCCAGGGCGGTTGAATTAACACTGTCGCCCAGGTTTTTTGGTGCAAAAACATAATTATTGGCCGGGTGTTTTTTTTCGTAGTCCAGTGCAAATTCGTACACAGTTTTACGATAGTTACCGGCACGAAGGCTTTGTGAATTTAATTTATCATATTGCAAAAAGCGGTTAACCGCATCCAGCGCCTTTTGAAACTGTCCGATGCCCGCCAGGGAAATTGAATACGGCAGCAGGTAGGTGGTTGAGTAAACAGGGTCTAACTGTAGCCCTTTTTCGAAATCAACAACAGAGGAGTCGTATTTTTTAAGGTTGGCATAAATGCCCGCCCTGGATAAAAACGCATCCACAAATTTTGGCTCAATTGAAATGGCCAGGTTTATTTTAGCGATAGCGCTTTCATATTTTTGCTCCTGGGCATTCTCGTAGGCTGCTGCATATACATCACCTGCTTTTTTATTTACTTTATCGGGGTCGTACCATTGGGCGGAGCAGATAAAGGACGAGGAAATGATGAGGCAAAAACTGATGACGATTCGAATGGTATACGGATTTTGTTGCATTTATTTTATTTCAGGAATTGAAGGTAAAACGAAATGCCCATAGTTTTATTTTGGGGATGTTAAAGTGTCGGAGGTGTTGATTGTTGATGGTTGGAGGTTGAAGGTTGATGGTTTGGGAGTTTGAGGTTTGGGCAAACTTGTTTGTTTAACGGTACAAATGGTTTTATTGTGCATTCGCTAATGCTTTGCATTCTTCAAACTGTTAATTAAAACACTTAGTTACCGACGCATATTGAAGCGTTCAACAAATTCATCATATTTGGTATTGAATTTGCCCTTAGCACGCGAAACGCTATTTTTGTAATAATTGAACAACCCACTGCGCAGATTACTCAACATATTAAAATGGATTTCCCTTACACTGATATTTTGGTTGGTGTTGGGCGTTTTACT
Source organism: Chitinophagales bacterium (assembly GCA_038213285.1). GTDB lineage: Bacteria > Bacteroidota > Bacteroidia > Chitinophagales > Chitinophagaceae > Ferruginibacter. The sequence goes on from JBBQTL010000116.1 coordinate 1,752, forward strand.
CATTTATGTTTTACCGGATTATTCAAAATGGCTTTTCCTGGCATTGATATTTGCGTGGTTCTTTGCATGGGTTTTCACTTTTAAAAAGGCCGTTCAAAAAGTTTGGTTTTTCCTTTCCATAATACTGCTGGTTTTGTTTACCTGGTTCCTGTTGCAATTTGGCCCGGTACAAAATTATATAATCAGTAAAGTTACCACAGCACTTTCCGATAAACTACACGCCAAAGTAAGCGTTAAACATATTCAATATCGTTTTTTTGACAAGATGGCTATGAATGGCCTGTTAGTGGAGGATAAGCAAAAAGACACGTTGTTATATGCCGGCAGTGCAAATGTAAATATCACCGACTGGTTCTTTGTCAAAAATAAGGCGACACTTAAATATGTAGCTTTAGAAGATGCAGTTGTAAATATGCAGCGGACAGATTCTGTTTGGAATTACCAGTTCCTGGTGGATTATTTTGGCAGTTCCAAAGATTCTTCTGCAAAGAAAAAGGGTGGTATTGAATTTGACATTAAAGTACTCCAGTTTAAAAATATCCAGTTCAATCAAATTGACAAATGGGTAGGAAAGAATATGAGAGTGGCGGTAAAACAGCTAGATCTTTTTGCGGATGACGTAAACTTTACAAAAAAACAGATCAATTTAAATACGCTAACCCTTAATGAGCCTGTTTTTTCACAGGACGATTATGAGGGAAAAAGGCCGGATTCACTCAACATAAAAAAGCCCAAAAAAATTAATCCTTTACCCCAGTTATACAAATGGAACAATGAAGGCTGGGTAGTGAAAGTGAACAGTATTCATGTAACCAATGGCACTTTTAATAATGAAGTAGAAACTGAACGGGCTCCCTTCCCGGGAAGGTTTGATGGGCAACATCTTCGGTTTAGCAACATTACCGGAGTATTACAAAATGTGCTTTTTAAAAAGGATACCCTTACAGCCGAACTATTGCTGGGAACAAAAGAAAGAAGCGGCTTTGAAATTAAAAAGCTACAGGCCCAGATGAAATTTACCCCGGAAAAAATGGAGTTTAACCAGTTGGACCTTATTACCAATAAAAGCAGGCTTTCGAATTATTACGTGATGAAGTATAATAACTTTGGTAAGGACATGGGCAATTTTTTGCATGATGTAACCCTTGAAGGTAATTTTAAAGACAGTGAATTAAATAGTGACGACCTTGCTTTTTTTGCTCCCGAATTAAAATCATGGAAGCGGGTTTTTTATCTGAATGGTGTTGCAAAGGGAACGATTGATAATATCAGCGCCAACAAAATGCGCATAAAAAGTGGTAATTCTTTTTTAGATGGAGATATTTCATTAAGGGGATTACCCGATATCAATAAAACCTTTATTGACTTCCGGGCCAACGACCTTCGAACTACCTATTCTGATATCACTTCCATTATCCCCTCCCTAAAAAATATTAAACAGCCGCAATTGAGTAAACTGGGCAATATCCGTTACAAAGGAAATTTTACAGGTTTCATCAACGACTTTGTAGCATTTGGTTCTATCAATACCAGGCTGGGAATTATAACCGGGGATATCAATATGAAATTGCCTGAAAACAGGCCGCCCGTTTACCTTGGTAAAATTTCAACGGTAGGATTTAAACTGGGTGAGTTTGTTAACAACGGGAAATTGGGTGCCATCACTTTTAACGGTAAAGTAAATGGTAGTGGATTTACGGAAAAAGATATCAATGCAAATTTTGATGGGTATGTCCGCCGCGTGGGTTTTGCAGGCTACGAGTATCAAAACATCAATATAAAAGGTGACTTTGGAAAGAAAGTTTTCAATGGATTGGTAAGTATTGATGATCCTAATTTAAAATTAGATAGCTTAAAGGGTACCATTGATTTAAGTGGCAGTGAACCGCAATTTGCATTTAATGCGATGCTCGCTAAAGCAGATCTTAAAAAATTAAAATATACTTTAGATGATTTTGTTTTAAACGGACGCTTTGATCTGAATTTTACCGGAAGCAATATTGATAACTTTTTGGGCACCGCTAAAATATACGACGCAAGTCTTACACACAATGGCGTACCGCTTTCTTTTGATTCATTGGTGTTGCAGTCAGCTATCGCTAATAATCAAAAGTATTTAACCATCCATACCAACGAACTGGATGCCGATCTAACCGGTAATTTCAAAATACTGGAATTGCCCGATGCTTTCAAAGTCTTTCTAAGTCGTTACTATCCGGCTTATATTAAAAAGCCCACCTACTTTGTAAGTGATCAGAATTTTTCTTTTCTTATAAAAACAAAGGAAGTGGATTCCTACATACAATTATTGGATAAAAGATTGTCGGGCTTTAGTAACGCCACTATTTCCGGTAATCTTAATTTAAAGGAAAATGAATTGAATATAAATGCGGATGTTCCATTGTTTAGTTATGATGGAAAAGCATTTAACAATGTCAGGCTTGCCAGCCGGGGCAATCTCGATTCATTGATAGCAAATATTGATGTAGATGAAATAAGCATCAATGACAGCTTGAGGTTGCCGGCCTCCAAACTGGTATTCACTTCAAAGAACGATATTTCTAATATCAGTATAAAAACAAGGGCCAGCAAAACCTTTGGTGATGCTGCTATTAATGCCCGGGTGCAAACATTAAAGGATGGTGTGAAAATTCATTTCTGTCCCTCCTCCTTTATTATCAACGATAAAAAATGGGAATTGGAAAGGGATGGAGAGTTAACCCTTAGTAAAACAGAAGTGAGTGCAAATGAAGTGAAATTTATTCAAGGTAATCAACAGGTAATTATCTCCACGGAACCATCAGAAATAGGCAATTCACATGATGTGGTGATCAGGTTACAGGAAGTAAGTATCAATGACTTTGTTCCGTTTGTACTGAAAAATCCCCGTCTCGAAGGACAGATTACCGGCAGTATCCGCATCCTCGACCCATTTGGAAAGCCCTACATTGAGTACGATACCAGGATCAATGAATTCAGGTTAGACGGGGATTCTATCGGCGTTGTAGATGGCAATGGTACGTATTCAGTAGCAACCGGTATTGCCAAATTTAAACTGGATGCGGAAAACCTGGAGAACCGGTTTAAAATTGAAGGCAGCATTAATTCAAAAGACAGCACGGAAAACCAGGTGGATGTTGCGCTGGTTTCGCAGCGGTTGAACCTCGCTATTCTAAATCCTTACCTGGGAACAATCTTTAGTAAGATCAGCGGTATAGCCAGCACTTCCGATCTTAAAGTAACGGGCAATTCTAAACACCTTTCATTAACCGGAACCGCCAATATAACCGAGGCCTCGCTGATAGTCAATTACACCCAGTGCCGCTACCGGTTTAGCAACGAAACCATCATTTTTAACCCGGATGAGATAGATTTTGGAAACATTATTTTAAGAGACACATTGAACAATATGGCCACCTTAAGTGGTAAAATGTACCATCGCTTTTTCCAGAATTTTTTCTTTGATAACGTAAAGTTTGAATCGAACAAACTGCTGGTGCTAAACACTACCAAAAAGGATAACAGCCAGTTTTATGGTAAGGTAGTGGGCAAGGCGCAAATGACACTGAATGGCCCTGTAGATAATATGGTAATGAATATAAGTGGTGAGCCATCAAGAGCGGATACCAGCCATATCTATTTATTAAGCGGAAGCAGCGTGGAAAGCGGGGTAGTAGATTATATTGATTTTATACAGTTTGGTACCAGGATGGAGGATGAGTATAAGGGAAAGCAATCTACCAACATAATAGTAAATATGATACTAACGGCAAACCCTGCCTGTAAAATTGATGTGATACTGGATGAAACAACCGGCGATATAATCAAGGGCGAAGGTAATGGACTACTTAAAATAAGGGTAGGCAACAGGGAACCGCTTACCATTAATGGCAATTACAACATCACAAGAGGAGAGTACACATTTAATTTCCAAACCTTTTTAAAAAAATATTTTACGGTTAACAGCGGCAGCATTGTATGGAGTGGTGATCCGCTGAACGCAAGGATTGATATACTGGCCGAATACCTGGCAAGCAATGTGGATTTTAAGCCCATATCAACCGGCACCCAGCTAAATCAAAAAGAAGATGTGATTGTGGTAGCCCATCTAACCGAAACGCTGTTAAAACCAGCGATCGATTTTGAGTTTCAGTTGCCTGCATCCAGTCCGCTTAAAAGTGATTTTGTTATCAGTAAACGATTGCAGCAATTTAAAGATGATAAAAACGAATTGAATAAGCAGGTTACCTCATTACTATTGTTCAATTCATTTACCAGCAGTACCCAGGGTTTTATTACCGCCAGCAGTGGATACAGCGTTTTATCAAGCACCATTGGCGGAGTGGTGTCTAATGCATTGTCGGGCTACTTTAATAAATTCCTGCAAAAATATTTAAAGAATACCTCCCTTTATCTTGATCTCAACAGCGGTCTCGAGTTGCGAAGCAACGTTTCAACATTGCAGGCTGCCGCAAAAAGCGGGTTGGTATTTACCTTATTAAATGGCCGCCTCATCATTACAGCCGGTGTAAACCTCGATTATAACAATCCCTATGTAACCAACACAGGCAGGAATAATAACCTGCTGGTAACCCCGGATATAACCGCGGAATGGTTATTGTCGAAAGACGGGCGGATAAGATTGGTGGGCTTTAACCGAACCAATTACGATCTCATCAGCCAGCGCACCCGCACTGGTATCAGCCTCTCGTACCGGAAAGACTTTGACAAACTCTCCCAGTTATTTACAATAGATGAAGAGAAGAAAAGGATCAGGGCGCTTAACCAGGTAAAGCAGGCACAATAGTTTTTAATGTCTGATGTATGATTTGATTATGTCTGATTTATAATGTCTGATGTATTATGTCTGATGTCTGATGTATGATTTGCTGATGTCTGATTTATTTCAAATTGCTACTTTCTGCGGTTTTAGTTATCGGTGCAATCGTTTAACATGTCCAAATTTTATTTTTAAAATTGCGGTTCCTTCTGCCCTTTTCGCATATAAATTGCGCCCTTTAAATATAGACATCAGCTAATACCCGGCAATCAAATAATAGTATCACGGTTTAAGGAAATCAGACATCACAAAATCAGACATCAGACATAAATCAGAAATCAGACATAAATCAGACATCAGACATAATCAGACATCTTTAAATCAGACATCAGACATAAATCAGACATTTTTAAATCAGACATCAGACATAAATCAGAAATCTTTAAATCAGACATCAGACATACCATTCTAGTGTTCACTCAAAATATCATGTCCCATTTTATCCCGTTTGGTGGTCAGGTATTTTTCATTGTGTATGTTGGGTTTTATTTCGATGGCTACTGTTTCTACTACTTCAAGACCATAGCCGAGCAGGCCCGCTCTTTTCTTTGGGTTGTTGCTCATCAGTTTCATTTTGCTGATACCCAGGTGCCGGAGAATTTGCGCCCCTACTCCATAGTCTCTTTCATCCATACTAAAACCCAGTTCCAGGTTGGCTTCTACGGTGTCCATTCCCTGTTCCTGCAGTTTGTAGGCTTTTAATTTATTTAGTAATCCAATACCCCTGCCTTCCTGGTTCATATATAAAACTAGTCCGCTACCTTCATTTTCTACCATTTTTAGCGCCTTATGCAACTGGTCGCCACAGTCGCATCGGAGCGAACCGAGAATATCACCCGTCATACAACTGCTGTGTACCCTTACTAATACCGGTTCATCTTTATTCCACTCTCCTTTTTTTATGGCAAGATGTATCTCCCCGGTGTTGATTTGCTGAAAGGCAATCAATTCAAAATCGCCGTATTTGGTGGGCATGTTCACCCTTTCCATTTCTTTAATCAGTGTTTCCTTGCTAAGGCGGTAAGCTATCAGGTCTTTAATGGATACCAGTTTCAGGTCAAACCGCCTGGCAATTTCCTCTAATTGGGGCACGCGGGCCATTGTCCCATCTTCATTCATAATTTCTACCAGCACACCTGCGGGGGCAAAACCAGCAAGCCTCGCAAGGTCAATGGTAGCTTCTGTATGGCCGGTTCTTCTTAATACTCCTCCCTTCTTAGCCCTTAGCGGAAATATATGGCCGGGGCGTCCTAATTCTTCGGGTTTGGTGGCAGGATCTACCAGAGCTTGTACAGTTTTGGCCCGGTCGGAAGCGGAAATGCCGGTAGTGCATCCATGCCCGAGCAAATCAACACTAACTGTAAAAGGGGTGGCATGCAGTGAGGTATTATCTATTACCATTGCCGGCAGGTTCAGTTCATCACATCTTTCTTCGGATAAAGGGGCGCAGATAAGGCCGCGGCCGTGAGTACTCATAAAATTGATGATTTCCGGGGTAACTTTTTCAGCTGCAGCAATAAAATCACCTTCATTTTCCCTGTCTTCATCATCCACCACTATTACCAACTTTCCATTCCTGATATCTTCAATGGCACTTTCTATACTATCTAACATTTTTAAAATTTAAGTTGCAAAGTTAACAAGGTTTGGTCTTTAATGTTTTAGGTAGTTTTTTTAGGATAAATAAGTAGTTTACAATTTATTAATTCAAACATTATGCAGCGTTCAAGCAACCAAAATTGCCTTGAAGTTGTTAATTTTTTTAACTTTTTAGGCAAAATATACTTTCTTTGCCGTCATTAAATAAAATCTATTATGCTATTTAGAAAACTTTTACCTCTAATCATTGCATTTTTTGCAATACCAGTTTTGATTAATGCCCAGGTTACTACCAGTAGCATTACGGGTATTGTAAAGAATCCAGGCGGAGAAATGCTGCCTGGCAGTTCGGTACTTATCACGCATATACCAACCGGTACAGTTTATAAAACCACCACTAACAAAAGTGGCAAGTTTGATGTAGTAAACCTGATACCCGGCGGCCCCTATTCTATCCAGATTTCTTATGTAGGGTATGCTAATTTTTCAGAATCGAATTATACCTTACCCCTGGGAGAAAATACGAAAATAGACGCTTCTTTAAGTACTTCTACAACCACCTTAAATGAAGTGATAATTACCGGCAGGCAAGGCGCCGGAATTAATGCGAGGAAAAAAACAGGTGCTTCAACAAGTATCAGTAAAGAGCAAATTGCAGCTTTGCCAACTTTAAGCAGGAGCCTGCAGGATTATACCAGGTTGACGCCGCAGGCAAATGGAAACTCTTTTGGTGGAGCAAGCAATCGTTTCAATAATATTACGATTGATGGTGCAGTAAATAATGACGTATTTGGTTTATCTGGTTCGGGTACACCGGGTGGACAGGCTAATACAACGGCTATTTCACTTGATGCAATACAGGAGATTCAGGTCGTATTAGCTCCCTATGATGTTTCTTATGGCAACTTTACCGGCGCAGGTATTAATGCTGTTACCCGTTCAGGAACAAATAATCTTGAGGGTTCTGTTTATTATTTTTTAAGAAACCAAAATACAATAGGAAAAGATCCTGTAACCAAAAAAAAATCAACCACCTTCACGGATAAACAATACGGCATCAGGTTTGGCGGGCCAATAATAAAAAATAAATTATTCTTTTTTGTAAATGGCGAACTGGCGAGAAAAACCCAACCTACTTTGTTTAATGCAGGTGAAACCAACTCATTGCTAACAACTGCCGAAGCTCAGCAAATAGCTGATGAACTGAAAAATAAGTATAGCTATGATGCAGGTACCTTTAATACTTATGATGCGCAAACACAAAGCGATAAAATATTTGGAAGGTTAGATTGGAATATTTCCGAAAAGCACCGGTTAACAATCCGGCATAATTACATAAAAGCATTTGATGACAATATTTCCCGCTCAAATACTTTTTTCCGGTACGGAAATAATACCTACCGTTTTAATAACAAGCAGCATATTACGGTTGCCGAATTACGGAGCCGCATCAGCAAATCGGTTTCTAACAACTTAATAATTGGCAGGCATGAAATCAGGGATTTCCGCACCACATTGGGACAGCTTTTCCCCTCCATTGAAATTGTAAAAGGTGCCGGAACAGTTCAACTTGGATCTGAAAGAAGCTCAACAGCCAATGAACTTGACCAGGATATATTTGAAATTACGGATAACTTAAAAATATTTGCAGGTAAAAACACTTTTACTGTTGGAACACACAATGAGTTTTTTAAGTTCAGGAACCTTTTTATCAGTAACCTGAATGGCCGCTGGCGGTTTGCAAGTTTAGCTGATTTTTTTGCTAACCAGCCCCGGCAGTTTGATGTGACTTATTCGGCTAATAAAGCGGCAAATGAAAAACCTTCTGCTGAATTTAATGCTGCCCAGTTAGGTTTTTATGCACAGGATGAAATTCAATTTAACCCTAATTTCAGGCTTACACTGGGGTTAAGAGTTGATGTACCCATCATCAATACTAAACCCGGTTATAACAAAGCTGTAGATTCTACATTTGCCGGGGTTTACAATACACAAAATATTCCCAACAAGCAGCTATTGTTTGCTCCAAGAATTGGGTTTAATTATGATGTAGAAGGTGATAAAAGTATTATTATTAGAGGTGGCGTAGGAATGTTTACCGGACGGGTACCGTTTGTTTGGGTATCTAATCAATTTGGTAATACAGGATTATTGCTGAAGGCAACCAGCCAGACAGACAACACACCAAATGCCGCACCGTTTGATGTAAACGGGGGAAATGGTTTTAATCCCAATGTATCCCAACAAAGTAGTATTGGAACATCGCCGGCCGGTGCCAGTTACGATGTTACTTTAATTGATAAGAAATTTAAATTTCCGCAGGTGTTAAGGATAAACGCAGCAACAGACGTGAAACTTCCCGGGAATGTAAACCTAACCATAGAAGCAATAGTTTCAAAAACGCTCAACAACGTTTTGTACCAGGATGTAAACCTGAAACCAGCAACTGGGATAGTTGACCAGGCATACAATAATGGATTTGATAAAAGAATTGCATTTGGTAGTTCGAATGCATTGAGAAGAATCAATCCAATTTTTAATTACGCAATTTTAATGAGTAATACGAACGAAGGCTATACCTTAAACCTTGGAGCAACGGTTAACAAAACATGGAAACATTTCTTTACCCAGTTTACTTATAATTTTAACTCTGCTACTGATGTTAACAGTGGAGCAAGTTCAACTGCGCTGTCAAATTATGAATTTGTACAAGTGGTAGGAGATCCAAATTCTCCTAAAAATGCTATTTCAAACTACCAGTTACAACACCGCTTTACAGGCGTTTTTTCAATGAATTATGAATACTTTAAACATTTAAAAACATCACTTGCTTTCTTCTATAATGGTAATTCAGGTCAGCCTTTTACTTATCTTGTAAACGGTGACCTTAACAGTGATTCCCGCTTTGGTAACGATCTGATATACGTTCCCAATAATCCTTCAGAAATAAAATTCGTTGACCGGCTGAATTCATCCAATACAACAGTTGTTGCTACCGCCGCACAACAATCGGCCGACTTTGAAGCATTTATTGCGAATGATCCGCATCTTTCAAAAAGAAGGGGAAGTTATTCAGAAAGAAACGGAAGGAGCACACCGTGGGAACACGTAGTAGATGCCCGACTGGCACAGGATTTTTTTCTTACATTGGGAAGAAAGAAACATGACTTTCAGTTTACTTTTGATGTCTTCAATATCACCAACCTGTTGAATAACGACTGGGGCCGTCAGTATTTTGTAAGTAACCAGGCTTACACCGTTCTCACCACAGTTAACAGAACAAGTGGTGCATTTGCTGGTAAAGGGTTTAATTTTAATAATACCCAGGTACCATGGAGCCTTAGTTTTGGTTCAAGGTGGCAGGGCCAGGTAGGTGTCAGGTACACTTTTAATTAAGGCCGGTTTTTAGTTTTTTTTATATTTTAGTTCCGTAGGATTACATAACATATTTAACGATTGCATAAACGCCATGATGAATACATCATGGCGTTTTTATGTTTAATACTATTTGAACTTTTTGTGGAATAGAAAGGATTCACTTCACAAAGTGAATTCCAGCTACAAATCGTTAAAAGGCTTAACGATTTGATATCATTCATCTGGACTTTGGAATCAATTATAAAACAACTTTGCGCAAAATTAAAAAACCACGATTATGAGAAGAAAAATTAACCTGTTAACAGCAATCTTTGTATTGCTTGGCTTTTTTATAAAGGCACAGGAAACAACCTCGGAAATACAGGGAACTGTATTTGATGCAGGACAAACACCATTGGCTGGAGCAACCATTACAGCCATTCATCAACCAACCGGAACAAAGTATGTAACTACTTCCCGTAAAAACGGGCAGTTCAACTTAGCGAATATCCGGGTAGGTGGCCCTTATTTATTGACCACCACTTTCGTTGGTTTTAACGAAGGGAAACAGGAGGATGTTTTTTTGAGCCTGGGCACAGCTTATAAAGCTGATTTTAAATTAATCGCAAGCACCACTAACTTAAATGAAGTGGTTGTAACCGGCCGCAAGAGTGATAAAGTATTCAGTAAAAGCCGCACCGGTTCTGCTGAAATAATTACGCGTCAGCAAATAGACAGATTGCCTACAACCAGTAGGAGCATACAGGACTTTACCCGTTTAACCCCAACGGCAAATGGAAGCAGTTTTGGCGGCAGGAGCAGCGCCTACAATAACCTTACGGTGAATGGTGCAAGTTTCAACAACACGTTTGGGCTTTCGGGTTCACTTGGCGGACAAACAGCTTCACAACCATTTAGCATTGATGCACTGGAACAGATACAGGTAAACATAGCGCCTTATGATGTAACCTTAGGAAATTTTACCGGCGCAGGTATTAATGCGGTAACCAAAAGCGGTACCAACGAATTTAAAGGCAGTGTTTATAATTTTTGGAAAAGCCCCAGCCTAACCGGTTTAAAAGTAGGCCCTACCAAAGTACAACGACAGGAGTTCGAATTTAAGAACCGCGGTGCAAGTATTGGCGGGCCAATCATTAAGAACAAACTGTTCTTTTTTGTGAGTGGTGAACAACAACGAGAGGCAACGCCGGCGACAAGCCGTGTAGCCAGCAGAAATGGTTCAACAGGTAATAATGTTTCGCAGGCAAGGGCAGAAGACTTAGATGTATTAAAGAAATTTTTACAGGACAAATTTGGGTATGATGCAGGCGCATACGAAAACTACACCTACGATACCTATAGCGATAAAATCACCGCAAGGCTAGATTTTAATATTAACAGCAAGAGCACACTGAATGTGAATTATTATTATCTGAAATCCTACAGGAACGTTGCCCCAAGCAATAGTGGGGCACCTGGTAACAGCCGTCAGCCGAGCATCACAGCCATGCCATTTATTTCTTCTTCCTACGTAATCAATAACAATTTCAATATCGTTATTGCAGAATTAAACACACGGCTCAGTAATAAACTGTCCAATAAATTACAAGTTGGTTATAACCAGTTAAGGGATTTCAGAAGCAGCCCGGGTGGAGTATTTCCATTGGTAGATATTGAAAATGGGGCAGGCCTTTCTTTAACTTCGTTTGGTTATGAACCATTTACTGCATTCAACCAGTTAAGTACAGATACCTGGCAGTTAAACGATATTGTCACCTTGTACAAGGGGGCCCACAACCTTACATTTGGTACGCAGAACACTTATAATAAATTTAAAAACGGCTTTGCACCAAATTACTATGGCGCTTATCGTTTTGCCAACCTTGATTCTTTTTATAACAGTGTGAATTCCGGGAATGCCAACGCCAGCAGGTACGAATTAAGGTATTCCGCCCGCAAAGGAGGCGAGTTCCCTTTTGCCAATATTTCCAATATACAGTTGGGATTTTTTGTACAGGATAAATGGAGTGTCACCAATAATTTTACCATCACTGCAGGGTTAAGGGCCGACATCCCGATTTTTGAACAAAACTTTATTGCCAATACAAATGCAGATGCTTTAACCTACCGCGTTGGAAAAAAGATTGAAACCGGTAGAGCTCCTTCCACGTCCGTATTGCTGAGCCCAAGGGTAGGGTTTAATTGGGATGTAAAGGGAGCCAAAACAACACAGCTTCGGGGTGGATTGGGTATTTTTGCCGGTGCACCACCATTTGTTTGGATCAGCAACCAGGCAAGTAACAATGGGGTGGATTTCGGGTCTTTTGTAAGGACCACCGGAACTGCGTTTAATGCCGATGTTGATGAGAACAGGCCACAAAATGGCGCAGCCAACACACAGTACAATCTTGCAATCACCGATAAAAAATTCAAATTCCCTCAGTTATTCAGGGCCAACTTTGCCGTGGATCACAAACTTCCATTTGATATAACCGGAACATTGGAAGGGATTTTTAATAAAGACATCAATGGGGTGTATCATCAAAATATCAACCTGCCAACTACCGGTACGCCTCTGTTAGGTCCAGACAACCGTATTCGTTATGCTTCGTCAAGAATATACAGCGGTGCAGGCGGTGTATCGGACGCCAATCCTGTTATTACGGATGCCACCCTGATGACCAATACTTCTAAAGGGTATAGCTATAACCTGACTTTACAATTACAACGTAATGTGAAAAACCTTTACACTATGGTTGCATATAGTTATGGTGACAGCCGCTCCGTAAACGATGGAGGTTCTATTGCACAATCAATCTGGAGGGATCGTTTTGTAAGCGGAGACCCCAATACCGATGTAACGTCCTACTCTAATTTTTATCAACCGCACAGGGTAATTGCAGCAGCGGCCTACAGGTTGGAATATGCAAAATATTTTGCTACTTCAATCGGCTTTACATTTGAAGCTGCCAACGGAGGAACCGCAAGTTATGCGTATAACGGCGATGTAAACAATGATGGCCTAAACACCAACGATCTTGTTTATGTACCTGCTGCCCAATCTGATATTGTGTTGCAGGCGACTAATGCTGCGGATTTGCGTACTCCGCAAATTTTATGGAACCAGTTGGATGCTTACATCAACCAGGATCCATACCTAAGTACACGCAGGGGACAATATGCCGAAAGAAACGGTTTGTTATTGCCTTTCTACAAAAAGATGGACCTTAATTTTACACAGGATTTATTTGTATCAGTTGGAGGTAAACGCAATACCATTCGTTTTACTATGGACATATTAAACTTTGGTAATTTGCTGAATAAAAACTGGGGTACTTTCAAAACAACAAACAGGACTGCCCTGTTGAATTTTGTAAAAGTAGAAACCACTGGTGCCAATGCAGGAAAACCGGTTTACAGTTTCCCTTACCTGGATGCAAACAATCAAATTCCGTTGACCAGCTCTTTCCTGAACAGCACTGGACAGGGATCAAGGTTCCAGGTGCAAATGGGGCTACGCTATATCTTCAATTAATATTTGCTTATTTTATAAAAAATGCCATGGCTAAATCCATGGCATTTTTTTATGCAGCTTATTCAATCGCAATGAATTAACAAATCCTTTTGATCCCAAACCGGCAATGCGCTATTAAGTCTGGTACAACCGCAATACATTGCGGCAGTTTAATAAACCTGTCCATTTGATTATAACGTTACGCTTACTGTTTTACTGTTGTTCCGTTTTGTTGGTGTTGCCGGCACGGGCACAGGAATATATACTCTCCGGGAAAATTACCAATGCCCGGATGGAGCCCATTGCTTATGCTTCTGTAAGTATCAAAGAACTGAAATCCGGCACCACCACAGATAATAATGGCAATTTTAAGATACAATTAGAGCCCGGCAAATATGATGTACTCATTACCATGATGGGGTATAAAATCAATACACTTACAGTTGTGATTACGCAGAATTTTACACTCAATGCAATATTGGAGGCGGATATGGGAAAGCTGCTTGGAGAGGTACAGGTAGTGGGTACCCGGAAAGATCATGCAGAGGATATAGTGCGAAATGTTATTCGTAATAAAGAAGCCCATCTTAAAAATGCAGGAACCTATAGCTGCAATATCTATATTAAAGCGGTTGATGAAAATGGGTTTTCATCTAAACCTAAAAAGAAGAATAAGGACACCACTACCCGGTTGCAAAAGGAACTGGATGCGATGAATATGGCGGAAGTATTGCTAACGGTAGATCATGCCTATCCCAACAGAATAAAAGAAGAAAGAACCGCCGTAAAAATAAGGGGCAACAGTGAAAGCCTTTTTTATCTCACCACCACCGACGGCGATTTTAATTTCTATAAAAACCTGGTTCAGTTGCCGGCGCTTTCTGCCATGCCAATGCTTTCGCCCGTTAGCAACAGTGGGTTGGTTGCCTACAAGTATAAAACACTTCGGATCCGAAAAGAAAATAACCACACTATTTACACAATAAAAGTTACACCAACCAAATTGGGCAACGCACTGGTTACCGGCGAAATGGAGATTATGGATAGTGCCTGGGTTTTACTCAGTTCACATTTTGAAATGCCCAAATTTCATTTAACAGAGTATGATTATTTTTCGGTGGACCAGCAATATGAATGGGTGAATAATAAAGCATGGATGCCTGTTCGGCAGGACTTTACTTATATTACAAAGGCAGGCAAAAAATCGCTTAGCGGAAGAACCCTTGCCCTGTATAGCGACTATACAATTGACACCAGTTTTTCATCAAAACATTTTACCACAGAAGTGAGCAAAACTGCACAGCAGGCTTATGAAAGAGACAGTAGTTTTTGGGAAACCATTCGTAAAGAACCACTCACTCAAAAAGAATTATTGTTTATAAATTATAAGGACAGTATTAAGAGAGCACATACTACCGTAGCTTATCTTGACTCGGTGGATAGGTACAATAATAAAATCACGATGAAAAAATTATTCATTGCAGGTATTGACAATCACAACTGGCGTAAAGAGCGGTTAATGATCTTTGCCACCATACCTGATTTGTACCAGCCCTTGCAGTTAGGTGGCGGACGCATTGGCTATAATTTTTATCTCCACAAAACATACAAAAACAAAAAGAGCATCTCACTGAATACGAGAACCAGTTATGGCATCAGAAATAAAGATATTCAGGGTGCGGTTGGTTTTTCGAAATTGTACAACCCATTTAGCAGGGGCTTTTATTTCATCAATGTGGGAAGAGAATTTAGTCAGATATTCGCCGGTGATGCCTGGATCAATCAATTAAAAAGAAGCAATATTTATTTAAAAGAAGGGGTTGAATTTGGCCACCGGGTAGAACTGTTAAATGGATTGGTGCTGGAGAATAAATTTGAATATACAGTCAGGCGAAGCGTGGAGGATTATAAGACGAATGACAAATACGATTCATCCTGGATAGGCCGAAATCTTAGCAACAACGAAGCCATCCGGTTTGAGTCATACCATGCATTTTATAATACCATTGGTCTTGAGTATACACCCATGCAAAAATATATCCGGGAACCCAAAGAGAAAGTAATATTGGGTAGTAAATGGCCAACATTTGCCGTAAGCTGGCGAAAGGGAATACCTAATATTCTCGCCAGCAAAATCAATTTTGATTATCTTGAGTTTGGTATCACTCAAAAATTAAAACTGGGGTTGGCAGGAGAATCGCAGTATACTTTAATAAGCGGCAGTTTTTTAAACCGTAAAGATCTA